>JAKISS010000033.1 GCA_021648485.1 Gammaproteobacteria bacterium
TCCAAAAACTGGGAGGCACAGCAGCCTTTGTGGATGCTGAGCATGCTTTGGACCCAAGCTACGCGGGCAAGCTGGGTGTGGATGTGGATGAATTGCTGGTTTCGCAGCCGGATACCGGCGAACAGGCATTAGAGATCACCGATATGCTGGTGCGTTCCGGTGCAGTGGATGTGGTGGTGGTGGATTCTGTGGCAGCACTGACACCGAAAGCCGAAATTGAGGGTGACATGGGTGATCATCACGTTGGCCTGCAAGCGCGATTGATGTCACAAGCTTTGCGTAAACTCACTGCCAATATCAAACGGTCCAATACGCTGGTGATTTTTATCAACCAGATTCGTATGAAAATTGGTGTGATGTTTGGTAATCCCGAAACCACCACTGGTGGTAATGCGCTGAAATTTTACGCCTCGGTGCGTCTGGATATTCGTCGTATTGGCGCAGTGAAAAAAGGCGATGAGATTCTGGGTAACGAGACCCGCGTCAAAGTGGTGAAAAACAAAGTGGCCCCCCCGTTTAAAAAAGTCGAGTTTGATATTCTCTACGGCGAAGGTATTTCTCGTGAGGGCGAGATTATTACTCTCGGTGTGCAGGAAGGTATTATTGATAAAAGCGGTGCATGGTATAGCTACAACGGTGACCGTATTGGCCAGGGTAAAGACAACGTACGCGGCTATTTGAAAGAAAACCCGCATATTGCTGAGGAAATAGAAGCCCAGGTGCGCGCCAAATTATTGCCGGATGTTACGGATAAACCCGCAAAAAAATCTGCTGGCAAGGCCGCCGATGAAAGTGCTGAGACCGAGGCCTGAGAATCATGAATCGGGCACAGGAAGAGGCGGCAGGAGTCGGTGACTCGCTGTTATCATCGGAACCGCAGTGCCTCAAAATTCATAACAAGATACGCAAGAAAGCCATGGATTTACTGATGCGGCGTGAACACGCTGTGGCTGAATTGCAGAAAAAGCTGGAGGCCAGGGATTACGATACGAATATTGTGGCCGAAGTGGTTGCACAGTTAGCGGACGAAGGGCTGGTGAGTGATGCGCGTTTCACCGAAGCCTTCGTGCGTTATCGCTGCAATAATGGTCGTGGTCCACAGCGTATTCAGTCAGAATTGCGCGAACGCGGCGTGAGTGAGAAAATACAGGCCGCTTACCTCGATATTGGGGACCCTCAGTGGTTTGAGCGTGCCGCACAGGTACGTAGCAAACGCTTTGGGGATGCGCTGCCGGAGGATTTCAAAGAACGGGCCCGTCAGGCCCGTTTTCTTCAGTATCGGGGGTTTACCTCTGAGCAGATTCGGGAGGTGCTGAATGATGTTTAACAGCAAATAACTACAATTAGATAGCGCAATAACAACTATGCGCGGGTGGAACAGGTTAACAAACACAATGAAAAGCGCAGATATTCGTAAACTGTTTTTAGACTATTTTCACCAGCATGGCCATGAGTTAGTGCCCAGCAGCCCGCTGGTGCCTGCCAATGACGCCACTCTGCTGTTCACCAATGCGGGCATGGTGCAATTCAAGGAAGTCTTTACCGGGCAGGACACACGCAGTTATAAACGTGCTGTCAGTTCGCAGCGTTGTGTGCGAGCGGGTGGCAAGCATAATGACCTGGAAAATGTCGGCTACACTGCCCGTCATCACACCTTTTTCGAGATGCTGGGCAACTTCAGTTTTGGCGATTATTTCAAACGTGAAGCCATCCGGTTTGCCTGGGAATTTCTTACCGTCGTCGTCAAACTGCCCGCAGATCGCCTGTGGATTACCATTTATTCCGAAGATGACGAAGCGGCTGATATCTGGCTGAATGAAATCGGTGTTGATCCTGCACGGTTTTCGCGCATCGGCGACAAGCCCGGCGGCAAAAAACACGAAAGTGATAACTTCTGGTCCATGGGCGACACTGGCCCCTGCGGACCCTGCTCGGAAATTTTTTATGATCATGGAGCGGATGTAGCCGGTGGTCCGCCGGGCACACCGGAAGAAGACGGTGACCGTTATATCGAAATCTGGAATCTCGTGTTCATGCAATTTGACCGTGATGCCGCAGGCGACATGAATTTATTGCCACATCCCTCTGTGGATACCGGCATGGGTCTGGAACGCCTTGCTGCTGTGTTGCAGGGTGTGCATAACAATTACGATATTGACCTGTTTCAACATCTTATTGCAGCCATTGCCACATTGGCCGGAGAAAAGAATCTTGGCAATACCTCTTTGCGGGTTATCGCTGATCACATCCGCGCCTGTGCCTTTTTGGTGGTGGATGGTGTGGCGCCCTCCAACGAAGGCCGTGGTTATGTGTTGCGGCGGATTATTCGCCGTGCCATTCGTCATGGTCACAAACTGGGTCTGCGCGAGCCGTTTTTCTTCAAACTGGTTGTGGCGTTAAGCGAAGTAATGGGTGAGGCCTATCCGGAATTAGTCAAAGGCCAACCGCAAGTAGAGCGTGTGCTGAAACAGGAAGAAGAACGCTTTGCAGAAACATTGGATCATGGCATGGGCATCCTTGAAGAAGCCGTGACGAACCTCTCCGGTAAAGAAATCGCTGGAGAGACGGTGTTCAAACTTTATGACACCTACGGTTTTCCCGTTGATCTTACCGCTGACATTGCCCGTGAACGGGGATTGACTCTGGACATGAAAGGTTTTGAGCAGGAAATGGAGGCACAGCGTGAGCGTGCGCGTGCGGCCAGTAGTTTTGGTATTACAACAGGTGAAGGGCTAGCCATCAATGGGCGGACGGAATTCACTGGGTACGATCACTTACAGGACAATGGCACGGTAGTGGCACTGTTTCGTGACGGTGCCGAAACTGAGCAATTAGCTGCGGGTGATGAAGGTCTGTTAGTGCTGGATCGCACGCCTTTTTATGCAGAATCTGGTGGTCAAGTGGGTGATTGTGGTGTGCTGACAACAGGTAGTGCGCAACTTACGGTGCGGGATACACAAAAACAGGGCGATGCTTTTTTGCACCGGGTGACAGTGCAATCCGGCAGTGTGATGGTAGGCGTGGATGCCAGGGCGAAGGTGGATGAGCAAAGCAGGCAGGACATTGCCTGTAACCATTCAGCAACGCATTTATTGCATGCAGCGCTACGCCAGATATTGGGCGAGCATGTACAGCAAAAGGGCTCGCTGGTGGAAGCTGAGCGGTTGCGTTTTGACTTTTCCCACTTTGAGGCGATTACCTCGGGGCAGCTGGCGGAAATCGAAGCACGGGTCAATCGTGAGGTTCGTGCCAATTCGCTTGTGGAAACAAAATTGATGTCGCAGGAAGAAGCCCAGGCTTCCGGTGCCATGGCGCTGTTTGGTGAAAAATATGGTGACGTGGTACGCGTACTGAGGATGGGTGATTTTTCCGTGGAGCTGTGCGGTGGTACCCATGTTAAGCGCACAGGCGATATTGGTTTGTTCAAAATTACCTCCGAAGGTGGCGTGGCCGCAGGTGTACGGCGTATAGAGGCGGTGGCAGGAGAGGGTGCGTTGCGCTATATCGGCGAAACGGAAAAAAATCTGGCGCAAATTGCCGTTTTGTTAAAAGCCGACAGCGGCACGGTACAAGCCAAAACGCAGCAACTTATCGAGCGCAGCCGTCATCTGGAAAAAGAGCTGGAGCAATTAAAAGCCAAGCTGGCCAGTAGTCAGGGCGGTGATTTGGCTGCGCAGGCAGTGGAGATCGAGGGTATCAAGGTACTGGCGGCGAAACTGGAAGGTGGTGATGCTAAGTCTTTGCGTGACACAGTGGATCAGTTGAAAAACAAACTGGGCACGGCAGTGGTGGTGTTGGCGGCGGTGGACGGTGGCAAGGTTAGCCTCGTGGCGGGCGTTACTAAAGCGGAGACCACGCGCGTGCGTGCAGGTGATCTGGTCAATGTTGTTGCACAACAGGTGGGCGGGAAGGGGGGAGGCCGCCCTGATCTGGCGATGGCAGGTGGCAAAGATCCATCAGGCCTGGATGCGGCATTACAGGCTGTACCGGACTGGGTGAAATCGCAGTTAACGGCAAATTGACGAGTCGCGCTTGCACCATAAAACCCCGAGAATTGCACCAATGCTGTGCATGAAAATGAATTTCTTGTCTATTGTGTAAGAATTGTCCTACAATGTTCTTCAAGCGAGTATAAAGTAGTGTTAAATTTGCATCTTTGTAGTGAGCTGTCGGCATGGCGCTGATTGTTCAAAAATACGGTGGTACATCAGTGGGCTCGGTGGAACGCATTGAGCATGTTGCTGAAAAAATTGCAGCTTTTGGTGCGCAGGGCCATAA
Source organism: Gammaproteobacteria bacterium (assembly GCA_021648485.1). Taxonomy (GTDB): domain Bacteria; phylum Pseudomonadota; class Gammaproteobacteria; order SZUA-152; family SZUA-152; genus SZUA-152. The sequence continues at coordinate 4,279 of JAKISS010000033.1, forward strand.
AGTAGTCGTCGTTGTTTCCGCTATGAGTGGTGAAACAAACCGGTTAATGGAACTCGCGACGGCGATTCAACCGCAACCGGATTGCCGCGAACTGGATGTGCTGTTGTCCACAGGTGAGCAGGTGACGATTGCTTTGTTGGCCATGGCACTGAAAAAACAGGGTGTTGCTGCACGGTCGTTTACGGGGGGGCAAGTATGTATCCGTACCGACGCTGCGCACAACAAAGCGCGCATTGTGGACATCAACCAGCAGCGGGTAAGTGAGGCGTTGGACGCTGATGAGGTAGTGGTGGTAGCCGGTTTTCAAGGTATTGATGAACACGGCAATATCACGACCTTGGGGCGTGGAGGCTCGGATACCACCGCAGTGGCTTTAGCCGCAGCACTAGAGGCCGATGAATGCCAGATTTACACCGATGTGGATGGGGTTTACACCACCGATCCGCGAATAGAGCCAAAGGCGCGACGGCTGGACCGCATCACCTTTGAGGAGATGCTGGAAATGGCTAGTCTGGGTTCCAAAGTATTACAGATTCGCGCCGTGGAGTTTGCAGGTAAATACAATGTACCACTGCGGGTACTGTCCAGTTTTGAGGATGTTGGCATTGAACAAACAGGAACGCTGATCAGTTACGAGGGAGAAGGCATGGAGCAGGCGTTGATTTCGGGAATCGCATTTAACAAAGATGAAGCCAAGTTGACGGTGCAGGGTGTACCGGATCATCCCGGTGTTGCACACCAGATTCTAGGTCCAGTAGGCGCAGCAAATATCGAAGTGGATATGATTATCCAGAACGTGGGTGCTGATGGCACCACAGACTTTACCTTCACGGTGCATCGCAATGATTTTCAGCGGGCGCAGACCGTGCTGGAGCAGGTCACCAAAGACCTGGGAGCCCGTGAAGTGAGCGCTGACGACAAGATTGTCAAAATTTCACTGGTGGGTGTGGGGATGCGTTCACACGCAGGTATCGCCAGTCAGATGTTTGAAATTCTGGCCAATGAGGGCATTAATATTCGTATGATATCTACCTCCGAGATCAAAATTTCAGTGGTGGTAGATGAAAAGTATCTGGAGCTGGGTGTGCGAGCATTGCACAGCGGTTTTGGGTTGGAGCAGTCAATCGAAGTATCGCAGTAGTGAATGCGCATGCAGTTTCGCACAAGGACAGTGTGGGTTGGTGTACGCAAGTGCGAATCGAGTCTGTAGTTTAGGCAAAAAATGCCGATGGTTTCTTCAGTGCGGGCCAGCAGGGACGTGATGGAGAGTTTGAAGTAAACAAGGAGATAAGCATGTTAATTTTGACGCGACGCGTGGGTGAATCCCTGATTATTGGAGATGACGTCACCGTAACTGTCCTGGGCGTCAAAGGCAACCAGGTCCGTATTGGGGTCAACGCCCCCAAAGAAGTATCTGTACATCGTGAAGAAATTTACGAACGTATCCAAAATGAAAAGGCATCGAAAGAATCTGCATCGTAACGCGGATTTTTCGGGGGGTTCTATAGCAGCGGTTGCCCGTTTGCTGTTCAACAGGTGTGTTAGCAGTATTTTGTAGACGTAATTGCAGTGCCTCCCCTGTGTCGTTTTTGTCGTTCATTTGACGAAACACCACTCCATACTTGCCAACCTATTTGGCGAAGTTGTTGCGGAAGGTTGAATAGTTAGCTATTTCATCGGAAAGAGTCGCCGGAGTGGGTTTTCTATTGCGCTCAATTCTGGGAGAATAGCGCCCTTGTTGCGTTCGCAGATAATTGCGTTGTTGTGACTGGGAGAGCTGGCCGAGTGGCTGAAGGCGCGCCCCTGCTAAGGGCGTATACGGCAACGTATCGAGGGTTCGAATCCCTCGCTCTCCGCCATTTTTAAATGAGTGGCAAGTAATTGATTTTAGAGGAAGGACAACAAGTTCACCCGTTCCCTTGCAACTGAATGACGGAGCCGGTATATTCCCCGGCTCTTTTGGTCTTGTCATTTGACGTTAGCCATTTTTTTACGCGCCCGTAGCTCAGTTGGATAGAGTACCTGGCTACGAACCAGGCGGTCGGAGGTTCGAATCCTTCCGGGCGCGCCATTATTTAGTAGTGCAATCAATGGGTTGGAAGATTTCTTCTAGCCCATTTTTCTTTTAAGTAAAGTCAGTGTGGGCGTTTTGTGGACACTCTGTCCGCAAACCCGTTCGGCTCTTGCAATCAGTTCCTCCAGTTCTGCTGCCGAGTAGTGGGTCGTGATGTCACCGTTCTTGTGCCCGAGTAACACCTGCCGCGCGCCATGCTCTTTTCCACGCCAGGCCTCGTTTGGCGCGATGGTAGATAAAGCCGGATTCCCGTTCGCCACCGGTACGGTGTAGGTACCAGCCAACAAAGCCATCGGCCACGGCAGTGATCAGTATCAGGAAGGGTAGCGTCAAGATCAGAATACCAACCCGAAGGGCAAACAATTTCAGGTCGATCATGGCCGTTTCCAGGACCGGCCACAGAGTGTTTGCGAAGTCGTGTGCTGTATAGCCAGTGTTTCAGCGCCGGATTGCCGCAATGTACTATCAATGCCCGTTGAGACAAATACCTGCTCATAGAAAGCCTGGGTAACATCGACCAGAAAAGCCACCTGGGGGGGGGTGCAGGTCGAGTATGAAAGACGGATTCCAGGTGGCGCGCGCCATTGGGGGACCTGAGGACAAACACACAGAAGATGTCCACGACCAGTATAAAAAGAGATAGCAGAAAGAACCACTTGGCCAGCCATAACAAGCCTGTCAGTCGCGGTTGCTCAGCCATGCTCCATTTCATAAAAGGCGAGGCGTTCCCGGCGGATGGCTTCCATGTTTTTCGGTAGCAATGGGTCACTGCCAGGCAGGGGCAGTCGCAGCTTGTAGAGCTGACCGTCTTCCAGCAGTGCGCAGGCCTGGTCTTTGGGCAGCTGCACCAGGTCGACCGATGTGAGCATATCCATCTCCGTTTCGGTGAGCCGATCCTCGTTGCGGGTGGTGAAATCGGTGCTGGTGCCTGGATCATTATTATCGGTGACCTAGGAAGCGGCGAGCTTGGTATAGACGCGCGCCTTGGGGAGCTGGTCGGTCAGGGTGCAGGCGGTGATCTCGTTCTGCCTTGGCGCGATCCCTGATACCGGTCTCGAGATCGCTGGCGTTCTGCGCGTAGGCGGTGACCTGGAATCCCGCGCCACCGGTCTTGTTGAGCAGCGGGATGAATTCGTCGGCGTGGATGGTCTTCTTGACGCTGGTGTGACCATCGAGCGTGGGTAGCCCCCTGGGTATCGCCGTGTTTGTAGAGCTGGCCGGCAATCAGCACCGTCTATGTAGTAGGGAGACAGCAGTGCGCCGATGCGGCCGCTGGTGAGTTTTTCCAGCAGAGGCAGCAGGCTGGCGGTGAGCTTGTCGAAATAGGTCTTGTCGTATTCGAAGGCGCTGGGCAAGCCATCCGCCACGGGATTGGAGAGATTGTGTTCCTTGGCGTATTGGGTGAGGGCAATGGCATGAAAATCACGGCCCCGCAGTGCCATGGGCAGGGTTTTCTCGTTGAGGTTTCCCTCGATCCGCTGCACCCCTTGTTTCCAATCCTCAGGTGCTTCCTTGTCCAGCCACAGGTGGAAATAGTCGGTGAGCAGCGGCTCGATCATGGTCACATAACGGACGATGGTGTGATAGTCGGGACGGCGGCCGAGACCCATCAGGGCACGGGCCGCGACATTGGTAAACCGCCAGGCAAATTCGCGGAAACCGAAGGTATCGCGCCGCTGTTGCCTGAAGGGGTACAATTTAATGATGACGATGCCATGGACGCCTTCAATAATGTTTGGACAGAACTGGTTGCCCGAATAAAAAGGTGACCCATGGAAACTATCCGAGAAAGTGATAGATGAGCTGCGTAACGGGAAGATGCCGAATTTGCTTCGATAGTGAATTTCTATCCTTTCGTTTGTTTTTATTGGAGCCGCCGATAAAATAAATGAGACGAGAAGGGCATAGCTTGAATGAATATGTCAAATTGGTCGAGGCAAATAGTGATGTAAGCTAACGGGTCAAGAGAAAAAGAGATATGCGTACATTAAAGGAAATTTGTGGTCTGCTGATAGTGGTTGGAATCATCGCGGTATTCGGTCAGTTTCTGCCCGGACTGAATGTGCTTTTTGATGATTATTTTGCAGGTTTTTTACTGGTCGCGATTGTTATCCCGGTCGCTCGAATGATGTACAACTCCCACATGGATAAGATTGCCACACTATCTCCGGAAGTACGGCAAAAAAAGGAAAAAGAGAGTCAGGAACAGTGGGAAGAAACGTGCGAGGCGACATTCTCTCTCTCAGAGCCGCTCGACCTTCGTAATATGATAAATGACGATTAGTAGCTTTGGTTGTCGGTGTCAGATTGCTAGCATGGTTGCTTTAAGAGCTGCTCAAATAGAATCAATAAATGGTGAGTTAATACTGAAATCGACATTTGCGTTTAGTCGATGGATGGCCGGAGTCGACCCTAAGCGGTCATTAGTGATATCAAGAGGAAGATAGGGGCATGCCCTCAAACTCAAACAAATGCTTGGAGCTGTATTCTATAAAAATGGATAAATGACAAAGAAAAAGAAATCTCAACCGAATAAAAAGGCAGTCTCTCCCGATTTGCTTATCTATTCCAGAGCGGGAGATACATTTCACTACCGCTGGGCGGCTAGACGTTGCCTACGTTTACTGGATTTCAACTCCAACCTAGATCAGATCACGATAGAGGGTTCCAAAGAGCCAAAGCTGGGGGGAGAATATGTTATTGATACCGCTGAATATAGCGCTGATGATATCAACGGCCAATCCGTTGAATACTTCCAGTTAAAGCATTCTACGACACAACTTGATAAGAACTTTACTCTGAGCGGCCTTAAAGAGACTGTCGAGGGGTTTGCCAGTCGCTTTAGGCATTTGGATAAAAGTCCGCACAATTTTTCCAGCATAAAATTTACTATTGTTACCAATCGCCCGATTAGCCCACAATTCAAAAAATCGGTAATGAAGTTGGCCTCTGGTGAATCCGGTGGTACAAATTTTGATAAAACCATAAAAGCCTATACCAAGCTGAAAGGAAAAAAGCTGACAGCGTTTTGCCGTTGTCTACAACTTATTGATGGCGAAGGTGATTATGATGCGCAAAAGCATGAGCTTCATCGGGAGCTTGCCAGGCTGACATGTGAGGCCAGCGATACTAAACCATTGCTTAGTCTTGTTGAGTTAGTCAGGACGCGTATTGAACCCAAAAGCACCCGGAAAGATATTAACAAAGATGATGTGCTGGAACAGTTTGAGCAAACCTCGGAAAAAGATCTCTTCCCTGCGCCGCCTTTGTTTGAACAATTATCGGTACCTATTGCGCGTGAACAACATGACGATCTGTATCAATCGATTATTGATCTGAAATCATCTTTTTTGATATTTAAGGCTATAGCTGGCACAGGCAAATCCATTACCTGCAATCAGTTGATTGATCGTTTCGGCGATGGCTCTTTGGCCGTGGCCTATGACTGTTTTGGCAATGGTGGATACCGCAAGCTCAGCGAACACAGGCACAGGGTCTGCGACGCATATGTGCAGGTTGCAAATCAACTCGCCCAGCAGGGTTTATGTGAGCCGATGATACCTGTTAAGCGGGATCAGGATGACAAGTTAACTCAGGCATTTTTGTTGCGATTATCGCAGGCGATTGAAAAACTACGCGAAAGCAATAAAGACGCTTTATTGATTATCCTATTTGATGCGGTAGATAACGCAGAGATGGCTGCGCGAGAATTTGGTGATCGCTGCTTTGCCAGCCATCTGTTGCGAGAAACACTGCCTGAAGGTTGTCGGGTTGTCTACCTGTCAAGGCCAGAGCGTGTTCATCTATTCAACCCGCCTGATTCAATTCTACAAGTAGAAATTGAGCCATTTAGTGACAAAGAATCTCTTCAATACCTTCAGACCAAATACCCTGATGCTTGCCTGAAAGATGCTGTTGAATTCCGCCGATTGACCGATGGTAATCCGCGCGTTCAGGCCAATACATTAGCTCTTGGCAAACAATTCATTGGAGAAGTCCTAGCCTATCTGGGGGCAGGTGGTAAAACCGTTGATGATTTAATTGAGGAGCAACTTAGAAGTGCAGTTGCCAAGGTAAAAGCTTTATATCCACAGAGCTTTGAACAGCATGTCGAAGATATATGTACTGGCTTGGCATCGCTTCCGCCCTTTGTTCCTCTTGAGGTATTAGCAGCTGTATCAAGTACGGATGTAGCGACAGTGAAAAGCTTTATTGCTGATTTTGGCAGACCGCTCTGGTTAATTGATAACTATGTGCAGTTCCGGGATGAGCCAACGGAAACCTGGTTTACCAATACCTTTGCAGCTACACCAGAGCAAATCAAAACCTATATTTCCAGATTGAAACCGTTAGCTGATGACTTTTCTTATGTGGCAGAAGCACTGCCTTCGTTACTGTTAAAATCCGGACAATATAACGAACTGATAGCACTGGCTTTGTCAGAAGATAAGCTGCCAACAGATAACCCTGTCGACGCAAGAAATATTCAAGTTTACCGCCTGCAATTTGCGTTTAAGGCCGCACTAAAAGATAAGCACTATGCGGATGCCTGTAAAATAGCCCTGCGAGCGGGTGAAGAGGTGGCTGGTAGTGATCGACAACTGGGAATTTTATCCGAGAATATCGATCTCGCTACTCGTTTCTTATCAGAACAACGGGTGATGGAGCTGGCTCACCAACGCAATATGTGTGGTGCGTGGAACGGGTCCGAAGCCCTGTATTCCTCCGCAATGTTATCGTCAATTCCAGAATGCGAAGGAGAGGCGCGCAGTTATTTGCGCTCAGGCTGGCACTGGTTGAAGCGTTATTTTGAAGAACGAGATAAGGAAGAAAACGCTCTTGGGAATGATAGGTTAGAAGATAGCGATATATTGACCATGCTTTTTTGCCACTATCAGCTTGATGGCGAAGAATCCGCCGTTGAGTTTATACGACGCTGGCGCTCCGACGAATTAATTTACCGAGTGATGCTTGAATTTGCAGAAAGACTTACAGATGCATCAGAATTCGCAGTGCTGGAGAGAATGGCACTGTATGGCAAGGACTGTCCGAGCCTAGTTATTGCGATAAATCATGAACTGTTAAAAGTGGGCCGAACACCAGACAAAAAATGTCTGGCACGCATATTGAGTAAAATTATTGGGCCGGGAAAGTGGCTGGATAAGCCCAATGACGCCTTTGACCAATACCGTATCAGTGCCAGTGCTTATTTGTCATTTTTTGAAGCCTGCATTATCAATAAACTACCAGCAGCTAATATCAGGCGTGCACTAAATCACTATATCGATGAGCCAAGAATTTATACAATTAAGGATGATTGGCATAGTGAATATAGAACCAACTTCTTTCGAAGTATCTCAATCCGTGCCTGCATTAAGAATAATTACGATTTATCTGTTGCCGACATTACGCCAAAGTGCTGGCAAAAAGAGGAGCAGTCCCATCGAGATAATGAGGAGTTAAAGGAAGCCAATAGGGTCATGGAATCGCTACTACCTTGGTATATGGTCAGGGCGAAATTGTTAGCAGGAAAACGTCTGTCTATTGATAAATGGCATAAGAAAGCTCAGCAAATATCTTCGCAAAAATTAAGTGGGCGCTACCGGGAGTATGATCCTCTCCCTTTTGAAATTACCGATGCACGCTTTTTTAATCTGCTGTTGGCAAAAGGCAATGTGGACTCAGAGCTCAATAAGCTGATTGAAGGTATACAAAGTGGCGGCCTTAAGTTTCGTCATCCTGATAAATTGCGCGCACTACGGATAGCTAACCGGAACAATCGATTACAGGCTATCGCCGATAGTCTTGAAGACTCGTGTTATCAAACCTTACAGATTGTTGATGAAGAAGAAGGGCCTGTGGAAAATGCCAATGGTCTTATCTTGTTGTCGCGGGCCGTACTGGCATCCAGTGAAGCCGATGCCGAAGTTTATTTTGAAAAAGCCATAGAAGTAGTTTCGCGCTTTGGTGATGAAGCCGTTGAACGATGGGAAGCTGTGGTTAGTATTGCCAAGTACTGTGCCACTGGTGGGAATCTGGGGCCAGAGCAGGCCTACCGTTTTATGCGTTGTGCTGAGTTGATTGGCAATACTGTAACAAGAGAAAAGCATTGGGACAGGGATGAGGCGATGACAACTTGCTTCCGCCTATGCCCTACATCAGCGTTTGCAATTGCCAGCCGCTGGAATGATCGAGCTGTTGGGCGTTCAGGACGCATGTTTGCGGCTTTACTTGAAACAGCACTGAATGACAATGCCATTTCTCCTACTTCAGCCTGGGCAGCAGCGGCTATGCCGTTTGACTATGACTTGGTGGCTTTTGCTAGCAAATGTATCGAGAAGGAAACGGATGTAGAAAAACAGCAAATTATTTTTAATGATTTGGTGACAAACTATCGCAAACGCGGGATTACCGGTGATAAGTGGCAGTCTATCGACAAGCTGGCTAGAACACACTGCCTCCATCATGAGGCATTGAAGCAATTGGAGATGTTGATTGGCAAAGAAAAAGAGGCCGATAAATCGAGACCAAGGAGTTCGTTGCGCGAAGAAGACAATACTCACGGCAGTTGTGAAGAATTATATGGTGATATTAATTTTCTCTCTGATGATGGTTTACGCAAAGCATTGGATAGGTTTGAAGCGTTGGAAGCTCCGAGGGATGTTAAAGACTTATGGCAATATGCAGCCAGTAAAGTATCCAATACCAATGCTGTTAAATATTTATCGTTGATTGCCAATGCTGAATATTTAGATTTTTATGAAATCCGTACAGCATTACGAACCTTTCCAGATACATTAAAGAAAAAACTGGGTGTACAGAAAGCTTGGCCTAATATTGTTAAAACTATCGCGGAACGTTACCCCGATGACTTTATTCGCTGCTACCACCGCCATTGGGTATTAAGAGATATTGGAGCAGATGATACTACGCTTAATGCTGTCAGGGAGGGGGTGCTAAAAAGCTTGTCGGAATCCAATGGTCTGGAATCTGCCAGTACCTTTTATGGTTTTGCCGGCTCCTGCGCACAAGAATTAACGATGGAAGAAGCGGAAGCTCTGTTTGACTTTGCACTGACCCGATTTGAGCTTCATATTGAGAGTGACTATGCCGATGGCCTGTGGAGAGCTGAGCTGCACCCACCTGAGAAAATCACTGCATCGCTAACAGGCTATATCTGGGGTTGTTTAGGCTCACCTGAATCATGCGAGCGTTGGTGTGCAGCCCATGCGGTTAGGCGCCTATATCAATTAGGCTGCCAGCAGGAAATCGATGCATTGATAACATGGATGTGCAGTGGGCAAGTTGACGCGTTTATTAGTAGCAATCACCCCTTCTACATCATGCACGCTAAACAGTATTTTCTTGTAGCGCTGGCACGCTGTGCGGCTGATACCCCTGCTTTATTGACCAAGCATAGTAAAATATTCTGCGATATTGCATTGCAAGGTGAAGCACATATTTTAATACAGCAGTATGCCGCAGCTATTGCTTTAGCTATCGCGCAGGTTACACCAACAGCCTATAAGCCCAATATTATCCACCAGTTGAAGCAAGTAGGTAAAACACCATTTCCAATAGAAATAGCCGAAGATTATTACGAAAAGCGTGATACCCCCTGGCACCAGCAAGGTAATGTCGATACATCGCTAGACTTGTCTTTTGGCCATGACTTTGACCGTTATTGGTTTGAGCCTTTAGGCGATGTCTTTAAAGTGCCTGGCAAACAGGTTGAGGAATTAGCTGCCGAAGTCGTATTAAAGGATTGGCGGCTTTCTTTTGCGGAGCGCTATATCCGCGATCCTCGACAGGAACTCTGGAATAACCGGAGAGATAGAAGTACCTGGCATAGTCATTCAAGCTATCCGAAAACCGACGACTACAGTTTCTATCTGTCATACCACGTCATGATGGCGGTTGCTGCCAAATTATTGAAGGCCATGCCTGTTATTCATTCTTGCGATTGGCATGATGATGAATGGCAAGATTGGTTGGATCGTCATCTTTTAACCCGAAATATTGGAAGCTGGTTAGCTGACAGGCGAGACTTTATCCCTGCTGTGCGCAGGCAATGGCTAAACGATAAGACGGACAATGACTGGCGCTGGCAGATCTGGCCCAAAGACTTTCTCGATGTATTACTCTTTGAACAACAGGGCCAAACGTGGTTAAACGTTGCCGGTTCCTGGAACGAGTATCGCGATGGTCATAATGAATCCATATACATTTCAAGCAGACTGGTGCCAAGCGGGGCCTCCGCGTCATTACAGCGTGCTGTTATCTACCACCAAAGTGATGTGCCGGACAGTAAAAGTCTTGCACATTTTGATAGTCGGGATTACGACGATCGTGCCGATCATTCATTCAAGTTGAAAGGTTGGTATACACAAGGCGATTGCCATGACAGGGTTGACGAGTTTGACCCTTATGCAGGCTCGCTGGATTACCCGCCCATCACGCTTAATCGGGAGATTGTATCAGAGTTCAAGCTAACACCTGATAACGAAAACCGCTATTGGTACGATACTGACACTGATAAAGTTATGCTATGCAGTCAGTTATGGAGTGAGGATAAACCGCAGCGGGAAGATAACGACTATTGCAGCAAGGGTAAACGCTTGCAGGCCTCATTAACGTTTTTAAAGACCTTATTAAGCACGCTGGATATGGATTTAGCTATCCAGGTAGATATTCGTCGACAGTTCACCGATAGATATAGGGATAAAGATAATGATGTTGGATATACCCCCCCATATAGAAAAATTTATATCCTCTCAAAAGATGGACGACTTAGAGACACAAGAACGTCTTTTGTACTTAGGGAAAAAGTTAGAAAAAAATCTCGAAAAAAATAACGGTAATGAAATAAATGCATGGATGGCACATTATATTGCTGAAAAAATGGCAGCCATAGGCTCTGCTCGCGGCAAAGCAAAAGCATCTGCACAGCGAGAGTGCTTTGAGGCGATTTTAACGCTATGGGATCAATTAAAGCTGGTGCCCGAGCTTGATGAAAAAGATACAACTCAAGATCAGAATGAGAAAAGGAAAAATGAACTATTTGAACATATTGATCGGTTAGAGGAATTTGAGAGCCTAAGTGGAGAGATTAAATCTATACTTAAAGCTGAACTGGGGAAGTTTTAGGCGGAATATTAGGTTTCGCATTTTCATAAATTGAAATTCTAAGTACAGAAATGCAATGTTCGATTTTGGCCGGAATCTGATTAATTGGTTAACTTGTCGCAAGCTTGTTTCGCTGGTTTGTGGTAGCCTAGTGATTCTATATGAGTGACAGAAGGTGGTCGGATGTTCCTATTTTCGGTCAGTAACTGTATGTTTGAACAGGGTTAAGTTATTCAAAATTATGATTAGTAAAACAGTTCAGATGACTTGTTAGTTAGTTTCGTTTTTACCTTATCCATCGGAGTCGCCCTCCAAAAGTATGCTTTAGTTGTGTGCTCCTCTGAGCACATTTCCATTCCTTAGTTTCCTTCCAAGCCCGTTTCCAATCAGTGTTATTCATTTTTCCCGCGCGATACTGATGTGGATGCATGTTGAAAGCTTTGGTAGTCCAAACGTTATTGGGTTGTCGTCTGGATGTGACTGCAAGCAGTGCTGGAATGTTGCTTGGTCGTCAATAAAATGAGTTTTGGAATGCTTGAAGACAACGTTCAGAAAGCCAGTGTGAGCGCTCAACTGCGAAGAGACCGCAAAGGTTTCTGTTTTTCTTTACGATTACAACACATCAGCCGCTGACAAAAATCAAACCTCAAATTGTGCAATATGGGATTGCAGGTTACAGGCTAGTCGCGAGAGTTCTTCGCTGGAGGCGGTGATCTGGTTCGAGGCTGCCGCGTTCTGTTCAGCAACGTCGCTGATGGCAGTGATGTTGCGATTAATTTCTTCTGCAACTGCGCTTTGTTCTTCCGCCGCGCTGGCGATCTGCGTGTTCATGTCGCTGATGTAGCTGATGGCCTGAGTAATGGTTTCCAGCGAGGTACCGGCTTTGGCGGCCTGTTTTACGCTGGCTTCGGTCTGGCTGCGGCCATCCTCCATGGCATGAACTGCATTTTTTGAACTGTCCTGCAAACGTACGATAACCCCCTCGATTTCTTTGGTGGATTCTTGAGTGCGTTTGGCGAGAGTGCGCACTTCGTCAGCGACTACGGCAAAACCACGTCCCTGTTCTCCGGCGCGGGCAGCTTCGATAGCGGCATTCAACGCGAGCAAGTTGGTTTGTTCTGCGATAGATTTGATCACGTCCAATACTGTACTAATGTCACTGCTGTCCTCGCCCACTTGATGAATTACCCGGGTAGCGTCTTCCACAGCAGTGGACAGGGAGCTGATGGAATCAATGGTATTGCTGACTTCCTGTTGACCCAGATGAGCTTCCGCGCTGGCATGTGTAGCGGAATTGGCTGTGTCTTGTGCGTTTCTGGCAACTTCCTGCACGGTGGCGCTCATTTCGTTAATGGCGGTTGCTGCCTGTTGTACCTCGGACTGCTGTTCATGCAATGTGCGGTTGGTATCTTCACTAACTGCTGCCAGTTCTTCAGCCGAAGCCGCCAGCTCTGTGGATGCCTGATTCATTTCATTGATTATTTGATGCAACTTGTTGCGCATAATACTCAAGGCGTTTAACAGTTGTGCTATTTCATCAGAACCTTCAACGTGTACTTCTTTAGTCAGATTACCCGCAGCTACGGATTGGGCCACACGGATTGCATCACGAAGACCGCGGGTAATACTGCTGATTACCAGAAATGCAATGATGGTTCCCAGCAGCCCGGAAACCATACCAATAGCACTCAGAGTGGAAAAAGCACTTTTTTCATGCTGTTCCGCGTTCAGGGCAGCCGTTTCAGTAAATTGCCCGATTTTTATTTGTAGCGCTTCAAGCTCATGACTGATGGCTTTTTCTTCCGTTTCAATATTCTCCGCAGCTTCAAAAGCGTCGTGTAACCTGCCTTGTTTGATTAATCCAATAGTATGTTCAGCATGCTTGACATAATCTTCATGTTCTTTTTTGACTCGCGTTAAAATGTCAACAACCTGTTTGAATTCCTGTTGTTCATTGTCATTGTGGGCAAATGTTATGGCTTTTTGGGCAATTTGTTCACCGCTGCTGAATTCTTCACTTATCTGTTGGGAAAAATCAGTGAATGTTTCGACGGATTCACGGAAATGAGCTGCGGCTTTGGTCTCAGTATTCATTCTTTCTCCGAAGCGCAGGGCACGCTCGAAGTTGATGGCTTGTTTCAATTGATGGATGGTGATTTGTGATATCACTTGTGTCAGTGGGATGTTTTCCTCGGAAATCGCGGCTAATTCTTCACCGATTTGATTCATGCTATTGAGTGCATAGATGATGCTAACAGCCAATGCGCCTATGAATACTATTGATATGCTGTAAATCTTGGCTTTGATGGTGTAGCTATTGAGGTGAAGTGGACCGCTCATTAGTTTGGAATCTTTTATATGTTTATGGAAAGTGTGCGTAAGGTTCCTTTGGTTGTGAGCCAAATATCTTCTTATGGCACACCGTAATCCGTCTTTCCTCACTGTCGGCAGAAACAGCGAAAAACTTTAGCAGACGGTTGATTTGGCAAGATAAAGTTATTGATGAGGTTATTAATAATGGTGTTTTGCTTTTTTAAGAAAAACTCAAACTTATTAGCTCGGTGTTACACACTGCCAGTGCAGTATTGCTGTTCTATTTTTTGAGGCAACTATTTTTAGTGATGTAAAAAATTCGCAACGCGGCCAGAATTTAGGATAATGGGTTATATTTCAGGTTTTGAACTGCGTCACCATTTGTTGCAGTTCAGCAGCCAGATTAGCCAGATCTTCACTGGCCCGGGCAGTCTGCTCGGCACCCTGCGCTGATTCGTCACTCACCTGGCTGATGATTACCACGTTCTGGTTGATTTCTTCGGCTACGGCACTTTGTTCTTCGGCAGCACTGGCAATCTGGGTATTCATATCGTTGATGCGCGCCACTTCATCGGCGATGGCAGTGAGGGCATCTCCTGCTTTTGCCGTTTGCTCAACGCCGATCTGTGTCTGCTCACGACTTTCATCCATGAGTTCTACAGCCTCTTTGGAGCCGGCTTGCAGGGATTCAATCATTGCCTGAATTTCCTGGGTTGATTCCTGAGTGCGTCCGGCCAGCGTACGTACTTCGTCGGCGACCACGGCAAAGCCCCGACCTTGTTCACCGGCGCGGGCGGCTTCAATGGCTGCATTCAAAGCAAGTAAATTGGTTTGTTCGGCAATGCCACGAATCACATCCAGCACGGTGCCGATGCGGTCACTGTCGGCTTCTACTCGCTGAATGGCTTCAGCAGAGCGACTAATGGCCTGGGCAAGGCTGTTAATGGTGTTGACGGCATTATTAACCACCTCGCGTCCTGTAGATGATTCATCATTGGCTGTAGAGGCAGCTCCCGCCGCTTCCATGGCGTGGCGGGCGACTTCTTGTACTGTGGCCGCCATCTCGTTCATGGCTGTGGCCAACTGGTCGGTTTGTGATTGTTGTTTTTGAATACCGTGACTGGTTTGCAGGGTGACTGCGGACATCTCTTCCGCAGCTGCCGCCAGCTGTGCTGTTGATCCCGTAACCTGTTGCACGATGTTCTGGAATTTGTCCAGCATGCTGTTGAGGCTGGCGGCCATATCGCCGCTTTCATCTTTGCTGTGGATATCAATACGGCGGGTCAAGTCGGATTGTTGTTCGATTATGCCCATGGCGTCTTTCAGCAGGATCAGTGGTTTTGTCAATCTGTCGGCAAAAAACCAGGCTGCAACCACCGCAATGCTGATCATCAGCAGGATGCTCCAGAGGGCGGCCCACAAAATGTTACTTTCCATTGTATGTTCGGCGGCAAAGGCTTCTGCCGCGTCAATTTCCGCCAGTATGGCCCACTCCAGCCCCAATATGTTAATGGGCGCATAAGCGGACAATACGTCTACATTGCGATAATCCTTGGTGAGTTTAAAGCCGGTTTTTCCGGACAATGCAGATTCTACGGCAAAAGTTTTTACCGGAAGCAGGCCGATAGTCGTTTCTTTGCTGTTGATGACACCGTGAATACGTTCCTCAATCTTCATATTTTTGATGGTTTCCATGAAGACTGTTTTGTCCTCAATGAGAAATCGACTTTGGCTGCGCATGAGGCTGTCGCTTCCGACCAGGTAGGTTTTGCCGGATGCGCCCAGGCCAACTTCATGCCAGCGTTCAGTGTTGGTCATTACCTGATTGATGTTGTTGATCGGCATTTGGAAGATAAGAATGCCTTCCATTTTGCCGCTGTCCCCGAAGATGGGCGATGAAATAAATGAAGCCGGGTCGTCGTAGGACGGTGTATAGGGAGCAAAATCGTCGAGGTAAACAAAATCTGCTTTGCTGGCTTTTTGAGCTGCTTTGAAAGCACGGCCAATGCCGGTATCGGCATAGGGGCCGCTGGTTAAAGAAGTGGCAAAGTCCAGCTCTTTATAAACGGAATACACGATTTTACCGGTATCTGCATCTACCAGAAAAATGTCGTAATAGCCGAATTTATTGAGGAAATCGCGAATATGGGGATGGTAGCGTGCGTGGAGTTGGTCGTAATGGGAGCCGTTACCGGTTTTGACCAATACATCTTTTGAACCCAGAGGGTTGTTATTGGCTTTGATGTAAGTGTATTGCAGAGCCACGGCATTATCATCAATGTTATCAGACATGGCCTGAGTGTTAATGCTTTCCCCGTGATTCTGGCTTTTGTATTTGTTGGCAAAGTCATTGGTGTAGTAGTGGGTGAGCTGGTTGCGATATTGACTGATGTTGCCACTCAGGGCTTCTTCCCGATAATGGTAGAAGGCTGGCTTGAAGTTCTGCATGGCATCGATGATCATCTCATCGTTGGAGAAGGTTTTGATTTGGTTGGAAATAATATTGAAGTAGTTTTCGATCTGGGTTTTTTTGATTTCCCGGAGCGATACCAATTGGTTATCAATCTGTTTTTCCAGAGCATTTTTTGCTGTACCCGTAGCGACTGACTCAATAAATAAACTGGCAAGGATGACCGGTATTGCAGTGAGCAGGGATGAGCCGAGAATTAATTTATTTTTGATGTTCATGTATATACCCGTAGCAATTGATATTTAGGCGCTCATTGCACACCCTCTTCATTCCATGGCTGCGTTGAAATTCCTCACAATAGATCGACTATTACTCGTCATTTCGCCTTGCCATGAAATGAATATGACGCACATTGAACACCTAAATATCAATCGCTACGGGTATATCCTTATTACATCTGTCCGTTGAGCCCGGATTTAAGCATTGTTCATGTTCAGGATATTTCGGCAATACACAAAGCATCTTTAGACAACGTTCTTTGAGTGTGTGAAGTTTTTGCAGGGAAAAGTTTTAGCCTGCCAGTCAGTTGTCAAATATTTACGGTTGGCGTCGCAGTAAAACATACACTGCGCCCATACCCCCGTCTTTTGCCTGTGCGGAACTGAAGGCAAGCACAAACGGCACATCCCGTAGCCACTGGTTAACCTGGGCCTTGAGCACCGGACGACCCTCGGAGGATCGATGGCCTTTGCCGTGGATGACATGCACGCAGCGCTGGTGGTTGTTTTGGGCATTACTTAAAAAGCGGGCAAGTAAAGCAGCGGCTTCCATGAGGGTGCAGCCATGCAGATCCAGCTGGGCTTCGGGGCGTAAATCGCCATGCCTGAACTGGCGTAGCAGGCGGTGTTGCAGGCCGCCACGACTGAAAAACAGGGATTCTTCCGGAGCAACGTCGGGCACATAATCACGGGGAATGAAGTCGGTTGTTGTGCCGCTTTGTCTGTTATTGGTGCGTTGTTGTGGTGAGGGGCGGGTTTTGTTGTTGGAGGGAATACATCTTTCAGCGGATTTTTTATGCGACAAGGGTTTAACATCTGACATCATTTGTCGGAACAGGTCGTCATCGTTGTCAGGTTTTTTTTTGCTCATAGTGGGGTGGATATTTTACGTGAAAGCGGGGGTGGCTTGTAAAGAGGGAAGTAATTAGCCAAAACACGGTTTTTCCTCGTGAGGCTCGATATAATGCTCCCATGAAAATATTGTTGAGCAACGATGATGGTTATCAGGCACCGGGACTGCTTTGCCTGGCAGCAGCGCTGGGCAAAGTAGCCGAGGTGCGTGTTGTTGCGCCGGATCGTAATCGCAGTGGTGCCAGTAATTCATTGACGCTGGAAAACCCCATTCGTGCGCATGAGGCCGACAACGGTTTTGTGTTTGTGGATGGCACGCCCACAGACTGTGTACACCTGGCCATTACCGGTTTGCTGAAACATGAGCCCGATATGGTTATCGCGGGCATTAATGCCGGAGCCAATATGGGTGACGATGTGTTGTATTCCGGTACTGTAGCGGCAGCCATGGAGGGGCGTTTTTTGGGTTTGCCTGCCATTGCCGTGTCGCTGGCCGGAGAAAAATTCCAGCATTTTGAGACAGCAGCGCACGTTGTCGTGTCATTGCTGGAGCGGCTGAAAAGTGATCCGTTGCCGGTGGATACCATTCTTAACGTCAACGTGCCGGATGTGCCATGGGCTTCGCTGCAAGGTTTTGAAGTGACCCGCCTTGGGCGGCGACATAAATCCGAACCGGTGGTAAAAATGCAAGACCCGCGTGGTAAAGAAATTTATTGGGTGGGCCCGGTGGGTGCCGAACAGGATGCCAGCGAAGGCACGGATTTTCATGCGGTGCGTCAGAACCGGGTGTCACTCACGCCGTTGCATGTGGACCTTACCCGTTATACGGCGATGGAGCAGGTCTCCACCTGGGTGGCAGGATTATGAGCCGCCTTCAGGGTATTGGCATGACCAGCCAGCGCACTCGTGACCGGCTGGTGCGACGTTTGCAGGAAGAAGGTATCAGCAATCAGCGCGTGCTGGAGGTGATTCGCAGCACACCACGTCACATTTTTGTGGACGAAGCATTGGCCAGCCGCGCCTACGAAGATACTGCCCTGCCCATTGGCCACGGTCAGACTATTTCTCAGCCCTATGTGGTTGCACGTATGACCGCCGCTTTGCTGGAAAGTGGCCCGTTGACCCGGGTGCTGGAAGTGGGTACTGGCTCGGGCTATCAGGCGGCGGTGATGGCACCACTGGCGGGTGAAGTGTATAGCGTTGAACGTATACGCCCTTTGCTGGATCTGGCACGGGAAAGGCTGGAGGAATTACAGCTGCGCAATGTGCGACTCAAACACAGCGATGGGAGTTGGGGCTGGCCTGAGTTTGCGCCTTATGATGCCATCATTGCCACCGCTGCACCGGAACAGGTGCCACAGGCATTATTGCAACAGCTTGCGATAGGTGGACGGTTGGTAATGCCCGTGGGTCCGCAGGGTGTGCAGGAACTGGTATTGCTGACACGCACCCCGGAGGGCATCGAACGACAGGTGCTGGACAAAGTGAGCTTTGTGCCCATGCTGGGCGGCACGCAATAAGCTCGCTAAAAATTACTGAATGATTGAAATCACACTGAAAAACATCTTTGTGTCTTGGCGTCTGTACGTTGGGGCTTATAAAAATTGCTACAAAGAAAAAAATGAGGCCATTGAATAACCCATGAAATTATTTTCCAGTTTATACGAGCATGCCATGCGTTGGGCTGTACACCGACATGCGCAATGGTATCTGGCGGGTTTGAGCTTTGCTGAATCCTCTTTTTTTCCGATTCCGCCGGATGTGATGCTGGCTCCCATGGCTCTGGCTGACAACAAAAAAGCCTGGCGATACGCGACACTGACCACAGTGGCTTCAGTGGCGGGCGGCATGCTGGGATATTTGATTGGTTATCTGGCATTTGATGCCATCGAGCCCTGGGTGATGGATGCCGGTTACGGCGATAAATACCAATTGGCAGTAAACTGGTTTGAGCAATGGGGCATCTGGGCGATTTTGATCGCAGGCTTTTCCCCGATACCCTATAAAATTTTCACCATCGCCGCTGGCGCCATTTCCATGGCCTTTTTACCCTTTGTACTGGCCTCTTTGGCAGGGCGCGGTGCCCGTTTCTTTCTGGTCACGGCACTCATTGTGTGGGGTGGGGAACGCATGGAACACACCATCAAAAAATACGTGGACTGGCTGGGCTGGGGATTGGTGATCATCATCGTCGTGGCGTTGGCCTGGCATCAGTTTTATTAGCCGGTTGCATTTACTGTGTGAGTTGCGTTAACTGCGCTTATGGCTTTTATACTTCCCGGTAAAATATATGTTCTGAGTTTTATATTGTTACTGATGCTGCTCACTGCTTGTGGGGGGCATGTTTTTCATCGTGTCGAACGCGGAGAAACCCTGTACTCCATTGGCTGGGTGTACGGTTACGATTACCGGCAACTTGCCCGCTGGAATAACATTCAGGCACCGTACATCTTAACGCCTGGACAACGTGTTCGTGTTGCTCCGCCGTCAGGAAAAAATATTTCCCCATCACAGGAATACCGTAGCGCCAGCGTCCGAAAAGGGCAGAGCCCCTCATCGCGTAAAACCCCGGCACCTGTTATTGAAGCGGGTGGCTCAGCTGTCGAAACCATGAGCAAGGCCGCTGGCAACGTTAGCAGAGAGCAACGGGCAGTGGTGCTGGATAAATCGAACGTGGCGCAAACAAACGAAGCAGAAAAACACGACGTGCAAAGTGTGGTTGCTGCTGCAAAAACAGCGGTAAAACGCGTATTTAATCAGACCGATACCATTCCGCCCAAATCATTTACAGGAAAATCCGGCTGGCGCTGGCCCACCAAACAGCGACGTATATTGCGAACATTTCTGGCTGATAACCCTGCCCGGCAAGGCCTGGATATCGCGGGTGAAAAAGGCAGCCCGGTGTTGGCAGCAGCCACTGGTCGAGTAGTGTATGCTGGCAGTGGACTTGTTCGATACGGTCGGCTTATTATTATCAAGCACAATGAACGATACTTAAGTGCTTATGCGCACAACCAAAAACTGCGAGTTAAGGAAGGCGATACAGTGAAAGCAGGTCAACGTATTGCTGACATGGGACGCACGGGAAATCTGGGCGATAACTTTATTAATGATAATCGAGCGAAATTACACTTTGAAATCAGGCAAAATGGAAAACCGGTTGATCCTCTGCGGTATTTGCCCAAATGAGAATTTGCTTGAAACATACCTGAGTTCAGATTGCTTTGGGTATATAACAACAGGTGTCTGACAGAATGTTAGGTGAGGATGATAAAAAGAAAATGAACATGGACACGGATACGCCAGAAGAAACAATATTGGATGATGAAAACGATATTCTGGAAAATGATATTGTTGAAGTCATTGCTGATAACGATGTTGATATCGACAAAATAAAATCAATTGCAGAGCCCGGTGAAGAAAAGCCAGTGCGACGTAAAGAACGACGCACTGCCAGCCGCAAAGATATTTCCGAACGTGATCTCGATGCCACTCGTCTGTACCTGGGTGAAATTGGTTTTTCGGCCCTGCTTAATGCGGAAGAAGAAGTCACCATTGCCCGCCGTATCCAAAAAGGTGATATGGATGCGCGGCGGCACATGATTGAAAGCAACCTGCGTTTAGTGGTGAAAATTGCACGACGGTATTTGAATCGTGGCCTCGCATTGCTGGATCTCATCGAAGAAGGCAATCTGGGGCTGATTCGTGCGGTAGAGAAGTTTGACCCCGAGCGCGGATTTCGTTTTTCCACTTATGCAACGTGGTGGATTCGCCAAACCATCGAGCGCGGTATCATGAACCAGACGCGCACTATTCGTTTACCCATTCATGTCGTAAAAGAAATCAATATCTACCTGCGTGCCGCACGACATTTGGCGCAAACGTTGGATCATGAACCCAGCCCCGAAGAAATCGCCCACATGCTCGACAAACCTATCAGCGATGTAAAGCGTATGTTGGGTTTGAATGAGCGTGTGACATCGGTGGATGTGCCCATGGGTCGGGACAGTGATAAATCGGTGTTAGACGGCATTGCCGATGAATACAACGTTGACCCTTCAGTATTATTGCAAAATGAAGACATGCACGACTGTCTGGAAATGTGGCTGGGTCAGATTAACGAAAAACAACGTGAAGTGGTGGAGCGTCGTTTTGGTTTGCATGGTCGGGATGTAGCCACGTTGGAGGAAGTTGGCAATGCACTGGGTGTTACCCGTGAGCGAGTGCGGCAAATTCAGCTGGAAGCCCTGAAACGTCTGCGTGCAGTCATGGAGCGCGAAGGTTATTCTGTTGATACTATTCTGAAGTAGCTGTTTTTTAACTACCCAGTCTAGCTTTTAGGTGCATGTAACACTATCACGTCAAGTGTTGTAAACGCGAAGGGCGCAGAGACGCAAAGAGCGCGAAGAAAAACGTTACGCTCTTTGCGCCTTCGCGAAATTGGCACTAACGTGCAGGGTTTACCCGCGTTTTTATGCTTGGTGTGCTTGCACTTAAAAAGGGGTATTTTGTGTATACACTCCAAAACCCCAGTATTTTCTCACAGATTTTTGTGGCCCTGACCAACCCAGGCGTAACAACTGTTTGTGTATAAACCAGATGATAGCGCCATGACCAACAAATAAAACTGACTCATGTTCTTTCGATAGCTTTACCAGTTGGTCAGTGCATTCCCTAGTGCGGCACTTTATGTCTTTGTACGATTCAGTGTTTGATGTGTAACCCACCCGTTGAAGTATGCGAAACAGTGCTGACCATGAAGTTCCTGTTAATTCAGGGTATTTCCAGTTTGCATATGGCATTTCACATTCGCGAAACAGAGGGCTGATTATATCCGGGGTTTCAATATTTAACGCCCATGCCGACTCGATTGAACGCGGTAAGGTGCTACACACAATAAATTCGCATTTTCCGGCTCTTTCGTAAGCCTCAGCTGTTGGTTGATGCTCAGCATCAATTCCTGATTGATCATAACTTGCCACCCGCTTGCCAAAATTGGACGCACTCATTTTTCCTGAAAAATCTATTTTTGGTTTTCCGTGTCGTATCAGTACTATTTCCACTTATGCTCCTTCAGTAATATTAAGGGTGTTGCCCAACACTCTTCAATTAAGCTATCTACGGGAGTATTACCCCATATATGCATGATCAGATGCCAAATAGATTAATTCTTCCTTAGAGCTTTCTCTTGATAAAATTGCGTTACGGTGAGGGAAGCGCCCATGCTTTTTAATAATATTTCGGTGATATTTTGCACATTCAACATTTCCTCCGAGGTTTACTTTACTATATAACTTTACTGACATATTTTGATCGTCTATGTTTTCATTATGCATAAACGGCAATTCCTTTTTTGGGTCTTCAGAAAAACTTGTGGGTGAAATATTGAGTATTTAGGCAGGCTTGTGTCGCATTGAGTTTCATATCATGATGTTAGTTACCAGACCAATATCAAGAAACAGGGAAACCCAATGCGAATAAGAACCCTGCTGAATCAATGCCAAAAATACAAGTCATTTTCATTCATCAAAGAATACATTGAAGAAATCAAAGGGGAGTCGGCGCTGATCGTTGAAATTGATGCCCGAAAAAATGGCAAACCGATCTGTAGCTGATCAGCGGATTGATTGTCTGTCATAGCATAAGCTTTTCTGTCCAGTAGTTCAAAGTTGATGCCGTCCTTTAAATAACGTTTGACATCGGGTATTGATTTGAGCTTATCGTAAGGTGTTATCATGTTTTTGTAGTGATATTTCTTTCGATGCTTGCCGTTTTTATCTGTGATTATTTCTGGAAAGAAGCAAGGCCGATGGTAATTGATATGGGGGTTGAGATAACGCTGATTAACGTCATTTACCAGAGTGGCCCACTTCCGTGGGATATAATGATAATCCAGTATTTTTCTGACCACGGAGGCATTCTTACTTTCTGCTAAGGCATTGTCATTGGAATGACGCGGTCTGGATTTTGTAAACTCGATGAGCAGCTTTTTGAGTAGTTTGGCTACATTGCGATTAATGTATTCACTGCCATTATCAGAATGGAAACTGATGATCTTGAAGGGAAAGAAATCCATCATCGCTTCCAGTATCGGAATCATGAATTGCTCGGAAATTTTCTCGACAGAACACACAGCTTCAAACTGAGTCACTTCATCAACGGCATTGATATGGTATACCCCTTTAACCTTGCCCCGATCGCCCTGATGCACCGTATCAATGCGTATATAACCCGGCTGCCTGCGGCAGGTTTCCGGCGTTCGCCGATACTGGCGCTTTTAGGGCGCGTTTTCTCAAAATGTGTTCGCGTTCTTGAATAGGTTTTCGACTTTCTCAGGTTATAAAGATGACTGATGGAAATGGTGCTTAAGCGTTCATATTGTTTATCGTCAAATAGCCGATAAGCTCGCTCGCAAAGTTTCTTTATCGCCTGCCCACAGGGAGTGTCATGGCGTTCATCCATCTGGGCGATTAAGTGAATATCCTTGTCCGTGTATTTTCCCTGAAACCCGTTGGATGTGACGTGACGATGCTTGATGTAGCCGGTCGTACGATACTGCTTGATCAGGCGAGTAATTTGTTGCCTGGAATAACCCGTGACCTTGATCAGGTAACGGATGACAATGCCTTTTCCGATTTTGCTTTGTACGGGATACTGGAATCGTACCAGTTCATGTTGTATCCATCGATAACGCTCTTCTTTAGCGGTACTGATTTTGAATATTACCGCTTGAGTTCCATCCAGGAATTGCGATAGCTGTTCGACCGTGGTGAGTTCTTCGAGTTTCATAATCGTCTTCATCATGGGTTGATGATGAACGATTTTTAACCCAGATTGGTGATTTCAGGCTCATTCCATGTTGGAAACAAGCCGTTTCTTCAGACTCATTCCATATTGGACAAGGCTGCATTCAGCCGGTACGGTTGAGGGTCTGAATCGCATTGTTAATTTGGTCACCAGAAAAGCCTTTGGTTTTCGGGTGCATGAAACGCTTAAAATAGCGCTATTTCACACGATGGGAAAGCTTCCTGAGCCAAAATCAACCCACAGATTCTTCTGAAGACCCTTATTTTTATTGATCTGGACTTTTCTACGAACGAGTCTGATCACTTTTAATCGAATAAGTTGCCCGCAAACTTAGCCTGATATGGAGAAAAAATGCCTTCAAATGATAAGGATATTGCAGTTGCATACAAACCACTCGCCATAAAGTTAA
The DNA here is from genome assembly GCA_021648485.1 of Gammaproteobacteria bacterium. Taxonomy (GTDB): domain Bacteria; phylum Pseudomonadota; class Gammaproteobacteria; order SZUA-152; family SZUA-152; genus SZUA-152. Next base: position 28,548 of record JAKISS010000033.1, read on the forward strand.
ATAATTTCAAATCCAGCAGCGGTCCGGAGGATGTCGAAGATGACAACGATAGCGGTCTGTTCATTGGCCGCAAGCGAATCATTAACAAGCTCGTTATGCTGCTGGAAGGAGCAAAAAAAAAGCGAGGCAGCTTTCTTGTCGCAGGTTATCGGGGTGCAGGAAAAACAAGCGTTGTAAATCGGGCTATTTATGAACACTCACGTCCGAAATTCAAATTTGCTCCCTGGCCAAAGAAAATATTATTAAAGCTGTATTCAATCAAATGGTCGGCGCTGGGTTCAAAGTTTAGAGAGATAGCTGACCAAGGGCGTATATTAATTCCCTTTGCAAGACCAAGAAAACCTATTATCGTCAGGTTGAATCTTGGCAATAGAGATCGACTGACTCCAGATCATATTTTTTATTCGATCGCAAATATTTTACGAGATGAATTGTCCTCTCAGGTGCGAGATTCAGTAAGACGAATTGGTTATCTTTTGCTGTCATTGCTGATGATATTTTCTGCCTACTCAATTATTCACTATGTCACACCCATTATTAACCATATGTTCACTGGTGGAAGTAAAATTATATGGCCAGTTATGTTTAATGCTGAAAATATTTGGAATTTCTCAAGCGGCATATTTATATCGGTTGCCTTACTCCTGTTCCTAATATTTAGAAGCAATAACCTAAAAAAACTGGATCAACTTTTGCTCCGAATGGACTGTGAAATTACAGAAGTTCATAACATTTCCGGAAAAACAAGTTATTTCAATGCGGGATTAAGTCGAAAAATAAAATCTCGCCCTTTGAGCTGTCGTGAGATAGAGCACCAGATTTCAGGTTTGATCAACAATTTCAAAAGCTCATGGGTCAATAACCAGTATGAAGTCATTTTTATATTTGATGAGATTGATAAACTGTCTGAAAAAGATGAAAACTCTAGTTTTAATCGAGAGCAGAAACTTATTGTCGACAATCTTCTTGGCTCCCTGAAAAGCTTTATTACTACTACTCATGCTACATTTTTTTTTATTGCAGGAAGAGAAACCCTGGATAATTATTACTCTGAAAGAGGCAGTGCAAACTCACTGTATGAGAGTTTGTTTGACCATGTAATAGAGGTCCCCAGCTTTTTGACCGGAAAACGTATTAACTCAAGCGACAGGCCGCCGATGACAAGGTGCATTGAGCAGTATCTATGTGTTCGATTAGGATATAAAAATAAAGAAAAAAACCAGCCTTTCAAAACGCTTAATGAGTATTACGAAAACTTAACAAATAACGGTAACTATTCAAATAAGGATATAAGATCAACGATATTGGTGTTGCGAAACTTTGTTAATTATCTTGCGTTTCATTCATGGGGAAATCCAAAGCGGCTTTCGGCAATAGTTGAAAGTTTTGTGATGCCTGAGGCGGAATTATCTGTAAAAATCAGAGAAAAAATAAGTTCTGATCCAAATACAGAAAATCACAATAATGCCCCTGTCTATTTTTGTTTTACGTTTGAAGAGCAGCGAAGCTTTGCCCTCACCTCCACTATTTTTACTATATTCCAACATCAACTAAGTCGTGAGGTTTCACGTATCGGTGATAAATTGACTGTCACCGCACTTTCTTCATTGCAGTTTATATTAAAGCTTCATCAACATGGCTTTACCCGTGAATCGTTACACCGGATGTCAGAGGCTTTCAATATATATCGAGCACCTGAACTGAATGTGATTGTTGATGATTTATTGCGCCAGGTATTCAAGCCCTATATTCGACGTATTCGTAACGGTACTTACAGGTATCGATTTAACAGCAGTTTTGAGCAAGAAATTCGTTACATATCGTATGTTAGTGACCTCGAATCAGCATCCTATCATTTCTCGCTTGACGCGATGAATCCAGTCAAAGATCACTTAAAATTTGCATTTCTCGATGACAATGAAAAAAAGTCACCTCATACTTATATGGTGAAAGCACGAACGCACGTATCACTGGGAGATATGAACTTAATAGAGCAATCATTCAATCTCTCTTCAGCGCACTACTCCAACGCCATTGGAATATTAAGTAGCCAAATACAAGAAGTTGCCAAAATTAAAAAATATGATGAAGAGACCGTAGTTCTTTATCTGGAAGCGATGTTGAAGTATGGTGATTTAGAAGAGTACAGGCAAAATTATGGCAATGCAGCCGCCATATATTCTCAAGCAAACGTATTCATCAAAGAACTGATAGAAAACAAAAAATCAGTGCATGACCCTTTGTTAGAGTCAGGCGACTCGAAATGGGAAGTTTATCGACAAACTTATTGGGCAGAACTTTTTCTATCACTGAAACGCAGCCCTCCAACCAATATTGCAATACATGAAAAATCCAGTCTGAACAAAATATTATTCATTGAAAAAGGCGCAAGATATTATTATCGATATGCCAATCTTTGTTTTTATTTAATCACTTGCCAGAGCAATGATAAAATATCGGATGAAATTGATTTGGCAGCAGAAAATTATGCAAAAACAATCTATTTTTCTGTAAAAAAATTTGGGGATAATATAACTATTCCAAATGAACGTAGAGATTATCTTGCTTGCTCTGCCCTTGTTGGTCTCGTGGAAACCAGCCTGATAAAAAAAGCGACAGACCAGGTAAAAAAACCCCAATATAGCAAAGAAGATCCAGTCCAAAATGGAATGTATGGCTCGATACACCGCTATGATTCTATGTGCAGCATTTTAAAAGAAGGCTATTTTCATGTGGCACAACAACAACCTATTTGCCAGTTAATTAGTAGCTACACAAATAATGCTGAAAGCAGTCCAATAGAACTCATGAAAATTGCTGCTGAAAATTTTAAAAACAACAGTTTATACATAAGCGCTGTGATTGTTTATTTTAAAATTATTAGTTACACCATTATCTCGCTGGATTTCAAGAATAGTAAAGAACGAATAAAAATTGCTTCAGCCGATACGTTTGAGGATTATTTCAAAGACATTGAAATTTTTGCCAAAAAAGCAATGGAATGTATAGATCTTGACCGTCAACTTTGCTCTTCACAAGGGACTAAAACCCTGGCAGTATATGATTACAACAATGCAGTAGACAGTCCGCTACTCACAGGGCTTTTTGAGTTGTTGAATCAAAAAGAGTACAGCCCAGATCAAGAATATCCGACAAATGAAGAGGTGTTTTGGCAGAGTTCGATTTGGGCAAAAAAACTGGCAGCAATATTATATTGGGTTGAATATGTTCGCTCTAAATATGATGGTGATAAACATCCATCTAAGTTCTTTCCAATTCCTATGCTTACCAATGAAGGTACAAATAATAAATATATATTTGAGCCTTCTAAAATGATGACCCTCTCGATTCGTTCAAGTATTTTGATGCGCTGGGTTTTTGCTAGATCACTGATAAACAACGTTGTAAGTAGTAAAGGTACACCTATATGCAAAGACGCTTACCGTGCATCAAGAAACCTCTATTACCTAATGCTTGATATAAACCTGATATCGAGAAAAAATCTTGATTTGGTATTTCCAACACTACATCAAGTATATTACTCTCAATGGAAATTACTCCGCCATTTGATCAGGCAACGGATTGAAACACTGTCGGCAGAGAAGGAGCTGAGTAAAGCCTTGAGGTCAGACAAAGAATATAAAGAAAAATATACCCCGCCACCTTTTTGTGAACCTAAATCCTTTCGTGAAATTGCTGCTTACATCCAAAATAAATTCATGAAAATGGATGATGAATTTTGTGGCGATGAAAGAATTTCGGCATCACATTTTGATTACGATTTCATATATCTCAAGTTTCAGACCCATTTGCAAAGCTCATTCAATATGCTTGACCAAACTAGTCGTACCCGAACTAGCATACTTCAACAAAAATACTTCGCCCATGATGATCATAGTGATCCTGAATTCCGCATGGACTGGACGTTGGAAATGATGATCTCTCCTATGGCTGGAATTTTTCAAAAAGACGCCATTGAAAAAAATAAAAAAATGCAACAAGAATTCGATGACCTTCTAAAAAAATCAGGCCGCAGCATTGCAAATAAAGAAAGCATATGACGATGTAGTAGAATCTAAAAAAACAAAAACTATTTCGGACATTGAAAAAACAATTAAAGAGCAAGCCAAAAGCCAGATATATATCAAAGCACCTGAGCCTGTAAATAATTCTGTGTAACTGCCCAGATTAAAACTGTTCCGGCATTCTGTCCGGAAACTCAATCATAAATCGATTTAAGGCATTTTTCCAATGGTGAATGGGCATGGTCCATTTTTTAGAGGCCGCCTGAATCGCCAGGTAGATGACTTTCGTGGCCGATTGATCTGTGGGGAAAATTTTTCGGTTCTTGATCGCCTTTCGGATTACGCTGTTGAGTGATTCGATAGCGTTGGTGGTGTAGATCACTTTACGGATGTCATCTGGGTATTCAAATAGTGTGATCAGGTTGGGCCAGTGTTTGCGCCAAGATTGGCTGATGGTGGGAAACTTCTCATCCCAGCGTTGCGCAAAGGCATCCCGTTCTCGTTCGGCTTCTTCGACCGTCAATGATTGATAAATCTTTTTCAAATCAGCTGCGACGGCCTTGCGCTCTTTCCAGGAAACAAACCGCAGCGAGTTGCGCACCATATGCACGATACACAGTTGGA
>JAKISS010000034.1 GCA_021648485.1 Gammaproteobacteria bacterium
CCTCGCTTGTGGGCCGTGGCGCATTGATTCAGGTAAAAGATCTGGACGAAGCCGTAGCGATAACCAACCACATCGCGCCTGAACACCTTGAACTCTCTGTGGCAGACCCCGAGGCCATGGCCAAAAATATCAAACACGCCGGGGCCATTTTTATGGGGCGTTATACCTCCGAAGCGCTGGGCGATTACTGCGCCGGGCCCAACCATGTGCTGCCCACCTCACGTACTGCGCGCTATTCGTCACCGCTGGGTGTGTATGATTTCCAGAAACGCTCCAGCCTGATTATGTGTTCGACGGAGGGTGCCTCGGAACTGGGCAAGGTGGCCTCGATCCTTGCGCGCGGAGAAGGGTTGGAAGCGCATGCGCGTTCGGCGGAATTTCGTATCAAATGATTTTTACCGCAAAGGACGCGAAGAAAACAGGGTTTGCCTTCCTTGGCGTTTTTTTGTGCCCTTTACAGTGAAACAAAAGAATATGTTGATGTCTGACAAGATTTCCCACTGGATTCGCCCGCAAATCCGCGCCCTGTCGGCCTATCATGTGCCGCCATCGGCGGACCTCATTAAACTGGATGCCATGGAAAACCCTTATCACTGGCCGGAAACAATGGTGGAAGAATGGCTGGCCGTACTGCGCGGGGTCAGTCTTAACCGCTACCCTGATCCTTCGCCCGCAAGACTCAAAACCAGCCTGGGCAAGGCTATGGGCGTTCCGGCAGGTCAGTCAGTGTTACTGGGCAATGGTTCCGATGAATTGATCCAGATGATCGCGCTCGCACTGGCACAGCCGGGCCGGGTGATTCTGACCCCGGAACCCGGTTTTGTGATGTACAAAATGATCGCCACCATGACCGGCATGGATTATGTGGGTGTGCCGCTGGCAGCGGATTTTTCACTGGATCTGGAGGCCATGCTTGCTGCTATCGAACAGTGTCAACCCGCCGTAGTATTTTTGGCATATCCCAACAACCCCACCGGTAATCTGTTTGACCGCTTAGCTATTAACGCTGTGATCAAGGCCAGCCCTGGTCTTGTGGTGGTGGATGAGGCCTACCATGCTTTTGCCGATGACAGTTTCATGGACGAACTGGGCAAACACGATAATCTGCTGGTCATGCGCACCGTATCCAAAATGGGTTTGGCCGGTTTAAGGCTGGGGTTGCTGGCGGGGCCGGATGAATGGCTGACAGAATTCGACAAAACACGCTTGCCGTATAACATCAACGTGCTGACACAAGTAAGCGCAGAGTTTGCGCTGACTCACCGTGCCGTACTGGATCAGCAAACCCGACAAATCTGCACGGATCGTGAAAAACTGATGACGGATTTACAGGCACTGGATGGCATTATGGCTTTTCCCAGTCGCGCCAATTTTATCCTGTTTCGTGTGCCGCAGGCCGCAGCGGTGTTTGCCGCATTGAAGGAACAGGGTGTGCTGATCAAAAATATGGGCGCAGAACAAGGCCCGCTGGCCCAATGCTTGCGGGTTACCGTGGGCACAGCAGAAGAAAATGGCGCTTTTTTACGAGCACTGGTTTCCGCAATCAAATAACATCATCCTGGCCTGCACCAGAAAGTAAGCGTGCGGGAAAGTAAGGTTCTGCTTCAATCAACCCGCGCAAGCCGTTATGCTATGCGGCTTAACGAACAAACAGCACCAGCGGTGCCGGAGAAAAACCCATGGCTGATCGTAAAGCCACCCTAAAACGTGACACCCTGGAAACCCAGGTCAAAGTCAGTATTAATCTCGATGGCAAAGGCACCTGCACAGTGGACACCGGGGTGCCCTTCCTCGACCACATGCTGGATCAGGTGGCACGCCACGGCATGATTGATCTGGACATCGCGGCCAAAGGTGACCTGCACATCGACGCGCATCACACGGTGGAAGATGTGGGCATCACGCTGGGCCAGGCCTTTGCCGAAGCCGTGGGTGACAAAAAAGGTATTCGTCGATATGGCCATGCTTATGTGCCGCTCGATGAAGCATTGTCGCGCGTGGTGATCGATTTCTCCGGACGGCCTGGCCTGGAGCACCATGCTGATTACCCCCGTGCCCGTGTGGGTAACTTCGATGTGGATTTGCTGGTGGAATTCTTTCAGGGTTTCGTCAACCACGCCCAGGTCACCTTGCACGTCGATAATCTGCGTGGTAAAAATTCGCATCATATTGCGGAAACCATCTTCAAAGCCTTTGGCCGTGCCCTGCGCATGGCCGTGGAGGTTGATGCCCGCATGGGCGACATCCTGCCGTCCACCAAAGGCAAGCTGTAAGAGCTGATTGTTATTATGAATACTATTGCAGTAATCGACTACGGCATGGGCAATCTGCACTCGGTGGCCAAGGCGCTGGAGCATGTGCCGGGTGACCACCAGGTGCTGGTAACCTCTGATGTCGGGCAAATTCTGGCAGCTGACCGCGTGGTATTACCCGGTGTGGGTGCCATGCGCGATTGCATGAGTGAATTGAAGCGCTTGAAACTGGATACGGTCGTGAAACAGGTTGCCGACAGTGGCCGTCCGCTGCTGGGTGTGTGTGTCGGCATGCAAGCTATGCTGGAACATAGCGCAGAAAACGGTGGCGTCGAATGTTTAGGACTTTTTTCCGGAACCGTGGAGCCTTTTCCCACCGATCTGCGTGATCCCCTCAATGCTCAGCGGCTTAAAGTGCCACATATGGGCTGGAACCAAGTGGATCAGACCATGCCTCACCCTATGTGGGAAAATATCCTGCCGGATACACGTTTCTACTTTGTACACAGCTATTATGCGCAACCGGCGGGGCCGGAGCCAGTGGCGGGTTCAGTGGTGTATGGTTTTCCGTTTGTTGCGGCTATCGCCAAAGAGAATATTTTTGCTGTGCAATTTCACCCGGAGAAAAGTGCGCAGGCAGGGTTGCGGTTATATGCTAACTTTGTGCAATGGAATGGACACCCTTGAAGGGTATTTGTAGTTGCACAAACATTGATGGAAAGATGTTCCTTTTCTCAACGTTGGGAGAAGGCAGGGTTGATGGAGTTGGCACATAACGGCTTCCCCTCATCTCGACCCTCTCCCCCAAGGGAAAGGGAGTAAGTGGATATTTGAAATTTTAGAAACCTGTCTAACGAGAACCAGTCATGATTTTAATTCCCGCAATCGATCTTAAAGACGGCCAATGTGTACGTCTCAAACAGGGCCGCATGGAAGACGACACTGTATTTTCTGATGATCCCGTGGCTATGGCAGGCCGCTGGGTGGAAGCCGGTGCGCGACGTTTACACTTGGTGGATTTGAACGGTGCTTTCGAAGGCAAGCCGATGAATGCCAGTATTGTGCATGATATCGTCGAAGCTTTTCCTGATGTGCCGGTACAGATTGGCGGAGGTATTCGTGACGAAGACACGATTCAGACTTATCTGGATGCGGGTGTGCAATATGTCATTATTGGTACCAAAGCCGTGAACGCGCCGCATTTTGTGTCGGACATCTGTTTGAGTTTCCCTGGTCATATCATCATCGGGTTGGATGCCAAAGATGGCAAGGTGGCTATCGACGGCTGGTCCAAGCTGTCGCATCATGATGTGATTGACATGGCCAAACATTTTGAAGATGACGGTGTTGAAGCGATTATTTACACCGACATTTCGCGTGATGGCATGATGAACGGTGTCAATGTGGCATCCACGGTAAAACTGGCGCAAGCCATCAAGATTCCGGTGATCGCCTCCGGTGGCATTACCAACCTCGACGATATCCGTGAACTCAGCAAGGTGGCTGATGAAGGTATTATGGGGGCCATAACCGGTCGTGCCATTTACGAAGGCACGCTGGATTTTGTGGAGGGTCAGAAATTGGCCGATGATCTGGCTAATGCTTCAGATAACGGCAAATAGGGGCTGAAATGGGTCTTGCAAAACGCATTATCCCTTGTCTCGACGTGGACAATGGCCGCGTGGTGAAGGGCGTGCAATTCGTGGATATTCGTGATGCCGGTGACCCGCTGGAAGTGGCCAAGCGCTACGATGAGCAGGGCGCAGACGAAATCACCTTTCTGGATATTACTGCCAGCTCTGATAATCGGGAAACCATGGTGCATGTGGTGGAGGAAGTGGCAGGACAGGTGTTTATTCCATTAACAGTGGGTGGTGGCATTCGTACTGTGGAAGATATCCGGCGTATGCTAAATGCAGGCGCAGATAAAGTCGCTATCAATACCGCAGCGGTGTTTAATCCTGAGTTTGTGCGCGAAGCGGCAGACAAGTTTGGTTCGCAATGCATTGTGGTGGCCATTGACGCCAAGTGTGTTAGCGATGTTTCGCAAGGGAATGGTGAAAACAAACGCTGGGAGATTTTCACTCATGGTGGCCGCAAGCCCACGGGCATTGATGCTATTGAGTGGGCCAAAAAGATGGTGGATTACGGTGCCGGTGAGATTTTGCTGACCAGTATGGATCGTGATGGCACTAAAGTCGGATTTGATCTGGAGCTGACACGCGCGGTCAGTGATGCGGTGACTGTGCCGGTGATCGCTTCCGGTGGGGTGGGTGAATTAAAACATCTTGCTGAAGGCGTGACCGAAGGCCGTGCCGATGCGGTATTGGCGGCGAGCATTTTTCACTTTGGTGAACACAGTATCGAAGAAGCCAAGCGTGCTATGGCTGCTGCCGGTGTAGAGGTGCGTTTGTGAGTTGGCTGGATGATATCAAATGGAATGCCGATGGCCTGGTGCCTGCCATTGCGCAGGATGCACAAAGTGGCAAAGTATTAATGATGGCATGGATGAATCGTGAATCCTTACAACTGACGATAAACGAAAGCCGCGCTATTTACTGGTCACGCTCACGCCAGAAACTATGGCGCAAGGGTGAAGAGTCCGGCCATGTACAGAAACTGAAAGACTTGCGCCTTGACTGTGATGCAGACGTGCTGTTGTTATCGGTAGAGCAACTGGGAGGCATTGCCTGTCATACAGGACGCGAACGTTGTTTTTACCGGCAGTATCAGGATGGCCAGTGGGTTGAAACGGACGAAATTCTGAAAAACCCGGCGTCCTTTTATAAAAATGACGAAAAACAAGATGAGTGATGTGTTGCAAGCACTGGCAAAGATACTGGAAGCACGCAAAGGTGCTGCACCGGATAGCTCTTATGTGGCCAGCCTTTATGACAAGGGGCTCGATGCCATCCTGAAAAAAGTCGGTGAAGAGGCCACAGAAACAGTGATGGCCGCCAAGGATGGCGATACAGACAAGATTGTGTATGAAGTCGCAGATTTGTGGTTTCATACGTTGGTATTACTGGCCCAACAAGGACTGGGTCCGCAGCAGGTGCTGGACGAGCTTTCACGGCGTTTTGGTTTGTCTGGCCTGGATGAAAAAGCCGCCAGGGGAAATAAAAATGAGTGACTGCCTGTTTTGTAAGATTGTGGCGAAAGAAATTCCTTCCGATACAGTATATGAAGATGAACAAATTGTTGTGTTCAAGGATCTTTATCCGAAGGCTGATGTACACTTGTTGGTAGTGCCTCGCGCACATATTGCCAGTCTGGACGAAGTGGATGCTGCACATGATGAGCTGCTGGCGCATATGATGCGGCAATTGCCAATACTGGCGAAGGAGCATGGGCTGGATGATGGTTTTCGGACAATTATCAACACCGGCCCGGGTGGCGGACAGGAAATTTTTCATTTACACATACATATTCTGGGTGGCGGGCGACTTCCCGGGTTTGGTTAACATTCATTCTGGCGCATTGTCCAAATGCTTGAAAGATAAAGTGCCATCTGAGTAAAGCGGAGAAAAAAATGGGTATCAGTATTTGGCAGTTGGTTATTATTCTGGTCATTGTGTTGTTGTTGTTTGGTGCTAAACGCCTGCGTAACGTGGGTGGTGATTTGGGTTCAGCGATCAAGGGTTTCAAGTCAGCAATGAGTGAAGAGGAGAAAAAAGCCGGCGAACCGACACAATTAAATCAGGATGCAGGTGATATCATCGACAGCGAAGTCACCCACAAAGAAAAAGAAAAGGACAAAGCCTGATTTGAATAATGAATGTCAAGTTGTAGACATTCGGGAAATTCCCGGTGGTTTGCCATTTGTAACGAGTCCTTGATGGTATGAATGCTTATGACCTAACGCGAAGCCGCGACACCACAGAGAGCGCAACGTTTTTTTATTGTTTTTCTCTGCATCTTTGCGCCTCTGCGTTAGGCTGTGGTTTTATTTCACGGACAACGTCGTTATGTTCGATATAGGTTTCATGGAAATGGCGCTGATTGGCGTGGTTGCCTTGGTGGTCATCGGCCCCGAGCGCCTGCCCGGTGTGGCGAAAACGGTGGGGCAATGGATCGGCAGCGCACGGCGTTTTATGAATTCAGTGCAAGCCGATATCAATCTGGAAGTAAGCAAGACTGATGAATTAAAGCGTTTGCTGGATGAGCAAATCAACATTCAGTCCGCACATGAAATCCTGGAACAAACCCCAGCCAAACCGGACAATCGCAAACCGGTACCACGAGCGATTCCTTCACAGTCAGCCACCAGCGATCCCCAAGAAACATCGGCAGAGCAGAAGCCGGAACATCCAGTAAAAATGAGTGATGATGTGCCGCCTGCTGATAATGACAGCGGTGTATCAGATCGTCCATCAAACAACAAACATGACTGATCCACAGTCAGCCCCTCCGCCCAACGAACAGCCGCTAGTGCAACACCTCGTGGAGTTGCGTGATCGTCTGATGCGTGTGGTATTCGTCATCATTGTATTGTTCCTCGGTCTGTTTGCCTTTGCCAATGACCTGTACACGTACCTTGCCGAACCATTATTACGGCACATGACGGAAGGCACCAGCATGATCGCCACGCAGGTGGTATCACCTTTTTTGACCCCCTTTAAACTGGCATTGGTGATGTCGATCTTTATTGCGGTGCCTTATATTCTTTATCAGGCATGGGGGTTTATGGCTCCGGGGCTGTATCAGCATGAAAAGAAACTGGTTTATCCCCTGTTATTGTCCAGCACCCTGTTGTTTTATGCCGGCATGGCTTTTGCCTATTACGTTGTGTTTCCTCTGGTGTTTGGTTTTCTTACCGGCATTGCCCCGGAAGGCGTAGCGGTAACACCGGATATTACCTATTATCTCGATTTTGCCATCAAAATGTTTTTTGCCTTTGGGTTGGCATTCGAGGTTCCTATAGCCACCATTCTGGTAGTTTGGAGCGGTATCAGCACTGCTGAAAAGCTGGCTGCCAAACGCCCTTATGTCATTGTCGGTGCCTTTGTGTTTGCCATGTTGCTGACGCCACCGGATGTCATTTCACAAACACTGTTAGCTATTCCCATGTGGATTTTGTTTGAACTGGGTTTGATTTTTTCACGTTTTTACGCCAAACCGGAAGAAGAGGAAAACAGTATCGCGGGAGACCGTGCGTCGAATACAGCTCCGACAGCGAAGGAAGCCGCAGCCACCGCAACCCCGACGCCAGCTACAGCAGGAAGCTATGCAGAACCTGCTGCCGACCCACTAAACCCATCGGAAGCCAGATTGGATGATACCGGTTATGGTGACAGTGCAAATTATGACGATGCCAATGACTCCGGTCATGGCGAATATGAGCCGCCAACCGAGGCTGAATTGGATGCTGAACTGGACCGGCTGGAGGAGGAAGACAATGCCGAAGCCGCTACGCCCGGGAAGCCGAAGGATGGGAAAAGCAAACCCGGAAATAATAAATAGAGGGTATGTACGTAGCGTTTTCCTGTTTGGCGCTTGATTTTTTCTCCTCATAGTAGCTGTCAGGTTAAGCATAAGTTTGTTTATTATTGATAAGGTCATGGTGGAACCGCTGCGCTTGTTCCACCCTACGATTTTGTCCTGTGTTGAATCGAGTAGAACAAAAAAATGATGGATGCCACCTTTGTCTGGGTAGGGTGGAACAAGTGCAGCGGTTCCACCAAACGGGAAAAGGAGGTCTTCACCCTGAATTAATCAGTCCGGTGTTTTGGAGGAAAATGATGGATATTGGCGGGCCGGAAAAGGCTATCATTTTTTGCGGATTGAAAAATGTGGTAGTTAATATTCCTTCTTTCGGGGAGTAAAGAGGCTTTTTTATCAGTATTCGTTCGCGCCAAACTGGAAAAAAAGGGGCTCCCATCGGATCGTACGATATCTTGATTGCGGGCACCGCACTGGTTTATCAGGGGGGTGTTGATTACGAATAACGTGAAAGCATTTTCAAGAACGCCAAAATTGAAAACCGAAAACGGGTATTCGGAAACATGGTGTGTGCCGTTTGTCTTGCAGACAAAAATAACAACCTGGCATGGTGCTCGGGTATAATCAGTGCCACTTTTAACCTGACACATCAGTTAAACCGTAGCGAGAGCGACTAAGGTGCAGGAAATAAAGTATTTTTCAGGTTATTTGGGACAAAAGCGTATCACCCATACGGTAAGTTCAACATGTTCTGAAAAACACTCTAGATTCCGTGTCTTAGGCATTCGCAGTCGGTTTAATTGATTGATTTAGGCTTAATCAACAGCAAAAAATGCAGAGCGAGGGGAACAATCATGGCGAGAATGGTGCAGTGTGTGGTCACAAATCAGCAGAGTGAAGGGCTCGATACCGTGCCGCACCCCGGTGAGCTGGGGCAACGCATTTTTGAAAATGTCTCGAAAGAGGGCTGGACTCAGTGGCTGGAGCGCTTGACCTTGATTATCAATGAAAATGGTCTGTCCACCGCAGATCCGGCCAGTGTTGAAATTATCGAAAAACACATGCAAGGCTTTTTCTTTAACGAGGGTGAAATGGGCAGTCTGCCGGACGGATTTAAACCGCCAGGCGCGAAATAATAAACGTTTTCCGGTAGTAAAAAGCGCGCGCTCCAGCGCGTTTTTTATGTCGAATCCGGTAAGGAGTTGGTGATGTTTTTTAATGCTATTTTTCGCAAAGTGCTGTTGCCCGGTTCAGTGGTTACCGCGTTGTTGATCAATGGTTGTGAGCCTCCTCCGCAAAAAAATCAGCCATCCATGCAACTGTCCGCACAGCAAGCAGGTACTCCGAAAGCCAAAAGCGGGCTCAAGGCACCGCCCACCGAAACCCCTTATGCGCTGACGTATTTTGAACCGGCACCGGAAAACCCCGAATACGGCACGCTCATGGTCAATGATCATGCTTTTCTGGTGCCCGAAGGTGTTCCCCGTCCCTCCATACAGAGCGTGTATCTTTTATCGCATTGGGAAATCAAGCCGGGCGAAAGCGTGCTCGACATAGGCACTGGCTCCGGTGTGCAGTCAATTTTTGCGGCTGAAATCAGTGACCATATCGTCGCTACCGATATCTCTGCCAAGGCAGTGGAAACCGCCAGGATCAACGTTCAGCGCTTCGGTTTGCAGGATAAAATTGATGTACGTCCTCCGGGCGATCTGTTTGCCCCCATCAAAGCCAGTGAGCGCTTTGATGTCATTTTGTTTAACATTGACTATCCCTCCAACCAGTACACGCAATTTTGGTGGGAAATACATGAACGTTTTTTTGCGCAAGTTCGGCAGCACCTCAAAACCAACGGGAGGATTTATTACCAGATTGGCTACATTGACAACATCCCTCGCGTTAAAACGATGGCTGATAAAAACGGCCTGCGTATTATGCGTCTGCGCATGGATGAACGACTGATCTTCCAGCGCGCACCTATTGTCTTTTTGTTGCAAAGTGAGGCTGACGTCAGGGAACAGCTGCGTCGCGAAGAGATAGCCTATGAGCGCCAGATCGAAGTTGATAAACACGGTGGTGAACAAGTCAGCGCAGACTGAGCTATTCCCCCTGGGAGCCTTTCGGACTGCCAACGCATAATTTATGCACAAAAAGTGTGCGCGGCGAAGCGTAAGCCTGTACACTACGCGCCCTCTCCGGTTCCGCCCAGCAGTATCTGTGGGTAGAGACGCGACAGGCTTTCCCGCGAACTCCGGCTCTTACTTTTTTGATGAAAAGCGAGCTTTCCTCGCGTTCAATCATTCAAGTACAGGCAAAACATATGACTACCGACACGGTAACCGCGTTCGATCAACTGGCACTGAGCAAACCCATTCTTAAGGCGCTGGACGAAGTGGGCTACGAAAGTCCCTCGCCCATTCAGGCAGAAACCATTCCCTTGCTGCTGGAAGGCAGGGACGTACTGGGCCAGGCACAAACCGGCACCGGTAAAACCGCTGCGTTTGCTCTGCCGCTACTTTCCAACCTCGATCTTAAACAAAAAAATCCGCAGGTACTGGTGCTGGCACCTACGCGCGAACTGGCTATTCAGGTGGCCGAAGCTTTTCAGAAATACGCCAAACACCTGAAAGGGTTTCACGTATTACCGGTTTATGGTGGTCAGGATTACCGTGGCCAGATTCGTGCCCTGCAACGTGGTGTACATGTGGTGGTTGGCACGCCGGGCCGGGTGATGGATCACATGCGTCGCGGCACGCTCAAACTGGATCAGCTAAGCGCTATGGTGCTGGACGAAGCCGACGAAATGCTGCGCATGGGTTTTGTTGACGATGTGGAATGGATACTGGAACAGACACCGGACGAGCGACAAATTGCTTTGTTTTCCGCCACTATGCCAGCACAAATCCGGCGCATTGCCACGCGCTATTTGCGCAACCCGGCACAAATTACCATTAAAACCAAAACGGCAACGGTTGACACTATTCGACAGCGCTTTTGGCCGGTGAGCGGTATGCACAAACTCGATGCATTGACGCGAATCTGCGAAGCCGAACCCTTCGATGCAATGATCGTCTTTGTGCGCACCAAAACGGCCACTGTGGAACTGGCTGAAAAACTGTCTGCCCGTGGTTATGCTGCTGCCGCTATCAACGGTGATATTCAGCAAAACTTGCGTGAACGCAGCATTAATAATCTGAAAAAAGGCAAATTGGATATTCTGGTTGCCACCGATGTTGCTGCCCGTGGGCTGGACGTGGAGCGTATCAGCCACGTTGTCAATTACGACATCCCCTACGACACCGAAGCCTATGTGCATCGCATCGGCCGTACTGGTCGTGCGGGTCGTCAGGGAGACGCCATCCTGTTTGTTGCTCCGCGTGAAAAACGCCTGTTGTATTCCATTGAGCAGGCCACCCGGAAAAAAATCGAACGCATGGAGTTGCCATCCACGGAAATCATCAACGACAAACGTATCGACAAATTCAAACAACGCATTACCGATACTTTGGCGACGGAAGAAATGGGCATTTTTTATCAGCTCATTGAACGATACCAGCAAGAGCACAACGTGCCCGCATTGGAAATTGCCGCTGCACTGGCGTATTTGCTGCAAGGTGACACACCGTTATTGCTACAAAACAAACCGCAACGTCAGTCCCGTGACAGTTGGGACAGAGATGATCGTCCTGCATCCAATAAGCGTGGAGACAAACGCGGCAACAAACGTGATAGTAAACGCGAGAACAGCAGAGACAGTGGCGAAGCTAAAATTCGCCCGCGCAAAGAGCGTACACCGAAAAAAGAAATGCCCCCCGCTGAAGGTCTGGAACGTTTCCGTATTGAAGTTGGTCACAGCCACGACGTGCAACCGGGCAATATCGTTGGAGCCATTGCCAATGAAGCCGGGCTTGATGGCAAAAATATCGGCCACATCAAAATCCATGATGACTTCAGCTATGTGGATCTGCCCGAGGGCATGCCCAAAGAAGTCTTTCAGGATTTGATTAAAACCCGGGTAGCGGGGCAAGCATTAAAAATTTCCCGGGTAGGCGCAGACGGCAAGCCTGTGGCAGTTGATAAAAAATCAGAAAAACGCAGCAAGCTAAAAGCCAAACCAAAAAGCAAAGACAAAAAAAGCCCCCGGAAAAAAAGTGCAACAAAGGACTAAATTTGTCGTTTAATGCAGACCAGCAGGGGCTGGATAACGAAAACCCGGTGCGGAGAGCGCAAAGGACAAAATGTATTTTTGCATTCTCTGCGTTTTCTCGCCTTTGCGTTAAACTTTATAGTCCGGCACGTTGTGCCGGAGCCCACTTGCAAAATCCAGGTTTAATCCGCCTCTTTCAACCATTGCGCCACGCGCTTGGCAAAGTACGTCAGTATCCCGTCGGCACCCGCACGTTTAAAACCCAGTAATGATTCCATGATGACGGCCTTCTCATCCAGCCAGCCGTTTTGTGCAGCGGCCATTAACATGGCGTATTCACCACTGACTTGATAAACATAAGTGGGGGCACCAAATTCATCTTTGACACGGCGTACGATGTCAAGATAAGGCATGCCGGGTTTAATCATCACCATATCGGCACCTTCATCCAGGTCCATGCGGACCTCCCAAAGGGCTTCATCGCTGTTGGCCGGGTCCATTTGATAGGTGTATTTATTGCCTGCACCCAGATTGGCGGCAGAACCTACCGCATCCCGGAACGGGCCGTAGAAACTTGATGCATACTTGGCGGCATAGGCAAGTATGCGGGTATGAATATGACCGTTGGTTTCCAGTGCTTCCCTAATCGCACCGATACGGCCATCCATCATGTCGGAAGGTGCCACAACATCGGCACCGGCTTCAGCATGTGAAATCGCCTGCTTGACCAGCACTTCAACGGTTTCATCATTCATAACATAGCCCGCGTCATTAATGAGACCATCTTGCCCATGTGTCGTGAACGGGTCTAATGCGACATCGGTAATTACTCCCAATTCAGGGTGTGCTGCCTTTAATGCACGCACCGCACGTTGTGCCAGCCCTTCCGGGTTAAAGGCTTCACACGCGTCCAGTGACTTGGCTTCTGCGGGGGTAACTGGAAACAGTGCCACCGCAGGGACACCCAGAGCAACCAATTCACCGGCCTCCTTGAGCAATTCATCAATGCTGACACGCTCTACGCCAGGCATGGAAGGTATGGTTTCACGTTGGCCTTTGCCTTCGAGTACAAACATCGGATAAATCAGGTCATCTACCGACAAGCGGGATTCACGCATCAGGCGGCGGCTGAAGTCATCACGGCGCATACGCCGCATGCGAACCACAGGATAGCGACCTTTTGCTGTTTCAAGTTTGCTCATGATGTACTCCCAGTTTGATAGTGATGTACTAAAATCCGTAGTTGAATGGCTTGTAGAGCGCGTTGAATTTTGTGACTGGCATCAACAACAGGCGCTTTAGGCAATGCAGGAACAGTTGTCGAATAATACTTACCTGTTGCGACTGAAAACAAAACGGGCACACAAGAAACCTTGTGTGCCCGATTGTAATAGCGCCCCCTGCCGGAAACAAGCCAGGGAGCGTTTTGGGTGCTAAAGAACCATCAGCCGACTAACGACTTTTATTTGGCCTTTGCCTTTTTCTTCCTGGCCTTCTTTTTGGCTGTTTTTTTCTTAGCGACCTTTTTTTTGGCCGTTTTCTTTTTCCGGGTTCCTTTTTTCTTTGCCGTTTTCTTTTTTACAGCCTTTTTCTTGACTGATTTTTTCTTTCTACCCTTCTTTTTGACAACTTTTTTCTTTACAGCCTTTTTCTTGGCCGATTTTTTCTTTACAGCTTTTTTCTTAGCTGATTTTTTCCTCACGGCCTTTTTCTTAGCCGTGGTTTTCTTTTTAACGACCTTCTTTTTGGCCGCGCTCTTGCGAGCCTTCTTTTTCACCGCCATGGTTGTTGCCTCCTTAATGGCATCGCTGCTTGATTGTAATGGTGGTACTTCTGGGTTTGTTTCGGTTATGTCCAAAAGTTCTTTAGCTTTTTGCTCTAATTTAGTTGTTTTTTCAAAAGTTTCTACCTTTGGAGGTGAGTCGTTGAGTGTTTTTTTAAGTCTCGCTATTTCCAGGTTGCTTAATGTTGACTGCTCTATCGCTTTGCATAAACGGATGAAGATTCTATTGATATCATCGCTTCCATCTATGACCGTCAATTTCCCCTGTATCTGATAATGTCTGACCATGGGCTCGGTTTGTGTTTCAAATACACGCAAACGGTTGCTGATGGTGTCTTCATTATCGTCTGCACGATGGTGCAGTGTGCCACCGCATAAATCACAGTGATCGTCTATTTTGGGAGGAGATGTATAAATGTTGTACATCTGTCCACAGGGTCTACAGGTACGTCGTCCCGTGATACGTTGTATCAGCAGGTCAAAATCCACGTTAATCAGGATGGCGGATTGTAACGGACGACCCATGCGATTCAAAATAGTATCGAGCGCGGCTGCCTGAGGTAAGTTTCGTGGGAACCCGTCAAGAATGAAGCCTTTTTGTGTATCTTTATCGTTTAATCGCTCTTCCATCATTCCCAGTACGATTGAATCCGATACCAGCTGGCCTGCATCCATTGCGGCTTTGGCCTGTAATCCAAGCGGTGTTTGTGCAGCGACGGCAGCACGTAGCAGATCACCCGTGGAAATTTGCGGAATCCCATATTTGGCAGCTAATTTTTTTGCTTGTGTGCCCTTTCCGGACCCTGGTGCGCCGATCAGTACGATCCTCAACTCGGCAGCCTCCTTTCATTATGTAAGCTGGCTGTGTTCGTTAATAGTTACTTCAATGCACGTTTATGTACAGACGGCATGTTAAGTAAAATTACAGCAAACCATCTTTCGCCACTCATTACCAAAATGCGACAGAATACGAACAGCAATAGTACATTCATTCACGTTCGCGCTAAACCTACTCTTAAGCTATTGGGTAAGTCAATAGTTTGTGCAATGAATTTTATTGTTAATGGGGCATGTTATCGGTGTATTTTTCAAGGTAAGCAATGCTGATGGGTCTTCGTCAGCGTGCTATGCACAGGCTATGAAAATGAGAGATGATGATTTTGATACTGTATTTGTAGCCTGAAAACAAATGTAGCGGGTATGCTGGATTTTCTTCATGCCAATATTCGGGTCGTTATTGTGCGTGTTGATGAGAGGGTTAATGCACTTTGGGAGATAAATGACATGACAAAGAAAAATGCCTTTTATGCGCAATCAGGTGGTGTGACAGCGGTAATTAACGCAAGCGCGTGTGGTGTGATTGAAACCGCACGTAGCTATAAAGACAAAATGGGTAAGATTTATGCCGGTCGTAATGGCATCATTGGCGCTTTGACTGAAGACCTGATCGACACCAGCAAGGACTCCGCGCGTGCTATTGCCGCACTTCGCTACACACCATCCGGTGCGTTTGGTTCCTGTCGATACAAGCTTAAGAGCCTGGATGATAATCGTGCTGAATATGAACGTCTGATTGACGTATTTGCTGCGCATAATATTGGTTATTTTTTTTACAATGGGGGTGGTGATTCTGCTGATACCTGTTTAAAGGTTTCACAAATCTCCAAATCGCTGGGTTATCCCATTCAGGCGATTCATATACCCAAGACCGTCGATAATGATCTGCCTATCACTGATAACTGTCCCGGCTTTGGTTCGGTAGCCAAATATGTGGCTGTTTCCATTCGTGAGGCTGCTTTTGATGTGGCTTCCATGGCTAAAACCTCAACCAAAATATTTGTGATGGAGGTGATGGGGCGTCATGCTGGCTGGATTGCCGCTGCCGGTGGCCTTGCTGCAGAAAATGTCGGTGATGCACCGCAGATCATTTTGTTCCCTGAAGTGGCCTTTAATGAACGTAAGTTCATGGCACGGGTAAAACAGGTGGTGGATGATTGTGGCTACTGTGCCATTGTTGTTTCCGAGGGTGCGCGTTATAAAAATGGTACCTTCCTCGCCGAGTCTGGTGCGCGTGATGTCTTTGGTCATAGCCAATTGGGTGGCGTTGCCCCGATGGTGGCGCAGATGATTCAGGCCAGGCATGGTTACAAATATCACTGGGCTGTTGCCGACTACCTGCAACGTGCAGCGCGACATATTGCGTCCAAAACCGATGTCGAACAGGCTTATGCGGTTGGCAAAGCTGCCGTCGAGATGGCTCTGAAGGGTAAAAATGCAGTGATGCCGGCCATAAAGCGTATTTCCAGCAAACCGTACAAATGGACAATCAGTGAAGCCAGGCTGACGCGGGTGGCTAACGTAGAGAAGATGATGCCACGTAACTACATCAGCAAAGACGGCTTCCATATTACCCCGCGCTGTCGTCATTATTTACAGCCCCTGATTCAGGGGGAGGATTACCCGCCCTTCAAAAATGGTTTGCCCCAGTATGTGACATTGAAAAATGTTGCGGTGAAAAAGAAGCTGGATAAACCCTTTAAGGTTAAGTAATTTGGATATGTTGCGGAGTCGGGTTCGCGCAATAAGCCTTCCCGTTGTTCAAAAGGTTGATGATGGCGGTGGTGAATGTGGCAAGTTTTAAATCAATAGAGACAGGTAGAAACGTATATTCGCCAGCCTGAAGAGCAGGCGTTGCTTTATCTGATTTTTGTAGTATGTGACTTGTTGGTGTTGGTAACATGTTGGCAGAGAGCACCCGCTAAAGTATAAAGAAAGGAGGCGGCACAGTCATTTTGACTGCCTGGCCAACAGTACGGCCTTATTCATTGAAGATGTACTCTAAAGTTTCAGTTGTTTTTCCCGACAACCTGAAGTGGGCATGTGTTTTTGTAGCAATGAAAACAGACAGTGCTTGTTTTACATATGTCAGGTATCGTAACGGGTATCTCTTGAATATATGAGATTTTACATGACGGGGTTTCAATTAATGATGAAAAAGATATTGTTGGGCGTATCGATATTTTTGCTCCCATTTTTCGTCATGGCAGACGATGATTTGACCGACGATGTTTTCGAAGAGGTCAAGCATGAGGAATCCCCACGAGCCGAGTACACGCTGGGATTGATGTATCTGCAAGGCCAGGGGGTTGACGAAAATAAGAAGCTGGGATTATTTTGGTTGAAAAAATCCGCAGATCAGGATTATTACCTGGCTTTGCATCGCCTGGGTAAAATTTATTTGAATGATGATGCGGCAGAGACTGACCCTGAGGTTGCTGTTGAATACATTACCAAGGCTGCTCAAAAAGGATATGCGCCTTCCCAGTATTTATTGGGGACGTTGTATCAAACCGGTGAGTCGGGGCTTGCTGAAAATCAGGAAACGGCGCTGAAGTGGTTTAATCTGGCTGCGGGCCAGGGCCATAAAATGGCCAGGCAGATTTTGTCCGAGCTTTCCAGTGAGGATGAAAGTAACCGTCCCTCGGATGCGCAGGCTGCCTTTGATACGGGGTTTAATTTTCTCAAAGGCAGAGGGGTTGATCGCGATTACAAGCAGGCAGCAGAATGGTTTAGTAAAGCGGCTGAGCTGGGTCATGCCGAAGCGCAATACAATCTGGGCGAATTGTATAACAAGGGGCGAGGAGTTAAGAAAAATAAAAAAACAGCACAAAAGTGGTACAAAGCTGCCGCTGAGCAGGGGCACATCAAAGCAACATACCGTGCGCGTAACTGTGCCTTTTGTTAGTGCGAAATTAATCAGTTTATTGATTTCATCGAATAGAGCGAAAGTGGTTACATCCCTCAGGAATACCCTGGTTTCTCGTCTATCTTAATTACGGTATAATCATGCCATAACACGCAATACGCGGAGCGGTTGATTGTGCGTCCGTTTTTTTGAGGGGCCGACATGTCGGCCCCTCGTGCGTTCCTTCCAGGTGTAGTGCAACGCTGTTACCGGGGCAGGGTAACCGTCAGGCAGCTTTGACTAATGATTTTATAGTAACTACTAAGGAGCAAAAACAATGAATCTTGAACGAGTCAACTCAGGTGCAGGTGTCCCTGATGACATCAACGTCATTATTGAGATCCCCTCACACAGTGATCCGGTAAAATATGAAGTGGATAAAGAAACGGGAGCCATGTTTGTGGATCGTTTCATGAATACCGCGATGTATTATCCCTGTAACTATGGTTACATCCCGAACACCTTGTCCGAAGATGGTGACGCAACCGACGTGCTCGTGGTGACACCAACGCCACTGATCAGTGGTTCGGTGATTCGTTGTCGCCCCATTGGTATGCTGCAAATGACCGATGAATCCGGGGTTGATGCGAAAATTCTTGCGGTGCCTGTAGACAAGCTTGCCGTGCAATACCGTAGTGTAAAAACGCTGGATGATATGCCTCCACTGTTGTTGGAGCAGATTGCCCATTTCTTCGAGCACTACAAAGATCTTGAAAGTGGCAAGTGGGTGAAAATCGATGACTGGGTGGGTCTGGATGAAGCTAAAGCGGAAATCATGGCCTCGGTAGAACGCTACAACGCGGCACCGGAAAAACCGGCTTTCTGAGCGTGAGAAAACGTCTATAGAAGATCAACGGCATTGCTTTCGACAGCCACGACAATCGATATTTGCGGGCGACAATGTCATAATCGCGTGCATTGGCAACGGTGTTGCCAATGCTGCACGACCACTTGCACGACTTAGGTATTAATTTACGCGCACGCAACATACTGGTATTTTCAGGTACATCCGTTCCCGCTTTTTCAGGAGCTTATTGTGTCAATCAAACCCGCCAAGCTGACTTTGCCGGGGCTTGCAAGGGTTTTTCCGCGTACTCGCCTGTTCAAAAAACTTGATGACCTTCGTCAGTTTCCTGTTGTGTGGATTGCGGCACCGGGCGGTGCGGGTAAGACGACTCTGGTGGTCTGCTATCTGCGGGCAAAAAATATCACTCCTCTCTGGTATCAGGTTGATCAGGGAGACAGTGACATTGCCTCCTTTTTTATTACCTGGGTGAAGGGCTTAAACAACTGAGCCGGTCACGTAAACGGGCACTGCCGCTGTTAACACCCGATAATCAATTTGGCCTGCCGGTTTTTTCCCGCAATTTCTTCAGAAAGCTGTTTGAAAAATGAAAGCACTTGGCGTTCTGGTGCTGGATAATTTCGAATGGGTTAATGATGATGCGGCGTTTAATCAAATCCTGCGACAGGGGCTGGAAGAAATACCACCAGGCTGTCAGGTCATTGTCACCGGTCGGGCATCGTCTCCGGCGCAATACGCCGGGATGCTTGCCAAAGAACAACGGGTAAAAATTGGCTGGGAAGAATTGCAGCTGACGGAAAAGGAAAGCGCTGGTGTGATCAGCCAGTTGCATGCAGCGGATGTCTGTTCCGATGAAATGGCTGATTTATTACACAAGACTGCACAGGGCTGGGTTTCCGGTCTGGTGCTGTTGAATCAGTTTTGCTTATCAAATGAACCCACTGACCTGAGTCAGGGGGTTCCGGGTAAAACAGATGATGGTTGCGCGCAACAGGCTTTTTTTGATTATTTTACCCATGAGATATTCAGTCGCCTGCCGACATCATAACAAAATGTCTGGACGACATACTGGCGAGGCAATATCAAAGTGATGTTTGAGCCGCTGGTTGACAAAGCATATTTTGAAAAATCCTATTATTTGTTTAAAGTCGAAAATGATGCGCGTGGCACTTATTTAAGCTGGTTAGGTGTCATGGACAGTCTGTTTTATGCTCATGACTCCTGTGCAGGCGTGCCGAAGTGGATTGATGAGCTGGACGTTGTCAGAAAGAAGCATGCGTGCTACCCAAGCCTGGAAATTAAGGGAAGAGTGACGTTTACGGCCTTTATTATACAGCTGATGGGGTGTCCTCAACGTGACATCGTTTGATGTCTGGCGACAAAAAGCCGAGTGTATGCAGCGTTTTATCCCCGATGCCTTTATTCGCTGTCTGACGGGTTCGCAACTGGCGATGTATTACATGTTTTATGGTCAGATAACAAAGCTCAAGGTGTTGGAAGAATCATTGATCGGCTCGGCAGGGTCCGACTAAGGTTATGCCCATTGCACGTATTCTGGCGTATTGGGTGGAGATCAACAGAGGCTGGATATCCGGTGAGACCGTTGAAACAGAGTCGGTGATCAATGCTGCCCTGAAAGTTAGTGAAGACAGTGGCGTGTATGTCACGCAATTATGGTTGTTATCAGCCACTGTGATGCATTATCTTGCTCGGCAAAACATTTCTGCCGCAGAAAAGTTTCTTGACCAGCTTCAGCCGTTTGTTCACCAGACCCACCGTGGCGAACAAATTTATTATCACTATCTGGCGGGTTGGCTGGCTTATGAGCACAGTCGCTCCGCGTGTCAAAACATTGTTGAATTGCACACCCCTATCTTGAACTGATAAGCCACTGTGTCTACAGCTTTGTGCTGATTGAAATGGCACGCTTCGATGAAGCCAGACAACAGATTAAGAAAAACAGACGGCTGGCAGCAGACCTGAAAAGTGACAGCATGGGGTGTTTTATCTGGGCATGCTGGAAGCATAGATGGTTTGCAAGCAACAACAGCCGGAACGCTTTCCGGTGCAAGCCTGCAAGGGGTCGTACGCGACAGTGGCGGAGCGGTTGTTGCCAGTGGTACAGGAAACAGCCTGACAGCCAAACTTTACAGTGTTTGCAACGTGGCGACCTACAGCGTCGAATTAACAGTAACAGACAGTGACGGTGAACCAGGCTCGGATATGCTTAATATCTTTGATGTTCATTTGCTGTGTTGAATACGACGGTGGTGCGTTAACCGCTAACAGGCTGCTGAAAAGCGTTGCTTTTCGGCAGCCTTTCTTTTTCGGTTTCTGTTTTTCAGGGAATACCGAAAAATTATCGCCCCGGCATTTTTGTCACCCTCCCCTCTGTGGCCCGAACCACGTACAATCCACAGATGCGTTATTTACTGGCACTCATCCTCTTGATATCACTCACTGCTTGCGGTTTTCACCTGCGTGGTTCAGTGCAGTTGCCCCCGGAGCTGACTGAAATGGCCTTGCAGGACGCAAGTCCGGCGACGGATATCCTGCCAGAGCTGCGGCGTGCGTTGAAAAATGAAAATATCCGCCTTAGCGAGACTGCGCCGCTGGTATTGCAACTAAAGTCAGAGCGATACGGCAAGCGGGTGTTATCAGTGGATTCATCCGGTCGCGCACAGGAATATGGTCTGAGCTATACGGTACGTTTTTTGTTAAAAAGAGAGGCCATGCAGGGTGAAAACGATGCGGTGTGGTTGACGGAGCAGGCAGTAACTGAGTCCCGCGATTTGCGTTTTGATGCCAATGCCGTGCTGGGTACCGCCAGTGAAGAGGCATTACTAAAAACAGAAATGCGCCGCGATGCTGTATTACAGATTCTGCGTCGTCTACAGAAAGCCAAAAGGCAGACACCAGTGCCGGAGCTAAAATGAAAATTTTCCCGGATAAACTTGAAGCACAGTTAAAAAACACTCTGCTGCCTATTTATTTTTTCAGTGGTGATGAACCGTTGCAACTGAACGAAGCTGCCGATGCGGTGCGTCGCCATGCCCGCGAGCAGGGTTTTTCCGAGCGGGAAGTCATGCATGTTGAAAAAGGTTTTGACTGGAACGAACTGCTGATGGCCAGCAATGCCCTGTCGCTGTTCGCTGAAAAGCGGGTGATTGATTTGCGTCTGCCCTCGGGTAAACCGGGCAAGGACGGTGGTGCGGCACTGGTGGAATATGCGGAGCGCCCGCCGGAGGATACAGTGTTGCTGATCAGTAGTGGCAAGGTGGACAAACGCTCGCAATCAGCGAAATGGTACAAAGCCCTGGACAAGGTGGGGGCGACATTACAGGTGTGGCCAGTGGAAGCAGCGGAGCTGCCGCGCTGGCTGGATCAGCGCCTGCGTTCCCGTGGTTTGCAACCGGAGCGAGATGCGGTGCGTATTATCGCCGAACGGATGGAAGGTAATTTGTTGGCGGCAGCACAGGAAGTGGACAAACTGGTGTTGCTTAACGGTACGGGGCCGCTGTCTGCCGGACAGGTGGAAGTGGCGGTGGCCGACAGTGCCCGTTTTGACGTTTTCGGGTTGGTGGATGCCGCTCTGATGGGGGATACGCCACGATTGACACGCATGCTGGATGGCTTGCGTGGTGAAGGTGTGGAGCCCATATTGGTGCTGTGGGCATTGACCCGCGAGCTGCGCAACCTTGCCGATATGGCTGCTCAAATTGAGAGTGGCAAAGGCATGGATGGTGTGCTGGCCCGTGTCTGGGGCAAGCGTAAAGGGCCGGTGAAGGTTGGGCTGCAACGCCATAATCGCGTACGCTGGCAACAGATGTTGCGTCGTGCTGCACGACTGGATCGTGTAATAAAAGGGGCAGCATCGGGCAATGCCTGGGATGAGTTGTTACAATTAACGTTGCTAATGGCCGGGGTGCGGTTGTTTCGGGCGGTCGGTTGATTGAACAAACTCGCAGCGTGGTTTGATGAGGTGTAATTGGTGGGCGGTGCCCACCCTACGGGTATGAGAATTGAAATGATGGATATTAAGCAATACATGACCGGGGCGGGTGAAAAGGCCCGCCATGCTTCGCGTGCCATGGCGCGTGCTGACACTGGGGCAAAGAATACCGCGTTGCTGCATATTGCCGATGCGATTATGGCTGCGCAGACGGTGCTCATTGCTGAAAATGCCCGGGATCTGGAACAGGGTAAACAGGACGGGCTCGATGCTGCGCTGCTGGATCGGCTGGAACTCAATGCCGAACGCATTGCAGGTATGGCGGAGGGTTTGCGCCAGATTGCTGCATTGCCGGATCCCGTGGGTGAAATCAGCGATCTCAATTATCGCCCGTCCGGGATTCAGGTGGGCAAGATGCGCGTGCCATTGGGTGTTATCGGTATCATTTACGAGTCGCGCCCGAATGTCACAGCGGATGCGGCGGCATTGTGTCTGAAATCCGGTAATGCTGCGATTTTGCGCGGCGGCTCTGAGGCCAGACATTCCAATCAGGCTATTGCCACAGTGATTCATGCCGGGCTGGAAAAGGCTGGATTACCACAGGATGCCGTGCAGGTGATTACCACCACGGATCGTGCGGCGGTGGGTGAGTTGATTACCATGCCACAGTTCGTGGATGTTATTGTGCCGCGTGGTGGCAAGGGGCTTATAGAACGCATCAGTGCCGAAGCCAGAGTGCCTGTGATCAAACATTTACACGGTGTATGTCATGTCTACATCGATGGCGAAGCCGATCTCGACAAAGCCGTGGCGATTGCCTTTGATGCCAAATGTCATCGTTATGGCGTGTGTAATGCGATGGAAACGTTGCTGGTGGATGTATCGGTGGCTGCTGCCGTGCTGCCGCGTCTGGCCACCGAATATGCGAAGGAAAATGTTGAACTGCGCGGTTGCGCACGTACACGGGATATTTTATCCGGTATCAATGCCGCGAGCGATGAAGACTGGGACGAGGAATATCTTGCACCGGTTTTATCGATTCGTGTGGTGGATGGTCTGGATAGCGCTATCTCTCACATACACCAGCACAGTTCCGGGCATACCGAATCCATCGTCTCTGAAAATTACACCCGCGCGCGGCGTTTTCTTGCTGAAGTGGATTCTTCATCGGTGATGGTTAATGCTTCCACACGTTTTGCCGATGGGTTTGAATATGGGCTGGGTGCTGAAATTGGCATTAGCACCGACAAAATTCATGTACGCGGGCCGGTGGGACTCGAAGGGCTCACGTCGCAAAAATATATTGTGTTGGGCGACGGACACACCAGAGGTTAACCGAATCAGAATGTGTCATCTTGAAATTTAGCGATCCTTCTTCCGCAACCCGGTACCGTTCATGATCGGTATCTTCGGTGGTACCTTTGATCCTGTGCATTTCGGCCACCTGCGTCCAGCGCTGGACGTGAAGCAGGCGTTGGGACTGGATGAAATGCGTATGATTCCCGCCTTCCAGCCACCGCACCGGGCACAACCTGTGGCCAACCCCGGGCAACGTTTGACCATGCTGCGCGCTGCGGTGGGTGACGAACCGGATTTACGGATAGACAATCGTGAAATGCTGCGCGAGGGGGAGTCCTTTATGGTGGACACCCTGGTTTCGCTGCGCGCTGAGTCTGGCGATAAACCCTTGTGCCTGGTACTGGGGGCAGATGCCTTTTTGACGTTAGACGAGTGGCATCGTTGGCAGGAAATTCCAGAACTGGCGCACATTGTGGTGACCCATCGTCCCGGCTGGCAGCTGGACATGAATGCGGCAAGCCAGACATTACGGGCATTGTGGCGTGACCGACAGGTAACCGACAGTGCCGAACTTGCCACCAGTCCGGCAGGCAGGATCATTTTGCAGGCGGTGACATCGCTGGAAATTTCTGCAACGCAGATTCGTGCTCTGGTAGCAGCGGGTAAGAGTCCGCGTTATTTATTACCCGATACAGTGTGGAATCTGATTCGCATGCACAGCCTGTATGGGTTTGCGGCGACAAAAAATCCGGCAGAAACAAAGGTAAAAGCCAAACCTGGCAAAAACAGAAACAGAACTCTCAGGATAAACAAATGAAGGTAGATGAATTAACGCAACTCGCTTTTGATGCACTGGATGATTTGAAGGCGGTGGATGTGCGGGTGCTGGATGTGCGTGAGAAAACCAATGTCACGGACGTGATGGTGATTGCCACCGGCACATCGGCCCGGCATGTGAAATCGTTGGCAGACAATGTGGTCGTCAAAGCCAAACAGAGCGGTGAAACGCCCATAGGCATAGAAGGCGAAGAAACCGGTGAATGGGTGTTGGTGGATTTGGGCGACGTCGTCGTACATGTTTTGCAGGCGGAAATCCGTGATTTTTATCAGTTGGAAAAGTTATGGGATACGGAACCTGTGAGCCAATCCGAGTCATCTAACGGCTAATAGCTGTTTTATGATTATCTGACTCATGCGTATTGTGCTGATTGCTGTTGGTCATAAAATGCCTTCCTGGGTAGAGCAGGGTTATCAGGAATACGCACGAAGATTACCGGCGGATTGCACGTTACAGTTAGTGGAAATTCCCGCAGGCAAACGGGGTAAAGGTGCAGACATTGCCCGTATTACCCGGCAGGAAGGTGAAAAAATGTTGTCCGCAGTGCCCAGAGGTGCGCACATTGTTACCCTGGAAGTCACTGGTCGGGCCTGGAGTACCGAAAATTTATCGAAAGAGCTGGATAGCTGGCTGCATGATGGCCGTGATGTGGCATTGTTAGTGGGTGGCCCTGAAGGCCTGGCGAAAGAATGTGTCGCACAGGCCGGGCAGCGCTGGTCGCTTTCCAATCTCACTTTGCCACATCCGCTGGTGCGGGTTGTGGTGGCCGAGCAGCTCTATCGGGCCTGGAGCATTTTGCAGAACCATCCTTATCATCGCTAAAAAACGTGGGTAATTTGTGATGCATTATATCCAACCACCTGCCGGGTAATATAAATAACGACTCATGCGCCTGCCCGATTTATATCTTGCTTCTGCTTCCCCTCGTCGTCGTGAATTGCTGACACAAATTGGTTTAAGGGTTGATGTTGTTTCACAATCAGTGAAGGAGCACCTGCTCGACAATGAATCCCCTGAAAATCATGTACGACGGTTAGCCCTGCAAAAGGCACAGGCAGGATTGCGGGTGCCTGATACATATCGGCAATGTCCTGTGTTGGGAGCGGATACAGTTGTCGTGGTGGATGATTGCATTTTGGGTAAACCCGCAAGCGAAGCGGCGGCACTGGCGATGCTGAAGCAGCTGTCAGGGCGTACACATCAGGTTTTGTCAGCCGTAGCCGTGGTGGGGAAGGACAATCTCGGGCAAGATAGGGTGGAGACATGCCTCAGTCAGAGCCGGGTACGTTTTCGGCGCATTGATGAAGCGGAATGTCTGGCTTACTGGCACACGGGTGAACCGGCAGACAAGGCGGGTGCCTATGGCATTCAGGGTTTGGGTGCGGTATTTATTGAGCATCTTGAAGGCAGTTATTCGGGGGTGATGGGATTACCGCTATTTGAAACCAGCGAACTCTTGTACCGGTTTGGCATCAAAGTGTTACGCAAAAATGACAAGGATCAATAAACAACACCATGAATGAAGAAATTCTGATTAATGTGACCCCCCGCGAAACCCGGGTGGCGATGGTGGAAAACGGCGTGCTACAGGAGCTGTTTATTGAGCGCACCAGCCGTCGCGGTCTGGTTGGCAACATTTATCGCGGCAAAGTGGTGCGGGTATTGCCGGGTATGCAGGCGGCCTTTATTGATATTGGTCGTGAACGCACGGCATTTTTGCATGCCTCTGACATTATTGATCGCACAAAAAATGCTAATGGTTCGGGTAACAGTAATACGGAAAATGGCAAATCCACCGATAATATTGTTGATCTTTTGCATCAGGGTCAGGAATTGCTGGTGCAGGTGGTGAAAGACCCTCTGGGCAGCAAAGGCGCACGATTGACAACACATCTTTCTGTTGCTGCGCGTTTTCTGGTGTACATGCCGGGCGAAGATCATATCGGTGTTTCGCAAAAAATTGAAGATGAAGCCGAACGACAACGTCTGCGTGATTTGCTAGTGACCCTGTCTGAAGAACTGGGCACGGGAGGTTACATTGTGCGAACCGTGGCTGATGGTGTCAGTGAACAGGAATTGCGCGCCGATGTGGCGTTTTTGCATAAGCTGTGGGAAGAAATTCAGGAGCGTGAGAAAACCTGTGATTCGGGTATGTTGGTACACGGTGATTTATCTCTGGTCATGCGCACCATGCGCGACCAGGTGGATATTGATATTGAGAAAGTGCGTATCGACTCGCGTGAAAACTATGAGCGGGCGAAAAAGTTTGCCAGTAAATTTATCCCGGCCATGGCAGATCGTATTGAATACTATCCGGGTGAGCGCCCTATTTTTGATCTTTACGGGATTGAAGATGAAATACAGAAAGCCTTAAGTCGTAAAGTGCAATTAAAGTCAGGTGGATATCTTATTGTGGATCAAACTGAAGCGTTGACCACTATTGATGTGAATACCGGTGCTTTTGTAGGCCACCGCAATCTCGAAGAGACCATTTTTAAAACCAACCTGGAAGCGACACTGGCCATTGCCCGGCAACTGCGGCTACGCAACCTGGGGGGTATTATCATCCTTGATTTTATTGATATGACCGATGCCAGCCACCGTGAGCAGGTGATGCGGGCGCTGGAAAAAAATCTGGAGCGAGATAAAGCCAAGAGCCATATCTGTGAAGTGTCCGGCCTGGGACTGGTGGAAATGACGCGCAAGCGGACACGCGAAAGTCTTGAGCATGTGTTGTGCGAGCCCTGCCCCTGTTGTGAGGGTCGAGGTTCGGTACGTACGGCAGAAACCGTATGCTACGAAGTGTTTCGTGAATTGATTCGCGAATCACGCCAGTATGAAACTGAACAATTTTTGGTGTTGGCCTCACAAGAGGTCGTCGATTTAATGTTAGATGAAGAGTCAGCAGGTGTGGCGGAGCTAGAAGAATTTATTGGTCGGCCAATTCGTTTTCAGGTGGAAAGTCTCTACACCCAGGAACAGTTTGATGTGGTGTTAATGTGATTTCTCTCCGCCACTATTTGCACATTCGTGTTATGGCCTGAACGTTTTGGCAAACACTTTGGCAAATAAGGGACGTGTGGTTTATCGATTCGTTTGGGTGAGTGCCTGGTATGCGTTTGCTGCTGTTGTGGTGCTGGTGGCGACGTTGTTTGCTGTTGCCCGTCTTTTGTTACCTTATGCGGATCAATACAGTGTTGAAATAGGCGAGCGTCTCAGCAGTTATCTTGAGCAGCCCGTGTCGGTGGGTGCCCTGGACGCAGAATGGGATGGCTGGGGGCCGTCACTGGTATTGCGTGATGCCGCGCTGCTGGATGCCATGGGTGAACACCCGGTATTGCCGCTGGAAAAAATCCGTCTGGGTTTTGACTTGCTTGATTCGGTGCGTCAGTGGCAGCCGGTATTTTCTCACATCACATTGGTGGGGGTTGACCTGGTGTTGACGCGCAGCAAGCTGGGTGAATTTTCCGTGGAGGGGGTATCTACCGGAAATAGTGAGATGGGGCAAAAACCGGAAGATACCAAACGGATGATGGCGTGGTTGTTTTCCCAGGGGCAGCTCGGTTTGGAAAACAGCAACATTACTTGGCGTGATGAAATGGGCGCAGGCCGGGAACTGTATTTTTCCGCAGTGAATATTCGTTTGCGTAATGATGATGACCGGCACCAATTGGACGCATCGCTTGATTTGCCACGCAAATTTGGCAAATCGCTGGTGTTGCGGGTCGATATGCATGGTAATCCTTTGCAGACGGAGGGACGACGCACACAGCTGTATCTGGCCGGTGAACATGTGCATTTGACAGAATTGTTTGAGGCGCAGTCGCTGGCAGGCGTGGGGGTTACCACAAAAAGTGCCAGTTTTCAGGTATGGGCAGGATGGAAAGATGGACAGCTTCAAGAGATAAAAGGCGATGCTGATGCAGGCGGGGTGGCATTGATACCCTCAGAATCTGCACCGAACCAAAAGACATTGTTGCTTGACCGGGTTGCTGCTGATTTTGATTGGCGAAAAATGGAGAAGGGCTGGCAGTTTGAAGCCAATGAGTTGCTGCTCGCGAGGCAGTCCCGTCAATGGCAACCATCGCGTGTTTCATTGAGGTTTACGGAAACAGCAGAAGCTGGCGCAGCACTGAATGCTTACGCCAGTTTTTTACAACTGGAAGATGTTGCTCACTTGTTATCACTCTTTTCCGTCGGTGGCGAAGCGGTGCAGAAACCGCTGTTCGCAATCAGGCCGCGTGGCGAAATTCGTGATGCCGACATTGTTTGGCAGGCTGGTGATACCCCCCGTTATCAAGCTTATGCACGGCTACAAAATACCTCAGTTAATGCCTGGAAAGCCGTTCCTGAAGCGCAAAAAATTGAGGGTGAATTATGGCTGGATTCTGAAGGGGGACAGGTTGCATTACAGCATGCGGCGCTGACACTGGATTTTCCTGATTTGTTTCGTTGGCCGCTCACAGTGAATGAATTGCGTGGCAATGTTGCGTGGCAGCAGGACGGGCAAAACTGGCGAGTTATCGGTCGCGGGTTGGAAGCCGGCAATGAAGACATTACCGCTTCCGCGACCCTGGATATCGTGCAGGATTCTGCAAAAAAATCACCTTTTATGTTTCTATTGGTTAATGCCCGTGATGGTGATGGCAGTCAAGTGGCACGATATTTACCGACAGGTATTATGTCCCCGAATGCGGTTGACTGGCTGGATGAGGCCATTGTGGGCGCGCATATTGTCTCGGGTGGCGTACTTTTTCATGGCCGACTGAATGAATTCCCTTTTGATCAAGGGAATGGGCGGTTTGAAGTGAGTTTCAGCACAAAAAATGCCAGCCTGAATTACGCGGAAAACTGGCCGCCGATTACGGATATTACGGCAAACGTACGCTTCCTGGGGCGGGCCATGCTGGTTGAGGCACAAAAAGGCAAAATATTTTCCAATGATATTCAGCGAACTAAAGTCAGCATTGCCGATATGACGGTAACGCCAATGCTGTTGAACATCGAAGGTGAAGTGCAAGGAAAAACCCAGGAAAAGCTGGACTATCTGGTAGCCAGCCCACCGCTTTATACCGCCTTTGCACAACATCTGGAAGGCATGACCGCCAAAGGTAACAGTTTACTGAACTTGAATGTGTTATTACCCATTGGTGGTGAAGAACCCGCACAGGTAAATGGCGGGTTGACGATGAAAGAAAACACCCTGTCGATTCCACCGCTGGGTCAGATGTTAAGCGATATCAATGGCCGGTTGGAGTTTTCCCAGGCAGGTTTACGTGCCAAAAATATACAAGCTGAATTATTCGGGCAGGCGACACAAATAAATATCACAACGGACGAAACCAGGCTTAATCCTAAAGTCCGCATTCGTGCGCAAGGCATGTTTGATGCACCGGATTTAGCCGCGCGTTATTTGCCCCCCGTCAAAGAATTATTGGCAGGAAAAGGAAACTGGAATATTTCTTTTGATATTCCGCTTGGCGGAGACGGTTCTGATACCACAAGTGTCGCTGTTTTACAGGCACGTACCAATCTCAAAGGTGTCGAAGCACGCTTGCCACCGCCTTTTGACAAAACGGCAGAAGAGGCGGGCAGTCTGGAATTGCGCTTGGATTTTCCACCGAAAAAACGGCCTGTACTGCGTGTTAACTATGAAGGCTTTGTGGATGGTATTTTTGCGTTAGGTGATATGGCATCCGACGCAGCCCTGTCGGACACTGTTATTACTGAAAACAGTTTTCGGGGTGAAGTGCGTCTCAATGGTGGTGCTGCCGAAATGCCCTCAGCCCCCGGATTACGCTTGACCGGTTGGTTGGATACTGTGTCACTGGATGACTGGCGTAATTTGCAGCTGACTACAACGACTCATGATACCCGTCCGTCATTGTTCAATTCTGCGGATATTGCTGTACGCAAGCTGGAACTCTATGGTCAACAATTACAGAATGTGCGATTCAAACTGGCATCGGTGAAAGAAGGCTTGCAGGCAGACATCGACAGCGAAGAATTAAAGGGCCGTATTCTGTTGCCACACAAGATGCAGGACAACCCCATCCGTGCAGAGCTGGACTATTGTTATCTCACTGAAATAAGCGAAGGCGGTGGCGTAACGGAGCCGAGAGGTCTTCCTGAGCTGGATTTTCATATTGCTGATTTTCGGTATAAAAATCGTAAGTTTGGTTCGTTGCGTTTGGAAACCGCCCGTGTGGCCGACGGTGTGCGCATCGAACAACTGGTATTGAAACCGCGTTCCACCACGATTACGGCTCGTGGCGGCTGGTATGTTCGCGGTAAACAACAGTATTCCAATGTGCAAATGCATGTTGAGAGTCGCAATATTGGACACACGCTCAAAGCACTGGACTATGTAGGCGGCATCAACAAGGGCAAAGGAAGTGTGGATCTCGAACTGAAATGGCCCGGTTCTTTTGCCGATGTGGATGCCAGTGAGATTCAAGGCAGGATGAGCCTGTCACTCAAAGAGGGTTATCTGCTGGATGTTGACCCTGGAGCGGGCCGTATGTTTGGCATGCTCAGTATCCAGACGTTGCCCAGGCGCTTACTGCTGGATTTTTCCGATGTGTTTAGAAAAGGGTTTGGTTTTGACCGCATCAGAGGCAGTTTCACCATCGAAGATGGTGACGCTTATACAAATAATTTGTACATGGAAGGCCCGGCTGCCCGTGTCGAAATTGCCGGACGTACCGGCCTGGCAGACCAGGATTATGATCAATTAGTGACGGTTACCCCCCATGTGGCAGACAGCCTGCCCTTGCTGGGTGTTTTGGCAGCAACCCCGCAGGTAGGGGCCGCCATTCTGGCATTCCAAAAACTGTTTCAGCCACAAATTGATGATGCGACTAAAAACCAGTACACCATTACTGGTAGCTGGAATGATCCAGTGATCAAAAAGCTCAAATCCTCCGGAGAAGCCGTCGATAGTGCTGATGAAGATGAACCCTAAGCCCGACAGGCGTCTGGTCAGTGAATGGATAATCTGTTGGGGAATCCGTTGTAGTGTTATGATTTCCCGAAAAATAATGCAAACAAGAAAGTAATAGCAAGGAACCACATGGCAAAAATCGCAGCAGTGCAAATGGCCTCCGGGCCCAATGTGAATGCAAACCTTATTGAAGCCGAGCGTTTGATCACCATGGCAGCTGGAGCCGGTGCCGAACTTATCGTATTGCCCGAGAATTTCGCCATTATGGGTATGACGGAAACCGATAAAGTGGATGTGCGTGAAACCGATGGTCAGGGCCCCATACAGGATTTTCTCGCCGAACAGGCTAAAAAACACGGACTATGGCTCGTAGGAGGCACCACTCCCCTGGCTACGGACAACCCCAACAAAGTGCGCAGTGCCTGCTTGTTATATAACGACCAGGGGCAGCGTGTTGTCCGTTACGACAAGGTGCATTTATTCGATGTGTGTTTACCGGACAACGATGAAAACTATGTGGAATCAGAAACGATAGAACATGGCGAACGTGTCATTGTTGCCGACACCCCGTTTGGTCGTTTGGGGCTGGGAGTCTGTTACGATTTGCGGTTCCCCGGTATTTTTCGTCGTATGCTGGACGAAGGCGTGGAAATCATTGCCTTGCCATCGGCCTTTACTGCGATTACCGGCAAAGCGCATTGGGAAGTATTGGTGCGTGCCCGGGCGATAGAAAATTTATGTTATGTGATTGCCGCCGCACAGGGTGGCTATCATGTGAATGGGCGGGAAACCTACGGTGACAGCATGATCGTTGACCCCTGGGGTGCTGTGATGGACCGTCTTCCCAGTGGTTCCGGGTTTGTGATCGCGGAGACGGACTTGGCACATCAGCAATCAGTGCGGCGGAATTTCCCGGTGCTGGAACACCGGAAATTCAGTATCCGATGAATTGGCTGAGCAGGGTCAGCACGAAGGATTGTGTGCAGAGCATAACATTTAAATGGTGGCATTGTTAAATTAGTATATTATCTGGCTCACCGTTTCGCTTAGCCATGCGCAGCATCACTGAATACCTAAGCATTGTTTATACCTAAGCATTGTTTCGCTCTTGCTGTAGCACTTTGACTTCCTTCTGAGCCTTGCTGGAAAATGCCGGAAAAGGCTGTTGTATCCCTCGGCGGTAAATGTCTCAGCTTTAGACTGTATATACCCG
>JAKISS010000035.1 GCA_021648485.1 Gammaproteobacteria bacterium
TTTATGTATTTTCAAAAGATGATGATCGTTCTGTGTTGCTGGGATCGGTGATTGTGCAAATCAAGGAACAGGCAAACAGTGGCGCGCCGACGGCAGTGGTGCGTGTCAGTGGTTTGGTGAAGTCACCTGGTGAATACCCATTGGAAGAAAATATGGGCGTAGCTGATTTGTTGCGAGCCGCAGGCGGCCTCACTGAATCAGCCTATACATTGGAAGCAGAATTGAGCCGATATCATATTGATCAGGAAAAGGGACGACTTACACATCATGTTTCCATTCAACTGGCTGCCTTCATGTCGGCAGCTGAGTGGGACAAAACAGAAGACCAGCTTCGTTTGCGATCCTATGATTCTTTGCATATCAAACGCTTGCCCAACTGGACGGCTCAGCGGGTGGTGGAAGTCATAGGAGAGGTACGCTTTCCCGGCAGTTATCCGGTGAAACGAGGTGAAACATTGCTGGAATTGCTCGAACGAGCGGGTGGCCTGACCGAAGAGGCTTTTGCCGAGGGCGCGGTATTTTTACGTGAGAGTCTGCGTAAAAAAGAACAGGACCAACTGGATGCCATGAGCTTACGACTGGAATCGGATCTGGCGGCCATTGACCTGGAAAAGGCGCAAGCCAGTGATGAAACCCAGCGCTCAGCAGGCATGGCAAGCTCGCTGCTAAAGCAGCTGAAGGCGACCAAAGCAGTGGGGCGACTGGTTATCGATTTACCCTTGTTGTTGGCCAGTCGTAACAGCCACTGGGACAGGGATGAGGATGAAGAAGAGAGTGAGTTTGAAGAGGATATTCTGCTCAAGGATGGTGATAAGCTGATGGTTCCCGGACTGACCCAGGAAGTGACTATTCTCGGCGAAGTGCAGCATACCACCTCGCATTTGTTCCGCGAAGGTCGCAGTGTGCAACAGTACATAAACCGTAGCGGAGGCATGACATACCGTGCCGACGAAGACCGTGTTTATGTGGTGCGAGCCAACGGGGCGGTGGTGCCCAGTCATAGTACAAACTGGTTTGGCACTAACCTGGAGGTGCGCCCAGGTGATACCATTGTGGTGCCTCTGGACGCGGAGCGTATGAAACCTCTGACCTTGTGGACCAATGTCAGTCAGATTATCTATCAAATTGGCATTGCTGCGGCGAGTTGGAATGCGGTGGGTATTTTTTAGGCGACTCGTTCAAGAAGAATTGACGTAGAATGATTAATCAATGGACAAACCCGACTTAAAAATTCACAAACTGAGCTCCAAAGCTGAGCATCCGGCTATCCCAGGATTGCCGGACGGTCAAACAGAAGATCAGCCGTCAGTGCGTTATGTTGTCGTACCCGGTTACGGGCCGGACTATGCCGGACCTTATACAGAAGATGACAGCATTGATTTGCTGGCTTTATGGCGAGTGGTGGCTCAATACAAACGCGTGTTATTAAGTGTTTTTTTGTTGGGTATTTTATTGGCTATAGGCTTTGCCTTTTTATCAACACCGGTTTATCGTG
This sequence comes from Gammaproteobacteria bacterium, assembly GCA_021648485.1. Taxonomy (GTDB): domain Bacteria; phylum Pseudomonadota; class Gammaproteobacteria; order SZUA-152; family SZUA-152; genus SZUA-152. The sequence goes on from JAKISS010000035.1 coordinate 1,496, forward strand.
CCGAACTGGTGATGGTTTCATCCATAGAGGAAGAAAGCGGGGGACTGTCATCACTGGCGGGACAATTTGGTGGCCTGGCTTCGTTAGCGGGGGTCAATCTGGGTGGCGCTGGTAATGACGTGGACCGGGTGTTGGCAACGTTAAAGTCGCGTGTTTTTCTGGTGCCATTTCTTCAGCAGGAAAAAATTATGCCATTGTTTGCGCGGGGGCCTGGCAGTGAAACGCTTAGTGTGCTGGATGTGTATAAAACCTTCACGGAAGATGTGCTGGATATCCGCAAAGATAATAAAACGGGGTTGATGACCCTGGGGGTTGAATGGCATGATCCGGCATTGGCCGCTCATTGGGCGAATACGCTGGTAGCGCGTCTCAACGAACATCAGCGGCAGGCGGCTATTAAAGAAGCGCAACAGAGTATCGACTATCTCAACCAGCAACTGTCGAAGACCAGTGTGGTGGACATGCAGCAAGCCATCTATCGACTCATTGAATCGCAAACCCGGGCCATTATGCTGGCTAACGTGAAAAAAGAATATGTGATGCAGGTAATAGACCCGGCATTGGCACCAGAAAAAAGGGTGCGGCCACAGCGTGGCCTGATTGTGGTATTGGGAGCAGTGCTCAGTATCATGGCGGGTATTTTCATTATTTTTTTATTGCATGGTCTGAAGACGTTCAGGCAACAGCTTGCACAAAGTGATGCAGCATAAGGCTTTGCTGGAGTGTCCCCAAGGCCTGTTGACGTTTCATCACACCTGACGCAACGTCAACCCCAGGTCATCGGCTATTTCACTCGACTGCGGATTGCTGATGACTGCTGTGCTGGCCAGTTCCGGTTTTAAATAAGTTTCTCCCACCCGTTGCAGGTCTTCCAGCGTTACGGTCAGAATACGCTGGCGGTGTTGGTGACGTTGTTCCGGGGTGCGGCCATAAAGCGCGCTGTGAAAGGCATCTTTGGCTTCGCCAGCTGGGGACGAGGGTTTGTCCATGCCGCCAATCACACCAAGAATAGCCTCTTCCACCTGCCGCCATTCATGTTTTTCTGTCAGTAACCAGTCAATGGCATGATCAAAGTCATTCAATGTTTCTGCCAGTCGTGGATCACGATAGGAATAGAAGCGGAAGCTGGCACTGTCGGAGTCATGGCTGGCACCACCGCCATAAGCCCCCCCTTGCTCACGAATAACACGATGCAGAAATCCGTTGCGTAAAAAACCGCCGAGCACGGCTAAGGCGGCCGCATCGGGATGAGCAACCGGCACTGTTGGGTAGGCTTTTGCGCAAAAATTCACCGATGTGCTGGTGGTCCACAGCTCTTTCACGGTTTCACGTTTGCTCGACAAGGCAAAAGGTGTGAGGGTTTTTTGTTTGCCTGTGCCGCTCCAAAGTGTGTTGCAGTCTTGTTGTAAGGCATCCAGGTTTTCATTTTCACCGATTAATAAAAACTGGCTGGAGCTGCTTTGTAATATGTTATGCAGTGCCGCCATTTTTTCAGCCAGTTGAGACAGTGCGGCTTTGTCATCAAGACTGTCGTCCAGTTGTTTAATATTGGTGATACCCAGCAAGCCGGATAAACGATATTTCAGTGCCGCAGCCGGGCTCATTCCTGAGCCGGCAGCCTGCATAGCCAGCACATGACCACGGCCAGTAATATCTTGTTCGCGACTGGCGCGTAACTGCGCCATGAGTTCACGAATGCGCTCGTGTTCATCAAAACGTGTGTGATGGAAAATATCACGCATGAGTTCACTGAATGCGGAGTGATTTCGTGCGAGTGCTTTGCCGGATAAAATGAAATGGCCGCTACTGTTTTGTTCGTTATCGATACCGCCGCGCAATGCAGTATAAGCACCAATACCACCACTTACGCTGCTTTGCACTGCCTGCATGGTGAGATAGTCGCGTTTATCACAACCCAGTTCTGTCAGACAATTGGTGTAATAGGGCAGGATAGCCAGCAGTTCATCATCCATTTCTGGCAGGTCAACAATTAACTGCTGATAAACAAGGCCATTGGTGCCTTGTGCAAAACTATGGGTTGGCCTTCCCTGTATCGTCGTTTTTTTGCCAGTGGCGATGTTGAGCTGATGCGGTACATCTTCCAGCCCTACTTTGGGCAGGATACTTTCATCATCCTGTTGGTTTTGGCGTTTTTCCAGTTTTTCGGCGAGTTGTACAATATCCTGTTTTTCTTCTTCACTGAGATCCGCCTTGATTTTTACCAGACGCGCTGCCTCTGCGGCATCACGACGGGCGCTCAGTTGTGCATCAGGTTTTAATGTCAGGCGAACCCGATGCGGGTTATCCAATAGTTGCTCCTGAATCAGACGGGTAATAAATGCCGGGTCTTCAATGTCTGAGCGCAATTGTTTGAGTGCAGGCTCCAGGTTAAAGGCTTTCAGGGTGTCGCCATAATGTATGGCAGTGGGTAATGCGTCCAGAATCAGTTGCAGCCCGTAAGGATAGGAATCACCGGTAATTTCACGCTGTTGTAACTCCAGCTGGTGTAGCACGGCTTCGACACTTTGCTGTGGAATACCGTCACTGACCACCTTTTCCAGGGTGGAAATGATTAAGTCCTCAACGGCTTGCATGTTGTCCGTATTGCTACCCTCCACACCGCAAATGAAGGTCATTTCCTTATTGGAATTATCCAGGCCACAAAGAGGAGAGGGTGCAGTGCCGAGGTTTGTGGTTTCCAAAGCATGTTGCAGAGGAGATGCGCTGTCTTCCAGCAAGACACCTTCCAATAATTCTGCGGTGAGCGCTGTGCGCAAATCGGTGGAAGCACCTAACAACCAATTCACCACAATATGCGTTTTTTCACCCTCCTGTTCGGATTCATCCAGCGCATAAAACTCTTCCACGTTAAGTGGTGCCACTAAACGTTTTTCATCGGGCACAAAAATATGTTCATCTGATCGTTGAAATTGACTCAATACCCGTTCTTCAAATTGTTGTTGCAATTCCACAGCGGGGATGTCGCCATAAGTCATAAAAATGGCATTGGAGGGATGGTAGTGTTTTTTATAAAAAGCCTTGAGTTCGGTATAACGTAAATCGGGGATATCAGCGGGTTCGCCACCACTGTTAAAATGATAGGTGTTGGTAGGGAACGTGTATTTCGTCAACGCCTGCCACAGCGTGCTGACGGGAGAACTCATGGCACCTTTCATTTCATTGAAAACCACACCTTTAAACGTCAGTTCGCTGTTGGGGTCATCCGGTGTTGCAAATTCAATGCGGTGACCTTCCTGGGCAAAATCCAGCTTGTCCAGGTTGGAAAAAAACACGGCATCCAGATATACGTCGAGCAGGTTAAAAAAATCCTTGCGGTTTTGGCTGGCAAAGGGATAAGCCGTCCAGTCACTGCTGGTAAAAGCATTCATAAAGGTGTTGAGCGAACGCCGGATCATCATAAAAAACGGGTCACGTACTGGATAACGCTGACTGCCGCACAGGGCCGTGTGTTCGAGAATATGTGCAACGCCACTTGAATCAGTTGGTACGGTACGCAGGCCGACCAGAAAAACATTTTCATTATTGTCTGCCGCAAGGTGAAAATGTTTTGCACCGGTATTGATGTGTTCAAATTCATCAATGCTTAGATTCAGCGACTCGACGAATTCTCGACGAAGATGGCGAAAACCAGCGTGGACTGGGGTTGTCTGCGTAGTGCTTGCGGGTGCGCTCATTAAAAGGTCTCGTGAATAGTTAAAAAACAATGATGGATTGATGTTGAGCCGGTAATTTGATCATATTACAGCTTTAGACCGCTGAGCATTTTTGCATAGGCCTGGAGATACGACCATTCGTGTTTGACGAGGACAACGTCTTCCTTAATGGGCATCAGCATGAATAGATCATCGATTACGTATTGCATTGAGAGTAGTACAGCGGCACCAGGGACGGTAGCCAACGTTTCTGCCGCAACCTGTTTTCGGGTGAATTTTTTATCCAGGTTAAGGTCTTTGGCCATTTGTCGAAGCTGGCTCATTTTTAATACGGTGAGTCGTGCGTTTAATGGAATGTGTCGGCCTTTGCGGGCAATACGGGATTTTGCCAAGTCTTCCAGAATTTTGCGATCCGGGTCCAGTGGTGGGATGTGCAGCGTCACTGATTGCGGGCGAGCCGCGTAATGGCCGAAATAAATGCCGAATTCGTGACCGCCAAAGCGGGACATCAAGTCCCGGGAAATCAGTCGTGTCGATTTTGGGTTGAATTCTATCAGCAGTTTACGCTCGGTTTTGGTGAGTGGTTCCAGCAGCTTTGTGAGTCGTGCCTGTGTGGATGAAGGAGGTGTTTCGTTTTCCTTCTGCTGACGTTGTTGTGCTAAACAGGTATCAATTTCCATAAAAACCGGGCGATTAAAGGCGAGAAAAGTGCTGATAGCATCAGTCTCTTTTTTGTTGATCAGGGCTTTCAAGCTATCAATGCCGCGTTCATCCAGTCCGGTAACGGACAGTCCTTCAGTTAATTTGCGGCCATGTTGATGAGGTGATTTTTGATCAGGTTGCGTGATTGCTGGAAGTTGCGCTGGTGTCTTCTTTGGTTTCAGAGGAATGTTTTCTTTGTGCAGGTTTTTGTTTCTAGGTGATCCTATATGGACCAGCCAGCGCTGCACGGCCAGCAGAGCCAGGATCGTGCCCATCACAATTAACAGTGGAACCGGATTCATTGCTTGATGGTGTCTGTAATCTGTGGAGTTTGGTATCGCATTGCGGGACACAGTATACCTGTCCGGCTTGCGCAATGCAGTGCAGTAAACGGACTGATCACGGAAAACTCAGCGATTCATCATTGTGTGAAAAACATACAATAACCATTCAAGCTGGCTGGGTGATGGACGATAACGAGGTTGATACGGTGTATTTTTACAGGGTTATTTTTTTATTAAATCAATAAGTTAAAATATATTTCTCAAGTGTCACTTAGCGAGTGAAAGGAGAAGCAGGGCATGGAAATTAACAATATTCCAATTCCGGTAGTACCTGAAGTGAAGGCTGAGCCTCCTCGTGATGCTCAACTGCAAACAGCGGTGCCTGAGGCTACCCAGGGCGAGTCAGCACAAAATAATCCACAGGCTGATACAGGGGGCAGTGGTACTCCAGGAGGTTCACGAGATGAGTCCGCCACTGTGGGGCGCTATGTTGATGAGCGTGTCTGACACCATTTTAATTCAATAAAATCAGTAAAATAGGGATAATAGTTAATCTTTTTTATTAGGGTGGGGTTTCGACAAGTGTCAGTGGGTATTCAAAATACACGGTGTCCTTGCGCCGACGCCCGTTACGTTGGGTAACCACCCCCTTCACATGAAAATCATCTTCCAGCATTACCGGTGTTTCACCGGGTTTCAGGTATTCCAGACGATCGCCGTTTTCATCGCGTATGTATAACCCAAACAGCACTTCTGATTTGTTGACCAGTACCACGTAGCTGTTGCTTATCAGCGGATAACCCGGGTCCACTACGATAATATGGCTATCCTCGAAAGCAGGTGACATACTGTCGCCAATGACCCGTAAAACAAAGGCTTCCATACCTTCGGAACTGCAACCTGTATGTGACATTTGCTTTCCTCTGATGCCTGGGTCTCAATCGTTGTGGGTATAAGCCTGCGCCTGCGCGGCAGTGGTGATATTGCAGGTTTCCATCGCCGTGTCATACACAATGACTGCTTCGCCTTTTTCCAGTTGCCGTACCACCTGCTGTACTTTTTCTGTCAGCGAGGCTTCGCAGTTGCCGTAATCGGTGCCACTGCGGGTGACAAACTCTTCCACCAGGGCTTGTAAGGCATCCGGTGATAATTCCTGATGAGGGATAATAATCATGCTGGTTTTTTATGCTGTTTTCGTTTGAAACCGGGTTGTTGGTATATCTTTTTGCAAAATAACCATGAATAGCTTATTGCTCAGTATATCGTTTTCACAAAAAACCGGGTAATTTGCTATGGTTAAGTATAGCGATTGTGCTGGGTGGATAGTATCAGGTTGAGTGCATTGGATTAGAAAGAATGCGATACAACAGGTACTAATGGCTGGGGGGCCAATGGATAAAATATACAAAAATTGCCGGTTGATGCTGCGCGTTTTGTTGTTACCTGTGTTGCCACTGGTTTTATCATTAAATATGCAGCAGGTCATGGCTTTTGAAGGAGACTATGTCTGGGAGGCGCGTTTTGAGACAAGTCTGGCGAAGGCGCGATCCGGTCATCAGGTAAAAGACCAATATGCCGTTGGCGATATGTACTTGCGTGGTCGTGGCACAGCAAAAAATGCTGCGAAGGCGTTGTATTGGTTTTTACTGGCGGCAGAACAAGGACATCGCAAAGCTGCTTACAAGGCAGGTCGCCTTTATCTATACAGTAACGGTCTTCCACCCGGTGCATCCCCCAAACAGGCATTGCCCTGGATCAGAAAAGCGGCGCTCGCGGGGTATGCCCCGGCCCAGTATGAATTGGGGCGTTTGTTTTTTTCCGGTAAAGTGATCAAACGCAGTGAGCCGCAGGCACTGAAGTGGTTAGGGCGAGCCAAGGCGGCGAATTATGCCCCGGCCCGTACGGCATTTGACCAGATGGTAAAGCGCATGGTGAAAACCCAGACCGCTTTTGTTGATCAGAATCGTGCGGTGAAATAATAAATTACTGACTTTCTATTTAAAGAGGTAGTGTTTTTTCATGTCCTCGATGATCTTCCAGGTGCAGGACATGCCTGCTGGAAACTGCACCAGATCACCGCGCTGTATGTTTATGGGCTCGCCTCCATCAGGGGTAATTATGGCTTTCCCTTCCAGGATGTAACATATTTCATCCGCATCGTATGTCCAATCAAAAACGGAAATCTCCTTGTGCCATGTGGCCCAACTATCGACATGCATAGCATCCAGCTTGGCGGGTGCGACATTATGTTCGATGGTGATTTTCGACATGGCGTGTTTCCAATGGTGAATGGGTGAGAGTCAATTAAGTCAACGTGGTGGATTATATACATTCAATTTTTAGTCGCAAGGGCCAGTGAATATCACCAACTTTGTTACTGAACAGACTTAATCTTTGCTCGCGTGTGCCGATAAATTTCGTGGGTTTTCAGTTTATTAGCAGAGTCACACGTCATTATGCCGTCGCAAACTCACCGGAGCATGGGGCATTATGGCGTAAATTGAATCGGAGCAGGAATGTCCAGCGTTATCGATAACAACAAACAAAACCAGCGGGCGTTTCCACGCATTGCTGTTACCTGCCCTGTGTTGTATCTATTGCCACCTGCCAAGCGTTGGCAGGTGGCCAAATTGGTGGATTTTTCGGCAACGGGCATTAGCATGGTCTGTGATGAACAACTGAATATTGGCGCTGACGTTTCTCTGCAAATTAAACCTGGCAGCCAGAAAATCGTACCTGCGCTATCTGCCACAGGCATTGTGATGCGTAGCGAAATCAATGATGAACACCAATATGTGATTTCCTGCAAACTGACCAAAGTACAACGCTGAAATATGGTGCCCCGGAGACGATTCGAACGTCCGACCTATCGCTTAGGAGGCGATTGCTCTATCCTGCTGAGCTACCGGGGCAGAGGGTGATGGGATGTAAAAAAAGCGTGAATTGGTGGAGCCGAGGAGGATCGAACTCCCGACCTCGTCATTGCGAACGACGCGCTCTCCCAGCTGAGCTACGGCCCCAAACTCCTCAAAGTCACTGGCGCTGAGTGTAGCACCGGCGAGGCAGATATCGCCAGGGCTGCGCTTTTAAAGCGAGCTTGTTCGGCAGGTTCTCAGTTATTCCTGTTTTTTTGTTGATTGCTTCATTTTTTCGACAATTGCTTGTATTTCTTCCGGACTGACGTTGGGAGTCGTGGCATCGGGAGATTTTCCGATAGTGTCAATCGTCAATTTGAGTTGATCAAGATATCGTCGGCAATGCACGCACATGGCAAGATGTAACCAGTAACCCATGCGTTTCCACCAGGGCAGGTTGTGATCCAGATAATCACTGGAATGTTCGGTAATGTCTTTGCAGCTAGGCATCATTGTCCTTCGTGCTCCTCAATGGCCATTTGGATACGACTTCTGGCTCGATGGAGTAAAACTCTTCCGTTAGACTCAGAAACCTCTAAAATCTTACAAATTGCCTCCATACTTAATCCTTGCATGTCTCGAAGTGTGACGGCTGCACGTTGCAGCGGTGGTAGTGTCGCCAGTGCATCGCTGATGCAACAGCGTAATTCAGCACTGGCGAGCAGGGCATCCGGTGTGTCAGCATGCCACATGGCCGGTGGGCTGGCCCAGTGCGCATTGGGTTTGAGGCGTGCCGGGTCAATAATAGGGCTTTCCTCAAGGGATTCATCCAGGCTCACTGTGCGGGATTCATGGCGCAAACGGCTTTTGGCGGTGTTGCTGACAATCCGCAGAATCCAGGTTTTCAAGCTGGAGCGGCGTTCAAATTTGGGCAAGGCGCGCAGTACCGCAACCCAGGCCTCCTGTGCGACCTCGTCGGCAATGGCTTCGCCCACAATGGCGCGCGCCAGATGCACCATAAGTCCGTGATAGGCTGCGACAACCTGAGCATAGCTTGTTTCATCATTGGCCAGAAGTCTGGGAATCAGCTCATCATCACTGGGAAGCGTGGGGTGTGCCACTTATTTTACCTTTATAATTATTGGGTTTTGTTTGTAACGACAGGTTGGGAGTCGAGTCGAGGGAGTGCATTCTGCCAATTTGTCAGAGTTCCAGCAAGCCGCAGATAAGACACGGGCCCATTAAATTGGTTCTTGCAACCTCTTGTTCTATTATCCATACATACAAATTAAATGATTGCGTGTTCAATTTGTCGGTTATGAGAGGGTTGCACAGTAAAATACAGTTACCAAGGCAGTTACAGGAGATAATCAGAAGCATGTTAGAAACATTACCTTTATTGGAAAAAACCATTTTTCCTGCATTGCAGCGCGAAACGGTATCCACACTGCAAGTGAATCTTGGCTATTTATGCAATCAGCAGTGTTTGCATTGTCATGTGAATGCCGGTCCTAAACGGACTGAAATAATGAACGCAGATAACATTCAGAATGTGATTGATTATCTTGATGCATCTAATGTGAAGTTACTGGATCTCACTGGAGGGGCTCCTGAACTTAATCCCCATTTCCGAAAATTGGTTAAAGCAGCACGCGCCAGGAATGTCGCGGTGATTGATCGCTGTAACCTTACTATTTTGGATGAACCCGGTCAGGAAGATTTGGCTGAGTTTTTGGCTGAACACGGTGTGCAGGTGACAGCATCGTTACCCTGTTATCAAAAAGAAAATGTGGATGGTCAGCGAGGCAAGGGGGTTTTTGAAAAAAGTATCACCGGACTGAAAAAACTGAACCAGCTGGGTTATGGGCAGGCAGATAATAATCTGGAACTGAACTTGGTCTATAACCCCACAGGGCCGTTTTTGCCACCGCCGCAGGGTGCATTGGAAGCCGATTACAAACAGAAGCTTTTCAAAGAACACGGCATTGTTTTTACACAATTGTTGACGCTGGCCAATATGCCTATTCAACGGTTTGGCAGCAGCTTGATTTCGACCGGGAAATTTCATGATTACATGGCGCTTCTGCAAACCGCCCACAAAGATGAAAATCTGCAAACTGTGATGTGTCGCAGCCTCATCAGCGTTGATTGGCAGGGATATCTTTATGACTGCGATTTCAACCAAATGCTGGACTTGCCTATGCAGCTGGCAGCGATAAAAAGGCCGCATTTGCGTGATGCATTGAATCAGGATGTGTCGGGGGCGTCGATAGTGGTGCGTGGCCATTGTTATGGTTGTACAGCTGGGCAGGGCAGCAGCTGTGGCGGTGCATTAAGTTAAACCTGATGCGTATTTCCATTGTTATTCCTGTTTTAAATGAAGCCGAAGTATTGGCGGCTAATTTACAAAAATTACAGACGATACGCACACAAGGCCATGAACTTATTGTGGTTGATGGTGGCAGCAAGGATAACAGTCAGTGTCTTGCAGAGCCCCAGATAGATCATCTGCTGGTTTCAACGCATGGTCGCGCACTACAAATGAATAAAGGTGCAGAAATGGCAAGCGGTGATGTATTTCTATTCTTGCATGCTGATACGATTTTGCCGGACGATGGTATTGCTGCAATCATTGACCAGATCAACTCCGGCCAGGACGTTTGGGGGCGTTTTGACGTATGTCTGTCAGGTAACCGGAGATTTTTTCGGGTGATTGAAACCATGATGAATTGGCGGTCCCGGGTATCGGGTATTGCCACAGGTGATCAAGCCATATTCATTACACGTCATTTGTTTCAGCGCATACAGGGTTTTGCAGATATTCCATTGATGGAAGATGTGGAATTATGTCGGCGATTGAAGAAAATTCAGTCACCGGTCTGTCTTTCACAGCGGGTGATTACCTCAAGCCGACGTTGGGAGTTGGGCGGGGTTTTTAAAACCATCTGGCTGATGTGGCGCTTGCGATTAGCCTATTGGCTGGGTGTCGATCCGAGCACGCTTGCGCGTCAATACCGCTAGGAATCTGTCCGAGAATGAAAGTCGTCGTGAAGGAAAGCCATTTTAGGATGAATGCCTAGTGCAGTATCCTCATGCACGGATTCTGGTTTTTTGCAAAGCTCCCCAGGCAGGAAAAGTAAAAACACGCCTGGCAAAAAATATTGGTGAAACGGCGGCAAAAGTAGTGCATGAACACCTCGCATGGCATTGTTTGCAACAAATGTTGGGTTTTGCCGTTGCGCCAGTGGAACTTTGGTGTGCGCCGGATATGGATCATGATTTTTTTAGTTATTGCCATACACAACTGGGTATTCCCCTCAAACAGCAAGTTGGCAATGATCTGGGGCAGCGCATGCAACATGCCATGAATGAAACTTTGTGCAATCACGCGCCGGTTGTATTGATTGGTACGGATTGTCCGGCATTAACCGCCGATTATTTGCAGTCGGCCTGCGCAGCAGTCAGCCAAAATAAAACCGTTATTGTTCCCGCAGAGGATGGTGGTTATGTACTTTTAGGCATGAATAAATTACAGCCAGAATTATTTATTGATATGCCCTGGGGAACGTCGCAGGTTTATACGGAAACAATGACACGGGTAACGGGCGAGGTTGAAACATTAAAGCCGTTGTGGGATATCGATTATATTGCGGATTTACGACGATTACATGCTACAAGCGATATACCATTGGGAGAGCAGTTTCAGGCGTACCTGGAAACACTGGGATTATCGTAATATCGGCACTAACGTGCCAGTCGTTTACGCGCCAGTCGTTGTAGTTCAATAACAAAGCGTTCAATAATGCGGCGCTGTGTTTTATCGAGACGTTCAAAGCTTCCACCGATATGCAAGCTATTGTTTATTTCAAAATAATTGGAATGGCATACTTTAAAAACACAACAAATTTTCCGTTTATCCGGGAAATAAATGCAACATTCTGCTTCCTCTGTATAGCTTGATAAATCAAGCTCTTTTTTTTTGGCGAAGCGCACACACATTCCACCGGCTGATATATCATTTAATTCCCCGGTAAATGACTTTCCATCATTGGTTTTAATTTCTACAGTGACTTCCTTCGCTGCACTGACGGGAACACGAAACGCATTACGACGTTGCAAATAACGAATGCTTTCAGGGAAATCAATGACATAAAACGCCATATTATTTTCTGAGTCTGATTGTTTCAGATTGACCGTAAAACTGACTTCAACACCCTCGTACATGGTGCGCAGAGTGAGTCTGCCAATTTTCAGGAATAGTGTGTGACCCTCTGGCGGATGCAGACCATCGATAGTGATGGTGAAATTTTGAAGATCGATTGAAAGCAGTGCGGTATTAAAAAAACGATTGGAGCCGGGCAGTGTGGCGGTGATGATAGCGTGCTTTTCCATTAAAGGGCGCAGCACCATTGAAATTCTTGCCGTTGAGGTAATGGTCTCATATTGCTGAGTATAATCAGTGTCAGCCATAGCATTATTTGCCGGGGGATGGTCTGCCATGTTTGCAACCTATGACATAGTCCAGGCAGGCTCAGGCAACGGCGATAGACTGACCTGGCAGTTTATCCTGTGGTTGCCCGGTTTTATTATAGATATTTGATGCGGGTTGATTAATGTTACCTCGTAAAATATTGAGCGCGTGTTTCAGGTTGATTGAGGAGGCGTTTAATATCCGGTTATTGATTTTGTTTTGCAGGTTACATTGTTTCAGTGTTTCCTGGAATTGATTCCAGAGTGTTTCCAGGCCAGATTTTTCTTCACCATTTGGCATGCGTTGAATAAATGCGGAAAATGTTGATTTTGACAGTACGCCGCCCACTGTTTTTTCAACGGTACTTAGCAGAGGTTGTATTTTTTCGAGCACCTTAACCTGTTGATGTTTTTCTTGTACGGTTTTTTCAAACCGGGTCAAATTATTGCTTGTTAAAGCCTGATGTTCCTGTTTCAGAATCGTGAGCATTCTCAGCAAGTGAGTGTGTTGCTGATCCAAAACCGTTTTCAGATTATGAATGTCGCCAGTAAAATAACTTGTGGTCTGTTTCATTTTTTATGTTTTTTGTTAAATGTTAATTTGGCTGATTATTGCTGTATTTATGCGACAAACATCATTTCAAATGCAATGAGTTTTTCTGCAACACGCTGAGCATTAATATCATATCGACCAGCATCAATTTCCAGTTTCAGGTCTTCGACACGTTCGTTGTCAACGCCGGTTTGGTCATTAATGGCTTTTTCAATCATGCGTAATTCTTCTGCTTGTCGTGTCAAGGTAATCTTGTCAGCCGGAGCAGGAATGACAGTTGTTTGTGTGCGCTCTGAGCCCTGGTTTTTATCACCAAGGGTATTGTTCGACGCAGCTTTGCTGTTATCGATTTTATTGCTGGACAGTGGTGTCTTCGTAATGCCTGTGATTTCGGCAGCCATGCCATTCTCCTCTGCTTTCTATGTTAATTTATCGGCCTTTTTGGCAAATTCTTTATCTGTAGCCCAGTGTTAATCATTATATGATTCAGGTCACATTTGTATATTCACGGTGCCGGGTCTTGTGACAACACCTTGAACAATACGTTTCGATTGGCTGTTGCGCACGGAAACCAATTCACCCCGTGCGGCATTTTTTAACGCTTCACCTTTTCCTTTGACTTTCAGTGCGCCAATGGAGACTTCTATAGTGACTTTTTCTCCACGACGCACGAGAAAAGCAGCTTTGACCCGTTTGGGGGTGATGGCATGTCCGGCGGAAAGGTTTTGGGTGAGAATTTTACCAATCACGGCTTCTGCTTTTATGAAATAACCACTGCGTAGCTGGCTAAGTTCCTGGCGTACGAATATGATATCCGTTATAGAAATTTCACTGCCACGGAGCAGTGGCTGTGCGGCGGCAATGACTTCTGCGAATATTTTAATGTGTGCGGGTACATAAACCGTCCAGGGTTTTGGTCCTGCGCAACGCAAGCCAACCGTCAGCTTTCCTTGCAGTTTTGCACCTGCTGCAAGAAAAGCCGTCGGTGATGTTTGACATGTTGCAAGTTTCAGACGGCGGTCAATGCGACCCACGCTGATTTCGATATCCTGTTCGGCACGTTTTGCCGTCTGAATGTGCAAAAAATCCAGTACAGTTTGGCGGAGAGTTTCCGTGGATTGGTTACCTGCGGCAATGGGGGGTACGAGGAGCAGGAGTCCACTGATCAGGCATATATTTACCCGTACACCAAACCAGTTGGTGGCGGTGTGAATGTTGTCAACGGGCTGGGCCATGGTCTTTCCTGTGGTAAATTGCCGTTTTCTGGCCGTTTTTGGCCGGGTTATTCATGCGCATATGTCTATGTCGCGTAATTAGCATTTTCTGTTTGTGTATCTATCGTCAAAAAAATGGCCAACTTTAGGCTTTATTTCGTAAATTATTGAAATTTCTGTCAATTGATTTTTTGACGCTGTGCTTATAAGGTTCCCTACCGTGTTTCACCCTGTCTTTCATACTGTGTCCATTCTTCGGTTGTTTCATCATGAAAACTGTCAGCCAGAGAGTTCTGTTGTAGTTGAGCAATACCTGTGCCAACACACGAAGGATATTTCTATGCTGATATCTTCAGAAAGTACGATTGTTTGTCGATAAGTGAGCATCTTGGTATTTTTGGAAAAATCTGATGCAGGAGCATTCTTATGGCTGGAATCCTTGACGGTGTTGACCAACGAACGCAGTTGGTGGGTGAAAACCGCCTGGAGTTATTGTTATTCCGCTTAAAAGGCCCGCAAATGTATGGGATCAACGTATTCAAAGTGCAGGAAGTGATTCGATGCCCGGAATTAACACATATGCCAAATTCCAATAGCGTTGTAAAAGGTATTGCGAATATGCGCGGTCGTACCATTCCAGTGCTTGATTTGAGTCTTGCACTGAGTGGTCCGGCAACTCCTGAAACTGAAGAGTCCTTCGTTATTATTGCGGACTATAATCGTACAACCCAAGGGTTTTTGGTTGATAGTGTTGAGCGTATTGTGAATATGAACTGGGAAGAAATTCTGGCTCCACCGAAAGGCTCGGGAGCCAACAGTTATATGACGGCAGTGACGCGTGTTGATGAAAAGCTGGTTGAAATTATCGATGTTGAGAAAGTTTTATCCGAGGTGGTCGGCGTTACTGAAAAAATCTCGGATAGTATCATTGATGATAATCACATAAAGGCGGGCGCGAATATTTTAGTAGCAGATGACTCTTATGTCGCTAGAAGACAGATTAAACGCACACTGGATCAATTAGGCATAGAGTCCACGCTGGTAAAAGACGGGCAGGAAGCCCTGGATACTTTATTAGACTGGGCAGATAAGGACCCGGATATTGCCAAGCATCTGACAATGGTAATTTCCGATGTTGAAATGCCAAACATGGATGGTTACACATTGACGACAGAAATTCGTAGAGAACCGCGATTAAAAGATCTTTTTGTTATCTTGCATACATCATTAAGTGGTGTGTTTAATCAAAGCATGGTTGAAAAAGTCGGTGCTAATAAATTTATTGCAAAATTTGATGCTGATGAATTAGCAAGTGCCGTGTTGGAAGCTATTACCAAACAAGATGAGCTTCAATCCTGAAACGGGGTAGTTATAAAAAAATAACAAACGAGAAAAACAGGTGATTAGTACGATAACAACAGAGGATTATCAATCGTTCAGGAAATTTCTGGAAGATGCCTGTGGTATTGTTCTGGGTGATAATAAGCAATATTTAGTAACCAGTCGGTTGACGAAACTTATTTCTGATAATGAGATAGATTCATTCAGTACATTGATGAAACGGATGAAAGTTGACGGGAAGCTGCGTCATTGCATTATGGATGCGATGACGACCAATGAAACCTCCTGGTTTCGGGATGTATACCCTTTCGATATTTTTAAAGAGAAATTACTGCCTGAGTTGATAAAAATGCAACCACGGACAATACGTGTCTGGTCTGCGGCATGTTCAACCGGTCAGGAGCCTTATTCGCTGAGTATGATGGTGCAGGAATACTTGCAATCCAAGCCTGGCAGTTTATCGAGGAATGCAGTACAGATCATTGGTACGGATATTTCCCCTTCTGTTTTAGCCGTTGCAAAATCAGGTGTGTATGAAGGTGTTGCAGTTTCTCGTGGTTTACCGCAGGAACGAAAAGCCCGGTTTTTTCGGGAAACCAGCGCAGGCTGGGAAGTCAGTGTGGATATTAAAAAGCGCGTGAGTTTTCGTGAATTGAATCTCATGCAGAATTATACATTGCTTGGCCGTTTCGACATTATTTATTGTCGAAATGTGTTGATTTATTTTTCCACAGAGTTGAAACGGGACATCCTGGCACGTATGGCAAACTGTCTCAATCCTGGTGGGTTTTTAGTGCTGGGTGGCTCGGAGTCTATCACCAATTACTCCAATGAATTTGATCTGATCCGCTGGCGTAATGGTGTTATTTATCAATTAAAACCCTGATTTCAAAAGGGTAGAGGCATAGCTATCACCCTCATACAATTTGGTGGAACCGCTGTGCTTGTTCCACCCTACCAGGGTAGAGGGAGTTGGGGTGTTTATCGGTTTTTTGTTCCATTCTATTCGGCACAGAATAAAATCGTAAGGTAGAACAAGCGTAGCGGTTCCACCACCATGACCTTGTATGTTCCTGATAAACTCGACAGGAAAAATGGCCCTCATGATTCAACCAAAACCAAGGTATCCATAAACAGAATACCCACGCGGGATGCTTCTACGGGTGATTTTGCCGCCAGTCGGTGCCGCATTGCCGCTTTTTGATCTAAAGCGATTTCAAAACTCTTTCCCAAAAGCGTGCAACTCTTTGTATTTTAATTGAAAGAAATGTTATGGCACGCGCTTTGCTCTGTTCTTGGCGAGAATCAATAAATCACAACGGAGTAGCACATGCAGTTCGGTTTGGACAAGTTTTTTGGTATCAGCCAACAGGCGTTGAAGATTCATTCACGTCGTGCAGAAGTGTTGGCAGGAAACCTGGCCAATGCAGATACTCCTGGATACAAAGCGCGTGACATTGATTTTAAGGCTGCATTGCAACAGGTTAAAAGTGGTATGGGTGATGTCACACTGCGTACAACTAATCCGAATCATATAAATTCCGCCGGTACATCACCGGGCCGTATTGATGATGTGTTGGGCGAAATGAAATATCGTATACCGAGCCAGCCATCATTGGATGGTAATACGGTTGACTCACTCAAAGAGAAAGCCGCATTCATGGAAAATGCATTGTTGTATCAGACAAACCTGCAATTTCTGGGTGGCAAGATCAAGCATTTGAAATCGGCCTTGAAAGGTGAGTGATTATTTAATACGACTTATTGGATATAACGAAAGGTTAAAAAATGTCTCTGTTTAATATTCTTGATATTGCCGCTTCCGGTATGAGTGCACAGGCACTGCGTTTGAATACCACGGCCAGCAATCTGGCCAATGCGGAAAGTGTCAGTAGTAATAGTGCGGAAGTTTATCGGGCACGCCAGCCAGTATTTTCAGCAGTGATGAAGGCTTTGGGTGAATCACCCGCAGGCGTTGGTGTACAGGTGAATGGTATTGTGGAAAGCCAGGCTCCCGTGCGTAAACAATATGAGCCAGGGCATCCCATGGCAAATGGTGATGGTTATATTTTTCTGCCTAATGTCAGCATGGTGGAAGAAATGGCCAATATGATTTCGGCTTCTCGTTCGTATCAAACTAATTCTGAAGTGGCAAAAACAACGAAGCAGCTATTTATGCGGACGTTGAGTCTGGGCCAGTAGAGTAAATAAACATTAGGAAAATACCATGGCACATATTGATAACAATTTAAATACCGCCATTAATGAATTGGGTCTGGGCACATCAACAAAAAAACCCAAAAAACCACCTGACCAATTAGGACAGGCAGAATTTTTAAATTTAATGATTACCCAATTGAAAAATCAAGACCCTTTTGCGCCGATGGAGAATGGTGACTTTATTTCACAGATGGCGCAGTTCAGCAGTGTCACGGGGCTTGCTGAGTTGCAACAGTCCTTTGATAAGCTGGCAACTTCATTGCAGTCGAATCAAGCCTTGCAGGCATCCAGTCTGGTGGGTCGTACCGTGCTGGTGCCATCAGCCACAGGTACCTTATCTTCTGGTGGAAGTATCCGTGGTGCGCTTGAGCTATCAGCATCCAGTGGCGCAGTAGGTGTCACTATAAAGGATGATTCCGGGCAGGTGATACGGCGGTTGGAACTGGGGCCACAATCTTCCGGTAACGTATATTTCAATTGGGACGGTCTTGCCGATAATGGCCAGCCCGCACCAGCAGGTCGTTATTTTGTGAGTGCGGATGCCGAAATTAATGATGGTGCTGTAGCGCTTGAAACATTGATGAGTGCGTCGGTGGATAGCGTCACACTTGGTCAGGGCGGACAGGGGCTACGGCTTAATTTAACCGATGGAAATAGTGTGGATTTTTCCAGTGTGCGAGAAATTCAATAGCGGTGATACATCTGAAACTCGATGAATTTCACTGTGATTGATTAATATATTTATTAAACAGATAAAACTGTACGGGTAAGGAGAAACGTTATGCCATTTCGTATTGCTTTAAGTGGGTTGAATGCAGCACAAACTGATCTTTCGGTCACAGGTAACAATATTGCCAATGCCAGCACTGCCGGTTTTAAAGGTGCGCGCACAGAGTTTTCAGATGTGTATGCTGTTGCTTTTGAAGGTATCAGCAGTTTGGCCACAGGTAATGGTGTCGGGGTAACCGGCATTACACAGAATTTTTCGCAGGGTAATATTGATTTCACTGAACGTAATCTGGATCTTGCTGTAAGTGGTCAGGGTTTTTTTGTGGTGAATGATGCATCCGGACAGTCTTTCACCCGTGCAGGGGCATTTAATGTTGACCGTGATGGTTATATTGTGAATCAGTCTGCACAAAGGTTACAGGTGTTTCCTGCCATTACAGGGGGGGGATTTAATACCGGTGTTTTAAGTGACGTGCAATTATCCACATCGGATGGCCCTCCTCAGGCAACAGCATCAATAACGGCAACATTGAATTTGAGCTCATCTGATTCAGTTCCATCCACAGTACCTTTTGATCCTGCGGATCCTACCAGTTTTAATAATTCCACTTCCACAGTGATTTATGACTCTTTGGGGTCACCCCATACATCGACGCTGTATTATGTGAAATCTGCGGTGGCGAATCAGTGGGATACCTATCAATACATTGATGGCAATGTGGTTGCCAGCGGTGGTGCCTCACCGGTCAGTATCACTTTTAATTCCGATGGCACGCTTTCGGGACCCGCAAATATTGCTTATGACGCGGTACCTTCCGGTACAGGGGCATTACCCATTCAGGTAGGTGTTAATTACAGCAACACCACCCAGTTTGGTAGTGCATTTGCGGTAAACGGCTTATCACAGGATGGTTTTGCCACAGGGCGTTTGAGTGGTATCGATATTGATGACGAAGGTGTGATTTTTGCCCGCTTCACCAATGGTCAATCGAATGCGCTGGGCAAAGTTGCCCTGGCAGGTTTTCCTAATGTCGGCGGATTGCGCCAACAAGGTAATACCGCCTGGGCCCAAAGCTTTGAGTCAGGTGATCTGATTCTGGGTGAAGCCAATACCGCCAGCTTCGGTCTGGTTCAGTCAGGTGCGCTGGAGGCTTCCAATGTCGATATTGCCGCCAGCCTGGTGAACCTGATTACGGCGCAACGAAATTTTCAGGCCAATGCACAGGTAATCAGTGCGGCTGACACCGTGACACAAACGATTATCAATATCTAATTAGTTGTTATCGGGTATTAATCATAGGAAATTATTATGGATCGTATGCTTTATGTCGCAATGTCAGGTGCCAGACAAACTATGCTGGCACAAACGGCAAACAGCCATAATATGGCTAATGCCAATACGGATGGCTTTCGTGCCGATTTGGCAGCATTTCGCAGCATGCCGGTTTATGGGGCAGGTGAAGCAACGCGAGTATATGCGATGACGGAAAGTGTCGGTGTTGATACCAGCAGTGGTGCGATTAATCCTACGGGGCGTGAGCTGGATATTGCGATTAAAGGTGACGGCTGGATTGCCGCACAAGCCCCGGATGGTAGCGAAGTCTATACCCGCACTGGTAGTTTGCGTATTGGGGATGGCGGTATTCTTCAGACAGCCTCAGGGCTTGCCGTGTTGGGTAATGGCGGGCCTGTTGCCATACCGCCGTCAGACAAAATTGAAATTGGTGCGGATGGCACAGTGTCGATTCTGGGTATCGGTCAAGCCCCTAATGCACTGACAGTACTGGATCGTATCAAGCTGGTAAAAATTGATGGCGCATCGTTAATTAAAGGCGAAGACGGTTTGTTAAGAACCCGGGATGGCAACGGTGCAGCACCGGATGCAACAGTGAATATTATTGCGGGAGCGCTGGAAACCAGTAATGTCAATACCGTGGAAGCTATGGTGAATCTGATCAGTCTGGCGCGGCAATACGAAACACAAGTGAAAATGATGAAGACGGCTGAAGAGACAGACAATGCGGCAACACAGTTATTAAGCTTGTCAAGCTGATCATTAAAAGTGCCAATTAAGGAGTACATAACATGAATTCTGCATTATGGGTGGCAAAGACGGGACTGGATGCACAGCAAACCCGGTTATCAGTGATATCCAATAATCTGGCCAATGCCAATACCATGGGCTTCAAAAGCGGTCGGGCGGTTTTTGAGGATTTGTTGTATCAGAATGTCCGTCAGGTGGGCGCGCAATCTTCAGAAGGTACACAGCTGCCATCCGGTTTAATGATTGGTACGGGTGTGCGCACTGTTGCTACAGAGAAAAGTCATGCTCAGGGAAATTTAATACAAACAGAAGGTTCACTGGATCTGGCCATTCAGGGGCGTGGATTTTTTCAGGTATTACGTCCCGATGGTTCATTGGCCTATACCCGCGACGGTTCCTTTCAATTGAGTGCAACCGGTGAAATTGTTACCGCAGGCGGTTATCTCGTACAGCCCGCAATTACGGTTCCGACGGATGCACAAAGTGTTACTATTGGTTCAGATGGTATTGTTTCTGTTACTACGCCCGGCTCTGGGACACCAACGCAGATAGGCAATATCCAGTTAGCTGATTTTGCCAACCCCACCGGCTTGCAGCCCATTGGTGAAAACCAGTTTCGCGAAAGTGGCGCAAGTGGTTCACCTACCACAGGCACGCCAGGATTAAGCAGCATTGGTTCTTTGGTACAGGGTGCATTGGAATCATCGAATGTAAATTCTGTCAGAGAGCTTGTTTCGTTGATTGAAACACAACGTGCCTATGAAATGAATTCAAAAGCAATATCAACAGCAGACCAGATGTTGCAATACCTGAATAACAACCTGTGATGATTGTCATGAAGAAATGTAATTTTCATTTTTTATGCCTTGTTGTCGTGCTGTTATTAGTCTCGGCTTGTAGCACGACACATCAGGCCGTATCTGATCCTGAATATGCCCCTGTCCGACCGGTAAATGCACAACCATTACCCGTCAGCGATGGCGCAATTTATAAAGCCGGGTTTTCTCTGGCGTTATTTGAAGATACAAAAGCACATCGTGTGGGTGACATTATTACGGTGATTTTGCAGGAAAAAACCAATGCCAGTAAAAAGGCCAGCACTAACACCGCAAAAGATGCTGCCGTTACTATTGCCGCGCCCACATTATTTGGCCGGGGGGTTTCATATGGGGGCGATGCCATTTTGAGTGCAACCATTGATGCAGAACGTGATTTTCAGGGGGAGGGTGACAGTACACAAAGTAACAGTCTGTCGGGTGAAATTACCGTCACGGTTGCTGAGGTATATGTAAATGGCAATATGTTGATTCGCGGTGAAAAGTTACTGACCTTGAATCAAGGATCAGAACATGTGCGTATTTCCGGGATTATTCGCCCGATTGATATTACTCCTTCAAATACAGTGCTTTCTTCACAAGTGGCTAATGCAAAAATTATTTATGGCGGGCAGGGTGTGTTGGCAGATGCTAATACCAAAGGTTGGTTGCAACGTATTTTTGATAGTAACTGGTGGCCTTTCTGATCACATAATTTTTTGGAAGGCTTATAATTTTTTTAAATGAAAAAACAGTGAAATAATTATGCAACAAGTCTGCATGGGATTATCGAATTGGCATTCTAAAAAATACAGGATTACGCTGTTGTTTTTGATATGTGGTGTCTTGTCAGTCAATGCGCATGCGGAGCGTTTGAAAGACATTACTTCAATCGCTGGTGTGCGTAGCAATCAATTGGTGGGTTATGGTCTGGTTGTCGGACTGGATGGCACAGGTGATCAAACCAGTCAGGCACCCTATGCTGTGCAAAGTTTGAAAAGCATGTTGTCGCAATTTGGCATTACCGTGCCTGCGGGGGTGAATCCAAAACTTAAAAATGTTGCAGCAGTTTCGCTGCATGCAGAATTACCCCCTTTTGCAAAGCCGGGTTTGACGATTGATGTCACTGTATCCTCCATCGCAAATTCCAAAAGCCTGAGAGGCGGTACTTTGTTAATGGCTCCGCTTAAAGGGGCGGACGGGAAAATTTATGCCATTGCACAAGGTAATGTTGTTGTGGGTGGTTTTGGTGTGGGTGCAGATGGTTCCAGTATCACCGTCAATATTCCCAGTGTAGGCAGGATTGCCAATGGCGCAATGGTCGAACGTAGTGTTGCCACGGCTTTTTTACAGGGTAATTCATTGACACTAAATCTTCACGCCCCGGATTTTACCACGGCAAATCGCGTTGCCCTTATCATCAACAAAAATATCGGTGATGGAACGGCACACGCCATTGATGCTATTTCCATCAAGGTTAATGCTCCGCGTGACCCGGCACAAAGAGTTGCCTTCATGTCTTTGCTGGAGCAATTTGAAGTGATACCCGGTGAGGCAGCCGCAAAAATTGTGGTCAATTCAAGAACGGGTACGATTATTATTGGCCAGCATGTCAGGGTAATGCCGGCGGCAATTACACATGGCAGCCTGACGGTGACCATTGCCGCCCGACCGGAAGTCAGCCAGCCTGCACCATTGTCAGAAGGTGAAACCGTGGTGGTACCCCGGACCGATATTGTCGTGAGCGAAGAAGCCAAACCCATGTTTTTATTTCAGCCCGGTGTATCTCTCAATGATATTGTACAGGCCATTAATGAAGTGGGTGCAACCCCGAGTGACTTGATTGCCATTCTGGAAGCGCTGAAAGAGTCGGGAGCATTACGTGCAACCCTGCTGGTTATCTGATACTGGATGACGTAGTGAAACTGTCATGACAATTCCTTTGCAGACAGCACCTGTTTATACGGATATTCAAGCGCTGAATAAACTGAAGTATGCCTCCGATGAAAATTCACCGGAAACCTTGCGTCTTGTTGCAGAACAGTTTGAGGCGATATTTTTACAAATGATGTTAAAAAGTGCGCATGGTGAAAGTAATGAGGGTGATTTGTTTAATGATCAGCAAACGGAGTTTTATCAGGATTGGCATGATAAACAGCTGGCGATTAATCTTGCGGCGGGGCAAGGCATTGGTATTGCCGATATGTTGGTCAAGCAATTGCAAATGAGTGGAGCCAGTGAACAGAAAATCGAAAAAACTAAACAGTCATTTTCTGTTGATCATATTATTCGTCAAGCACCTGCTGCGGTGGTACCCGTATCTGCACAGAAAACACCTGTGCCAGTGGTGTCGTTACCCGCAGTGCCGTTACCAATAGCATCGCTGAATACGCCTCAGGAATTTGTTCAGCAACTGTGGCCCCATGCCAAAACTGCGTCAGAAAAACTGGGTGTGGCACCAGAAGTCATTTTGGCGCAAGCCGCGTTGGAAACGGGCTGGGGGAAAAAAGTCAATAAACACGCATCCGGTGAAAGCAGTTACAACCTGTTTAACATCAAGGCTGATGGGCGCTGGCAGGGTGAGAGTGTTTCCGTTGCCACTCTGGAGTTCCGGCAGGGAGTAGCAGTGCGGGAAACGGCAAAATTCCGGGCTTATGCTTCTTATGAAGAAAGTTTTGCAGACTTTGTTAACTTTATAAAAACCAGTCCACGTTATCAGCCAGCTTTGGCTGTTGCCGATGATGCACAGTCATTTACCCGGGAGTTGTCGGCGGCGGGTTATGCCACAGATCCGGAATATGCAAATAAAATCATGCGTATAGCAACAGGTGAGCCGTTACAGACGGCATTGGAACTGATTAAGATTTAAACGAATCAGACGATAAATTTATCAGGTGGACTTTTATCAGGCGTAGCGTAAAAAATTGCACCTGCCCTGACTACCAGTGGAATTGAGACTATGGCAAATACAGGCAACATGTTGAGCACCGCCGTTTCCGGGCTTCAGGCTTTTCAGCGGAATTTGGTGACCATCGGAAATAATATCAGTAATGTTAATACCGAAGGCTATAGTCGGCAGTTGGTGGAGCTTTCTGCCCGCGCGCCTAATGCAGCCAGTGGTGGTTTTATTGGTACGGGAGTTGATGTTACCGCGATTCGACGTGTTTATGATCAGTTTTTGGTTGATCAGGTTGTCTCCCGAAACTCTGCCTTTAATCAACTTGATATTTTACAGACCATGGCGTCTGGTATTGATGAGCTGTTAGCTAATGATGATGTGGGTTTGAACCCGGCAGTGCAGAAATTTTTTAATGCCATGCAGGATGTGGCCAATAACCCGACATCCATTCCGGCACGTCAGGTACTGATTTCAGAAGCAGTGACATTGAGCGAGCGCTTTCAATCGTTTGATCAGCGTTTTGAGAATTTAAATGACTCTGTTAACAATCAGCTAATAGTGACAACGGCGGAAGTCAGCAGTATTGCTTCTTCCATTGCCGAGTTGAATAAAAATATTGTTTTGCAAAGAAGTCTGACGGGAGGTCAGCCTCCCAACAGCTTATTGGATCAGCGTGATCGTCTTGTCAACCAGTTGTCTGAGCTGGTATCTGTCAATACCAATGAAACCAGAGATGGTTCCCTCAGTGTATTTATTGGTAATGGGCAAACACTGGTGCTGGGTGGTGAGGCTCGCATCTTATCGACGACGCCCAATGAATTTGATTTAAGCCGGTTGGATGTGAGTTTTGAGTCGGGCACTGTCAGTTTTTCCATTAACGGGCAATTGAATGGTGGAAAAATTGGTGGACTGTTGGCTTTTCGGGAGAACGTACTGGACCCGGTGCAGGATTCCATGGGCCGCATTGCCATTGGTCTAACTTCGAGTATTAATGTCCAGCATCAATTAGGTGATGATATTAATGGAAACCCTGGCGGCCTGTTTTTTAACGATATTATTTCCACCAGCCCGGAGGTGCTAGCCAGTACCGGAAACAATCCCGCCAGCGGTACGGTGAGTGTGGCGATTAATGATAGCAATCTGATTCAGGCCAGTGAGTATCGTCTGAATTATGATGGTGCAACATTTTCATTAACACGACTGAGTGATAATGCCGTTGTTGACAGTGGCTTCACGGTAACTGATTTTCCACGCACGGTGGCTTCTGATGGTATTACCCTGAGTCTGGCAGGCGGTGTTTCTGCGGGTGATAGTTTTTTGATTCGTCCCGTCAGAAACGGGGCCGGTGACATCGGCGTTGCTCTTTCCTCTGCCGCAGAGTTTGCTGGTGCAGCATCTGGAAATGCACTGGGTGATAACAGCAATGCACTGGCATTAGCTGCCTTGCAAGCACAGAAGGTACTGGGCGGCAGCACAGAAAATTTCCAGTCAGCTTATGCCAAACTGGTGTCAGAAGTAGGCGTGGGCACACGCGAAGCCAAGGTCAATGCCAACGCGCAGCGTGCATTACTGGACCGTGCTGTTGAATCACAACAATCAGTATCCGGTGTTAATCTGGATGAAGAAGCCGCGAATTTGTTGAAATTCCAGCAGGCTTATCAGGCTGCTGCACAGGTGATTCGCATATCGGATGATATTTTCCAGATTTTGATCAGCGTTACCGGGCGTTAATGATGGCGCACGCTTTACAGAGATAATCATATGCGAATTTCAACAGCACAAATGCAGGATCGTGGTGTGACTGCCATGCTGGAGCGACAGTCGGAGTTGAGTAAAACCCAGCAACAGGTGGCAACGGGAAAACGTATTCTGGTGCCATCGGATGATGTGCTGGGCTCAACACAGATATTGGCTTTTAACAAGGTTATCGAAACATACAAACAATTCCAGGAAAATGCGGATGCTGCGGAAAGTCGCGTCAAGCAGGAGGAGGCCGCGCTCACACAAACAATTAATATGTTGCAGCGTACACGGGAGCTGGCTGTGCAGGGCAACAGCACAAGTCTGGGCGCAAACGAACGTGCGCTTATTGCCGTTGAAGCGCGTGCGATTCTGGGTGAGATGATTTCAGTCGCCAATACGGCGGACAGCAACGGGGAATATATTTTTGCCGGGTTTAATGTGAATACCGCACCGGTGGCTGTGACAGAGGTGCCCGCTGCCAGCGGATTGTTCACCTATTCTTATACGGGTGATCTGGGACAACGTAATGTGCAGATTGGTGAAACCCGTTTTATTGCAACCGAAGACAATGGGCAGGATGTATTTATGGATGTGCCTGTTTCAGGGGGTGGCACACAAAATATTTTTGAAACTCTGGAGCAGTTTGCATTAGCGCTTGAAGGCAATACATCAACGGCTAACGTGCCGGATGATCTCTCGCTGGCAATGGAAAATCTGGGCGCTTTCCGTGCGCAAACCGGTGCTCGACTGAATGCCATTGACAGCCACCGGGCACTGAATGAAGAGATTATTCTCCAGGGGCAAAAAGCCCTGTCTTCGATTGAAGACCTGGATTATGCCGAGGCGGTCAGCCGTTTGAACTTACAGCTCACAGGTTTGCAGGCAGCACAACAGAGCTTTGCACGGATTCAAAATCTTTCTTTGTTTAATTTCTTGTAGCTTTTTTATGGCTTTGTTGGTCGGAAGGAAAACACGGGGCGTCTATTAGATGCCCCGTGTTTTTACGGTGTGGGTGTCGGCAAGGGAATGTTCGTGTTATTTATAGTGATGGTGTAGTTCACTAAACCTTGTTGGCCGGTCAAATTTTGACATTGATTCGTCATTTGCACTATGCCGATTTCCGGCATAACAAACATAATGCCATTATGCTCAGTGCTGTCGAGGCTGGTGCCGCAGGCATCGCGGATGTCTCCGACAATTGAAATAGCCGGAGAATTTTTTGGAATGTTTATACCATTAAACCTTATTTGAAACGGGTTTGAAAATTCACCCAGACCGGTGGTGATAGAAGTACTGTCGCCTACAATGGTAAACTCGTTCTCATCGAATGTATATATCTCTGATCCACACAGCCCGACTGTCGGGACACCACAGCCTTCCATCGCCGAGAACTTCACGGGGGTAGTGGCCGAGCCTACCGCTATGGGAGAGTCAAAAATAACAAGTGGAGTGACGGGGGAGGAGAATGGGGGTGTGGTATCTTCTGGTTTGTACAGCCAGTAGAGATCGTCACCATCACCAATGGCATAAAGTGTGATATTCCCATCGCTGTCCTGACTGATATAACGAATGATTGTAACGTCTGTTGCGGTACTATCGGGCTCATAGATGAGAGTTGTTGTTTCTTTTAGCACGGTATACTGGGTACCAGTATCAATGGGATCAAGCAAATCGGCGGTTGCATCCCATTGAACGCGCAATGTGCCCCGGCTGGTTGTCGTAAAGCTGTTCGTTCTTGTGATTACATCATATACAATAAAATTGCCTGGTTGATAGATGCGTAAATTGTCGGTTGTGCGCTTGATGGTTTCAACATCCTTTTGCTTTATATGGCAACTGCTAAGCAGAACGCTAATGCTTGTGACCAGAAAAATTATCCCCAGTTTTTTTAACATACAAACATCCTCTTCTGTTACCTGATGCGAAAGCTGACAAATTAGACGTCCAGTGTGCCGTTTTGTTCGCCACGAATCAAAGGCTGCCACAAACTGATATGCTGTGGCTCCCGAAAAATTGTTGCGAAGTTGAGTATACATGATAAATAAAACCCCTATTTTCGACTTGGACTGTCGCCAATGTCCGCGATTGAGTGATTTTCTGGATGAAAACCAGGAGCAATACCCGGATTACCACGCGCGTCCCGTTGCCCCCTTTGGGGTGAAAACCCCCAAATTACTCATCGTGGGGCTGGCACCGGGTATGCACGGTGCCAATGCCACTGGGCGGCCTTTTACCGGGGATCACGCGGGCATTTTACTGTATCAGACCCTGTTTGATACCGGTTTCAGCTCGGCTCCCACTTCGGACTCAGCCGATGATGGCTTGCGCCTCAAGCAATGCCGCATCACTAATGCCGTGAAATGCCTGCCACCACAGAACAAGCCCACAGGCGAGGAGATTCGTACCTGTAATCAGTTTCTGAAAGCGGAGCTGGACGCTTTGCGCGGGGGAGCCTGTGTCCTGGCATTAGGGACCATTGCGCATGCGGCGGTGTTGCGTGCCCTGGGCGTAAAACTAAAAGATTATCCCTTTGGCCACAATCAGTTACATGAATTACCCCATAAAACCCCTAAAGGCCTTTTTCTGCTGGATTCCTACCATTGCAGTCGCTACAACACCCAGACCCGCCGTCTGACAACGTCTATGTTTCAAGCGGTATTTAAACGGGCACGCGAACTGGTTGACGCCAGGAATTAACCCATGTCTGTGGATGATTCAGACACCCGCGAGCCTGATGTTTTTGATGCCAGGGCATACCTGAAAACCCTCACCAGCCGCCCCGGCGTTTACCGCATGCTGGATGCCAGCGGTACGGTGCTGTATGTGGGCAAAGCACGTAATCTGAAAAAGCGCGTGACCAGCTATTTTACCCGCGCCACTCAAGCGGCGAAAACCCGGACCATGGTGGCGCAGGTGCAAGGGGTGGATGTCACCGTCACGCACACCGAAGGTGAGGCGTTGCTGCTGGAAAGTAATCTCGTCAAGGAGCTGAAGCCGCGTTATAACATCCTGCTGCGGGACGATAAAAGTTTCCCCTACATTTTTCTTTCCGAAAATGATGATTTCCCCCGGCTCTCGTACCACCGTGGGGCAAAGCGGGCCAAAGGGCGGTATTTCGGGCCATACCCCAGTGCAGGGGCCGTGCGGGAGAGCCTGAGTCTGTTGCAAAAACTGTTTCGAGTACGTCAGTGTGACGATAATTTTTTTCGCAATCGTTCACGGCCCTGTTTGCAATACCAGATTCAGCGCTGTACGGCTCCCTGCGTGGGTTTGATCGACAAACAGCGTTATGCCGAGGATCTGCGCCATACCACGATGTTTCTGGAAGGCAAAAGTGCCAAAGTCATCAACGAGCTGGTGGAACAAATGGAACAGGCCTCGGTAGCGCTGGCATTTGAAGAGGCAGCGCAGATCAGGGATCTCATCGGCAGCCTGCGACGGGTGCAGGAATCCCAGTATGTGAGTGGCGAGGGCGGTAATCTGGACGTAATTGCCGTGATGCTCGGCGGCGGTCTGGCCTGTGTGCAGGTGTTTTTTGTGCGCGATGGTCGTAATCTCGGCAACAAAACCTTTTTTCCGCGCCACACCGACGGGGCCAGGCCCGACGAAGTACTGGCAGCATTCATTGCCCAGTATTATCTGGTGGGCCATGCCGGGCGCATCGTGCCCGCAGAAATTCTTGTGAACACAGCCCTGGATGAGGAAGGAACACTATTGCAGACCGTGTTGAGTGAAGAGAGCGGCCACCGGGTACGCATCACTCACAAACTGCGTGGTGAGCGCGCACGCTGGGTGACCATGGCCGTGACCAACGCAGAAAATGCACTCAATGCGCAAATTGCCACCAAAAGTACCGTATTACGCCGCTTCGAAGCATTGCAGGACGTGCTGCAACTGGGCAGCCCGCCGCAGCGGCTGGAGTGTTTCGACATCAGCCATACCATGGGCGAAGCCACAGTAGCCTCATGCGTGGTGCTGGATACCACGGGACCAGTGAAGTCCGATTACCGGCGCTTCAACATCGACAACATCACCCCCGGCGATGATTACGCCGCCATGCGACAAGCGCTGCTGCGGCGTTATACACGCTTGAAAAAAGGTGAAGGCAAGCTACCGGATATTCTGCTTATCGACGGCGGCAAAGGGCAGGTGAGTGAAGCCGAGTCAGTGATGGAGGAATTACAGATTGCCGGCATCACCCTGCTGGGGGTCTCCAAAGGGCCCGCGCGGCGACCGGGAGAAGAACAACTGATATTGTCCGCCGCGCTGTCACCGGGCAAAGAATTGTTGCGGGAGGACGCGCCCCGTATACTGCCCGCAGACTCACCCGCACTGCATCTTATTCAGCAGATACGTGACGAAGCGCACCGTTTTGCCATCACCGGCCACCGACAGCGCCGCGCCAAAGCGCGCAATACCTCGGTACTGGAAGGTGTCAGCGGCCTTGGCCCCAAACGTCGCCAAACCCTGCTGAAACAGTTTGGCGGTTTGCAGGAAGTGGCGCGTGCTGGCGTGGAAGACCTTGCCAGAGTGCCCGGTATCAGCAAGCAACTGGCGCAGCGGGTGTATGATGTGTTTCATGTGGATGAATAAT
>JAKISS010000036.1 GCA_021648485.1 Gammaproteobacteria bacterium
GCAGCCTGCTGCGAAGCTGTTTATTTGCATCGGGGAAAGCTGTTCCTGTTGCCGTGTTGGTATCGTTCGGGGTTGTTTCATGCACGTCCCTTATCAGTCTAATCCCCGGTCCATGCAATTAGCACTTCATTGTTTTGTGGTATTTTTTTTAAAACGACCCGCATAGTTTGTTCCGGCGAGGTGTACCCCTGGCGGGTAAAAAATGATAAACAACCAGAAGGAGAGTGCGCCTGCACCGGAATGCCAGGATATCGCAGCTCCGCCTTTTTCAATAATGCGGTTCCGATGCCGCGACGCTGATAATCTGGATGCACCAATAATTCACCAATCATGGTAGTGAAGACATCATCACTAAAGGCGCTCAGATAACCGATGAGTTTGCCTGCCGAATTTCTTGCCTGGGCCGTGAAGGGATAGGCTTCTATCGAACGTTCAATATCAGCGCAAGAAGAGTGACGGAACCAGTTTACTGAATTTCTCAATGCAGTTAATTCTTTAGCGATGATATCTTTGCCTGTTTTGATTTTAATCTCAGACATTTGTTTTTTCCTTTGAGGTAACAGTCCTGGAAAGAAATTGATAGAAAAACCCGACGATAAAAAAGAAGACCAATAAAGCAATCAAATAACGATAACGATGGTTTTCTAACACTTCATTTTGTTTCACTTTGTCCATTATCTGGCCTGCGATTTGAGTACTTTTCTCCGTAATTTGGGAAGGTTGCGATGTGACGGGTGCAGACAGCTGAATCTCTTGCATTAATGGTGCTAAACCAAATCCTGTTGCTTGTTCGTTGACATATTCTCTGAATTGTTCGTTTTGAGTCAATACATCGTATTTTTGCGCCATTTCTATATAGGTTTCAGTGAGCTCTCTGAGCGTGTCAGCGTCGGTAGTCCAATACTCTTTTCGTGCAGCTTCCAGCATACGTTCGATGATCTGAGCCAGGGCATGGGCATTATTGTTTTCATACCATTCACGCATGTTGAGTTGGTATTTATCCTGTATGTAAATGTCGAAAAATTCCTGCCATTGGTCATCGCGTAGATTGTCGGGATCGACGACTTGCCAGCCCCAAAAGTTGTTCAGTACATCCAGTGTGGTTAGCGTACCGGCATAGCCTTCTGCCTGGATTTCTTTAATCCATTGCGGGTGGAACTGACGTGTGCGCAGCTCGGTGGCTAAAAAACGCCCCAGTGGTTCACTGCGACTGTTGTCGGGGTCACGCAGGTTGGAGATAAACATTTCAGGACTTTTGCCATCGAGGTGACGTACGGCCAATGAGATACCGCCCATGTATTGGAACGGGTCGTCACTGCTGAGCAGTCCATAGACGTTGGAGGATCGGGAAAAAAGAGCAACGTCAGTACCCGAGAGGTTTTTGGCGTAGAGATCAATGTCAGGCAATTTTTCGCCCCAGGTCTTTTCGTCACTGCCATAGAAAAATCCCATACGTGACAAGTAGAGTTTGGCCAGTTTGTCTTCTGTTTTCCATGTATCAGAAGCCATGCTGGCGCTGGCAACATTGGTGCCATAGTTACCGCTTTCGTTGGAGAAGATACGAATGGTAGACAGTTTATCTGCCTCGTTTTCATCCACGCCTTCGGCAATGAGTTCCGCTTTAAGTGTGTTGGCATGACGATAAACAAAGTTATTCTCTTCTTTCAACTGTGCGACCTCTTCGACGGCTTTGGCGATCATCATCATGATATTGGGGAAGGCATCACGATAGAGACCGGTGGCAGAGAGCACAACATCAACACGGGGGCGGTTTAATTCGCTATAAGGAATGATTTCTGTGCCGGTGACACGGCCACTGTCATTCCATATTGGTCGCACACCCATGGCGTAAAGCACTTGAGATTCCACCACACCCAGGTGACGCATGGTTTCAATCGACCACATGGCAAAGGTTACTTTGTCAGGATAGATGCCGTGATCGTTGAAATAGTTGGCAATCAAATCATCCATTAAGGCTTTGCCAGATTGCCATGCGGCTTGCGTGGGGATTTTGGACGGATCAAAACCGTAGAGATTGCGACCACTGGGCAAGGCTTCAGGACTACGGACTGGGTCACCGCCGGTAGAGCTGCTGACGTATTGACCAGACAGGGCTTCTAACAACGCACTGTTTTCTTCGATATTCTGAAAATTGGCGTAATTGATTCTGGCTTCGATTAACAAGTCCCGCAGTTCATCATCTTTAATCGCATCCAGGCTAACGCTATCAATTACGAAAGTTTTAATCAATTGATACTCGGGCGTTTGATTCAGGGTGCGATAATCCACCATGCTGTCGTGATCATTGGTGTTTGTATATTCGTGTGGATGGTCATTCAGCTTTCCGGCATAGCGTTCCGCCGGTTCGATAAAATGTTTTCCTGCCATTTGTACCAATGTGGAAATCAAATGCGCTTCTTCAGGTACTTCGCCAAAAGTGTGTAAACCTAAAGGTTGATTCTGTGCGCCCAGATCACTGAGATAGTCATGTAACTCAGGTAAAAATTTGTCAAAACGGGTCACCAGGTCTGCTTTATTCCATGCCAGGTCTTGATGAATATTGCGCATTTCAACAGTAGTAATAATGGCATTTTTCGTACGTGCTTTGACACCGCCTTCATCCAGCGCTTTGTATTGGTGCATCAATTCATGTAAATCCACTAACTCTGTATACAAACCACTTTTGGCCAGTGGTGGTGTCAGGTGACTGATGACTGTAGCTCGGCCACGGCGTTTGGTTTGTAAGGCTTCACCCACATCATCCATGATGAAAGGGTAGATAACAGGCGTATCACCCACGGCCAAATTTCCTGCATCATAAACGGACAAACCACGCTCTTTACCGGGCAGGTATTCGTGAGAGCCGTGGGTGCCTAAATGTACAATGGCATCCGCACCAAACTGTGTGCGAGCATAGAGATAAACGGCCAGATAATTGTGACTGACAGGGATGTTTTTATCATGATAAATGGAACGTTCACGTTCTTGCCGATTACCTCGTGGTGGTTGTGGTAACACCATTACGTTACCGGAAATCATACGGGGGATAATGAACTGTAACTCGCCATTTATTTTTGCCACGGTAAAGCTTTTTTCAGGTGCTCCCCATTGCGCTTCTATTTTATTGCGTACGGACTGTGGCAATGCGCTATACCATTTCTTGTAGACCGACATAGGCAACAAACCACCAGAACCATGAACAGAACCCAACCCCGGTAGTTCGGTGTAAGGTAATTCACGGTGAAACGGTCTTAACATCAGGCCTGTGTGTTTGATGAACCATTGTTCCTGTTGCAATGCAACAGTGTAATTGGCCTTGCGGAGTGATTTGAAAATGGAGGCAAGACTGGTGGGCACATTAAGGAAAGAGGCGCTGGCATTCTTTTCTCCGGCGGGATAGTTATAAAACATGATGGCTACTTTTTTATCGGCATTATCCTTGTGTTTCAGGGCAGATAATTTTAACGATTTTCTGACAACATTATTCAACTGATAATCGATAGGGAACTGTTTTTTATTTTCTGTACGAACAGAAATAACCATGGGATCGATAACCCCGGCCATTTCCGGCAGGGTTAAATAGAATGGGGTCACTTGTGCAGAAATGCCTGCCTGATCAGATTCCCATTCTGACCGGTCACCTTTGGTATACGGCAAAACCTGCAATACGGGCACACCCAGTTTTTCATATTCAGTGCGGCGTTTTTCCGCCCAGTGAATAATGCGGGTGTTGATGATGTTATCTACTGCCACTTTTCCGCCAGGACTTAACAGGTCGATATATTCACTTTCTCCATAACCCGGATAATAAAATGGTACAGCAATGCCACCACGATTTTCGATGCTCTGAATCAAAGCGTCGATAACCGTTGTTTCATCGGCAGCGATAGTTTCACGGGATATGGCGATACCAATCATCGGGGTATCAGTTTTGGCATTTTTCCATGCCCGGTAATCGGGCACATTATCGAACACTGTTTTTTCATATGCCGGATGATAAATGCCGAGTTTGGGAAAAATAATGGGCGGCAAGGCTTGTTTACTGTCGGATTCAGATAATTCATTTTTGAGTATTTCCTTTTCAAGAAATACGAGCATGCGCCGCAGGTTCTCTTCGCCACCGTTATAGTAATAGTCAAAGAGTGTTTGGCTTTGGCTTGCAGAAAACCCTTTGCGGAGTCTGGTTTCCACAGTCAGTTTTATCGGTAGAAAACGGCGTGTTTCATCAGCCTGTACCAGTGCTTCAAAGTGTGCGTAGTCCTTTTTTGCTTCCCTTTCACTAACAGAGTCGAAGATGATCAGATCATAAGGAGACACCAGGTCTGTGAGTGACTCACCTTCTTCCAGAGAGCGAAGGTATTTGTAATCCACCTCAAACTTTTGTTGTTCCAACGCGAGGCGACGGAACAATTGCAGCTTTCCTTCGATGACATGATTGGTTGCTAAAATAAGAATCGAGTTCCCGGTGTTTTTTATCGTACCTTTTGTTGCACTCTGGGCGGGCTGCAAAATCGTTATGAAAATTGCCAGTAGTATCATTAACAATGTTTGTTTAAAGTTCATAATTTATCTCTCAATGCTTAATGTCAATAACCTGAAAATAATGTGTCCTTTTTATTATCGTGTTATTCATTTTTATTTTCTGGCACATAAATCATCGATCCATCCTTCATGCGATAAGCAACGCCCGCACGGGAACCTTCACCCTGACCGATTTGGCCATTGGATTTATAATGTTCAATTTTCTCGCCATCTTTGATAATCATTTCCATATTGGGTTGTCCCGCATTTTTAATGACGGTGACATTTTCGGCAGTAAAAGGATTGAGTGGGTTTTGGGCAATGGCAATGAGCAACGCTGCAATGACGACTAAAAACACGTCCACCAGATTGGCAACAGAGAGCATGGGATTAAGCGCTTCATCTTCATCCAAAAGCAGTTTCATGCTTGCATCTCTTTTTTAGCCAAATATGTTTTAAGATCATTTAATTCACTCACAAACCAGCGCTTTTTGACACTGGCTGTCCAGAAGGTAATGGAGGCGGTCATAAGACCAAAAATCACGGCGGCAAAGGCGATGGCGAGGTTTTCACTGATGCCTTGAATATTTCCGTCAGCCAAAGCTTTCAATGCCGGTCCCATGGGGATCATGGTGGCCACCAGCCCTAACATTGGCGCAATGCGGGTGACGATGCGTTGTTTTTCGAGTTCTTTAAGAGCAAAGACTTCAAGATCTGTTGTCGTCTTGCTGTTGTTACCCTGGTAGTGACTGAAGAGTCTATATCCCTTTACGGAACGAGGCCGCAAATCGAGTTCGGTATCATTCAACGAATGAACTGCCCGCTGATAGTCGTAAACATTACGCAGTCTTTGCAAATATTGAGCGGCAAAACAACCGAGAATGAAAAAGGCGTAAAAAAACAGCAGGATGATCATGATCAGTACGGGTGGCAGTAACAGGCCTGAAACCTGATACATCAATAGTTCAATTTGAGCAATATTCATTTTCTGATTCCTTGTGTTCTTAGTAAATAAAATGCCCGACTCTCCACACGCAAGATACGTGTTTAAGGGACGGCCCCCGCCGAGGAGGGAGTGGAGACCGCCGTTTTGAGAAGATGAGGAGTCGGGACAAAACCTTTATTGCACGGTAAAGGCGACACGCATGCCTTCGGCATAGTGCGCTTCCTGTTCACCTGCATCCCAGATATTGCAAACCAACACATAGTTACCGGGCTCAAGGTCAAAAGTGGCTTGGGCATCCGCACCCACTGCAATATTTTTGATTGCACCGATAAGGATGATGTTTGCGCCGTTTATATCGACGTTGCCGTTGCCATCGACGGGTAAGCTATCAGCTGCAAGATCGGTTTTGATAATCACCAATTCATGGACATCAACTGGGCCGTCATTGATGGCGTTGAACGTCACCGGGCCAGCATTGACTGTGTTTTTGTCAGGTGTGACGGCCCATTCGGTCAATGCGACAGTGACAATACTGGCAGGGTTTGCTTCTGCAAGTGGCGTGTAGCGGAGGGTATAGTTACCACTGACACCGGCTTGATCGTAGTAGCTGAGGAGCTGTACTTTGTAGAAACCGGTATCGGTATCGATGGCATAAACGCGGTAATTCGGCCACAGTTTGCTGTTACCCTCAAGGCTGTAGGCGTACCAGGTGTTGTCCTTGAAAAGGCCACTGGAACTGTCCTGCTCGTACATTTCGGTAATATTGGTGCCACCAGGGCTGTTCTGACCGCTGACATAGTTGGCAATAGCGGCGGTATTAAACGGGCCGAATGCGCCTCCGTTGCCGCTACCGGAAACACCCCCGTTGGTCCAGATATTCCAGGCCTGACCAGCGACTTCTACCTTGATATCCCAATGGGTTGTGGCTGTGGTGCAATCCACTTCTGCTATGCTGTCGATATCAAAGCACTTGCTGCCGCCAGCACTGCCAATGGCGGCTGTCCATGGGCTTGCCGTGGTTGAAAATGTATTATCTGCCGTACTCTGGATGAACAGGTTCAGTGTGATATCGCGACTGGTTTGCACGATATTAGTGACATTGAATTTGGCGTAGCTGTCCGCTGCCGCTGACTTGATCAGCCACCATTGATCCGGGTTGGCTGAAACGGTGTGGGCGGGCGGTCCGCTATAAAGCCACCAGCCAGCATCAGTGCCATCACCTTTGATGTAAGGGATATTGCGATCCTCTGCAAAGGCGAGACCATTGACGTTGGTGACGGCATTAAAAGCCGCCAGCTCGCTGTTGGCCGAGGCATTGAGAAACACCGAATTATCGGGATCACCCGTCGCGGCATCGTAAAAATCGTTCTGAGCATCGGCCAGAGCACCACTTACTGATCCTGGTCCGGAGGCACCGCCGTTGAGTTTAATCGCGGTGCGTTTGAAGGCGATATGCCAATCATTTGAGGTATCCGCCTGGGCATCGGTCAGTGCAACCACCTCGCCGGTTTTGAAATGGAAATAGGTGTACTTGTTGGCAGGATCATCGATTGCCGCGCCAAAGCCACCTGCCGTGGCATCGATCTGTACTGGGGTCGGTGAACTTCCACCGGAAACAGGAGGATTGTCATTATTACCACCACCACATGCTGACAACGTACCGACGACAGCGAGGGTGATCAATGCCTGACCAGCCATGGGTTGTTTTTTTACGCTCATCGTTATTGTACTCCTTTGTAGTTTGAGATTAATTCTGTTCACAGGGGCTATTCTTTTTTTGGGTTGTTGTTAATTGGTTAAATATGTTTTTATTTATTTTTCGATCCGCAGGCCCAGATAAACAAAACGGCCAGCAGCAGGGCGGTTGTCGGAAGCGATACGCGGATTACGATGTTCATCACTCAAATTGTCGATGCCACCAAACACCTTGACCCCAGGGGTGATAACTTGAGTCAGTTTTAAATCCCAGGTCGTCCAGGCAGGTGATTCCTGAAAGTTGTCCGCATCGTAAAACTCCTTGCTTTGATAGACACCACGCAAAGTCACCATGGTTCCCCATGGACTGTATTCATAATCAGCTCCCAACTTAACTTGATGACGGGGACGTTCTCTCAATGTTTTTCCGGTAATGCGATCTTCGCTGTCGAGAAAGGTGTAACTTCCCTTTAGTTCCAGTGCGCCCAAATAGAGGTTGCTGCTGAGTTCTGCACCTTGCGTCATGGCCCGGGAAAAATTATCGTATTCAAAAATTATCAGGCCGGTTTGATTTGATTTCTCCGGGTTGATGCGTGTGCCAATAAGGTTTTTAATATTGTTGCGGAACAGGGTGATATCGGTACGAAAATCACCCTGGCGGGCAAACTCAATGCCCAATTGATAGCTGTCAGAACTTTCCGGCTCAAGGTCAACACTACCAAGTACCCTGTAACCCAGTTGACTATGATCAAAAACAAAATATTGTTCTTTCAGATCAGGTGAGCGATAGCCCCGGCCTATGCCCATTCGTACATTGGTGACAACGCCGGAAATCCAGTCCGGTGTATACATCATATTAATTTTGGGCGCGGCATAGAATCCAAAACGGTTGTCATTTTGTACGCGAATACCGGGCACAAGTTCCCATTGATCACCTATAAAAATGTCGTTTTGAAGGTAAACTTCAACGGTTTTTTTACGCTCTCCATCCACTTCACTACGGCGTGGTAGACTTGGCGTGCTGACATATTGGTCAAGCGTCTCTTCCCGGAAAAGTAATCCCGAGGTAAATATCTGATTCTTCCCCCAGGGTTTATCCCATTGCAGTTCGGCGCGGTAGAGTTCGATTTCGGCATTGCGTTGTTGATCGATTTGCGGTGTACTAATCACATCCTGCTGAGTGATGTCTTTCCAGTTTTCGCGAAACAACCAACCACGTAATCGTCCACCACTATCAAGTGAACGTTCTGCACCCAATGTTGTACTGAAGCGGCTGGCTTCTTCATTTTTTTTCTTTTTTATATAACCAACACCGGGTGTGAAATCTGAAAGAATATTGTTGTTTATCACTTCCCGGTAATAAC
Source organism: Gammaproteobacteria bacterium (assembly GCA_021648485.1). GTDB lineage: Bacteria > Pseudomonadota > Gammaproteobacteria > SZUA-152 > SZUA-152 > SZUA-152. The sequence continues at coordinate 8,527 of JAKISS010000036.1, forward strand.
GCGGTGCAATATATATTTCGGTTTTTTCATCGGGTGTCCATGCAACACGCAGGTTAATGTTTCCTTTGTAGCCTGCTTCACCTTCCGAACGAAAATTACTTTGATCCAGGGTATAACCCTCTTTGTTACGCAGATCAGTATTGAGTTGTAGATAGCCAATTGAGCGCTTGATTGCCAGATTGGCCGCCAAGCGACGGCTGTTAATCTCGCTGGCATTATCTCTCAGGTTTTTATCACCGTAACTGCCTCCATCCATGCTTAACTGATAGCTCAATGGCTTTGATGGTTTACGAGTGATGATGTTGATAACGCCACCCATCGCATTGCTACCATAAAGTGCCGAGGTCGCCCCCTTCACAATTTCGATACGCTCAATATCCATGGAACCAATTTGCGTCAAGTCAACTGAAGAGCCGGTGCTGGGGCTGACTGGTTCTCCATCGATAACGACCAGTACCCGGTTGGCATCCATACCCTGCAACCAGGCGACAAATCCGCTCTTTTGGTTAGGTTTGAGCATCAAACCCGGCACATCTTCCAGCGCCTCTTTTACGTCGCGGGCGTGGGTTTTTTCGATCTCCTTTCTGGTTACTATCTCGGTGCGTACCGGCACCTCCAGCACCGGTTTTTCGGTGCGGGTGCCAGTGACAACTATCTCATCCATTTCAACAATATCACTGGCTGATGCCGCTGATATTTCAATAGATAACAACAGCAACATAACCAATGTTCGCCAACAAAAAACAGGCATAAAAATCCTCCGAAAATAAAAGTGCCTTAACCAAAAAAACTATTGGCTGGCTACCTTTTTGCCTTTTTCGGAAAAATAAGGACTGGGTGGCTGGCTATACCCTAATGGGTATTCTCACCAAGGAATTTATTCTTTGGTGTTGTAAAAGGTGCTGTAAAAATTTTATGCCGGGTGTTATGCCACAGAGGACACTCTGGAATATTCGTGAACACCTTTGGTAAAGGCAGATAAACTTGATTGAGACAACAGCATCAAATATTTTCCATAGCGCTTGCATTCACGTTTGATGCGGTGAACCGCCTCATGGCTGACACAGTCTATGGGGCAAAGCACCGCATCGGCTTGACTCAATAAGGCATCCAGCCGCTGAGGACTCTCTTCTCGTCCACCATCGTGATGAATGAAATGCCCATTTTGTTGTTCCACCAGTGTGCGGAAATGAGTACAAAGCCGGTTACGTCCTCCAACATAAAGAATACTGCGTCCATCAAGGTCTATTTTTTTCTGACAAGCATTATTTTTTCCACGGAAACCTTGCTGAATAGACAGCGTATTTTCCAGTGCAATTTCCAGCGCACTTTGCTCAGCGCTTCGCATCAGTAACTGGCTTTCAATATGCATATTTTTGGTATGAGCCGTCTCTGCAAATCTCTTTTGCTTTGCTGCGTTTTCTTCGGCCCGGTCAGCACGTATATTTGCACTGTTGAGTTTACAGGCATAAGCCTCTACCTGTGAACGCAAGTGACGTATCATGTCACCATTTTCCAATAACGTAATTTTTGCTTTTGCCTCCAGGAGTTGCTTTTCACTTTGTAACACCTTGTTTAGACGTTTATTCAGTGCTTCAATCATTTCATTTTTTTGACGTGTCCGGTTTAGCAGTGCCATGCGGGATTGGGTCACTTCTTTTTTCAGTCTGGGCAGGCGTTGTCGCAACTGGGTTAGTGCCTGCATATCGATGCGAACAGAGCTGCCGGACAGGTGAGAGAGCATGTGTACTTCACCATACACCTCGAAGAGTAATATTTCGGAAGTTTGAGGATGGGTCAGAATTGACCAGAATGCGGCGGCGACTTCCCCTTGGGAAATGGCTTCATTCCATAAACGGTGCAGCTGCTCCGAGTCGTTTGCCTGCATAAAGTGCTGTATTGTTTTTTTGTATTTTCGGTCGAGAAATTTAGCCGCAGGGCGTGCAGCCTGGGCATCACCCAGCATGGTGACAAAATTGATATGCAATTCATAATCGCTGACAGGTTCTTTTGTGTTGATTTGTGCCTTGCGACAGAATCGGCGCATTTCATCCAGCGTGAAACAGGTGCCCGCAATACCGCAATGAAAGCGACGCTCAAGCTGCCAGACTTTTTTTCGGCGCGTTTGGCGCGCATCAAGATGTATTATATTGGTGGACGGTTTAACATCCGCTGTTAATGTTTTCAGATTGATACACATAAAAACCTCCTGAACAGTATCCAAACCACGGTTTCTGGCTGGCTACCTTTGCCGGGAGGCATGGGTGGCTGGCTTTACTGATAATGCACAGGGTGCATTATTCCTCTATTTTGTCAAAATCAACTTTCCTTTACTGGTGAGTCGCAGGCGATATTCTTCATTGCCGTGCTCAATCGCCAGCTCTTTCCGCCCGGCCAATAATTCATTGCTTGTCGTGCGCCGTATAGTGGAGATATCACTCGATTGTGATGTTCCGGCAGTCCGAGGGGAGGATGCTTCTGGTTTATTCACACTTTTTATTTTTGGCGCTGCAATAACGCAACAACATTGTTGTTAACATTTGCGTTTGTCGTTGTTGCAGAAATAATGGGTGTCTGCGTTTTTGTTGATGCATCCTGGTCAATGCACGTACGGCATTCGATGCATTCGTCACCAAAAGCAGGAGATCCTGCACGCTTAACCAGGCTGATTTGGTCAGCACAAGAAAGCAGCATCAGTCGTTTGAACAGTTTTTTCCAGTTACTTTCGCCATTGGCCATGTTATCACCGCGCCAATGGAGGCGTTCCTTGCCTGTGACGGCATCAACCAGCGTCAACAAGGGGGTTCCTTGCTCCAGTCGAGCATTGATCATGTATGTCATCAATCATTCTCCTTTGGTTTCAAATACCAACATTAACTTGCTGCGGTACTTGTAACCCTCCAGGATGCTTTTTGCTCGTTTTGCCGTGCCAGAAATCATCGCAGTCATGTTGCACACAGCTCACCCTGGGTGGGTCAGATGTTAATCTTGCTGAAATCTTAGTGATAATCATTCGCATTTGCAAGAATTAATTTGCATAAACTGGAAAAAATGTGCGCATTCTTCCGGGAGAGTCAGCCATGCTGCTATCAGCCCAAGGTAAATAGTTCTGATTTGCAGGTGCGAATAATTATCATTTACATTTTTTTCTGCTTCATTCATAATTGTGTTCAGCCAGCCAATCACCCAACCAGACGGTAATGAGTAGCCAGCCAGTTATCAGCCCCTGTTCCAGTGCTCGTCACAGAGCCACGACAAAGGCGGCATCACCACAATTACAGTATTGAGGGAGTGAAACAGTGAAAAAACAACATCGTTTATTACGCGATGCCATCGTTATTGCCGCGCTTGGCCTGGCAGTACCTGCTGGCGCAGTCGATGAAAAGGCAGTAGACGAAAAGTCTGGCGAGACAAGTACGAAGGCCAAAGTGCTGGATAAAATCAGGGTGATTGGTAACCCGGCAAATATCAAAAAAATACCCGGTTCTGCCCAGGTGATCACAAAAGAAGATATTCGTCAGCAAAATTATGATGATATCAATCGTGTGCTTCGCAAGGTGCCTGGAGTGTATGTGCGCGAAGAAGATGGCTTTGGCCTCTTTCCCAGCATTAGCCTGCGTGGTGCGGATACGACTCGCAACGCTAAAATAACCGTCATGGAAGACGGGGTGATGATGTCCCCTGCACCTTATACCGCGCCAGCTGCTTATTATTCACCGACGGCGGGTCGCATGAGTGGGCTGGAAGTATTAAAAGGCTCCAGTCAGATTAAATATGGCCCGCATACCACCGGTGGTGTGATCAATTATCTTTCAACGCCTATTCCGACGAAAGAGAAAGCCTATCTGAAATCAACAATTGGCAGTTTTAACGAGCAGCGCACTCATGCCTATGCGGGCAATACCTTTGATGCCGGGGATGCCGGGCAGTTTGGCGTTTTGCTGGAAGGCTATCGTCGGCAGAATGATGGTTTCAAGAAAATTGATGAAACGGATGACTTTCGTAATGGTGACGATACGGGGTTCGATAAAACGGATGCCATGGTGAAATTGTCATGGGAACCGGCCAGTGGGATGTATCAACGTTTCGAATTTAAGTATGGTACCAGTGAACTGGATGCCAATGAGACCTATCTTGGTTTAAGTCAGGCTGATTTTAATGCTGACCCGACCCGTCGCTATGCTGCTTCGCGCTTTGACAATATAAAGAGTGATCAGAAGCAAACCTCATTGCGTTGGAGTGTCAGTCCCACGGATGACATTGATGTCATTACGACGCTTTATCAAACTGATTTTAAACGTAACTGGTACAAACTCAGAAGAATTAATGGCGATAAGTTGCCCGGCATCATAGAAACCCCAGGTACGTCACAGGAGTGCATGAAGGGTAATGTTGGATGTGATATCACAGTCAGAGCCAATAATCGCAAATACCAGGCACAAGGCGTTGAGTCTGTCGGTTATTTTCGTTTTGGCTCAGATAATGTTCAACATGAAGTGATGGCAGGTATTCGTTTGCATCAAGATGAGATCACACGTTTTCAGTGGGATGACATCTATGTTCAGGCAGACAACGGCACCATCACCGGCATGACATCGGGCGTAAAAGGTGAAGCAGGAAACCGTTTTCAGCAAACAAAAGCATTAGCGCTGTTTGTGCAAGATACGATTGAAACAGGAGCCTGGACTTTCGTGCCGGGTATTCGTTATGAACAACTGGATCAAACCTCCAAGGATTCCCCGGATGCATCACCTGTCACCCTGCAAGGCGTCGGCGGTGCCAAAGGACGGGATGGTGAAAACAACTTCAGCGTCAGCGCTTATGGTATGGGGACGACTTATGAATTCAATGACAGATGGACGGGCTTTGGTGGTCTGCATACCGGTTATTCCACCCCAAGCCCACGAGGCACACGCGCAGGACTCGACCCGGAGACCAGTACCGCCTTTGAAATAGGCGCACGCTATACCAACGCACCGCAGGCATTCGCGGCTGAAAGCACTTTTTTCTACACCGCCTTTAAAGACCTGATCGTGATTGACAACCAGGGCGGTACCGGTACCGGTATTGATGAAAACTTTGGTGAGGTAGATACCTATGGGCTTGAATTTGCACTGCAATATGATGCGGGACTCGCTAACAAGTGGGGTATAAGCAACCCTACTTACCTGAGCGTAACTTACACCAATGCCGAGCAAAAAAATGATGGAAACTCCACGGATGCAGAATCGATTTTCAGTTTTGGTAAAAAAGGCAATAAAGTGCCTTATATCCCGGAGCTGACAGTGAGCCTGGGCACGGGTGTGGAGACAAAAAAATGGGGTGCGTTTATCTCGGGTAACTATGTAAGTGAGACTTATACCAGCGCCAATAATGTTGGAGGTCAAGTCTTCATGGATGACCAAGGTCAAGAAATTCGTGATGCCCGCTATGGCAAAACGGACAGTTATTTTACCACGGATATTTCCACCTTTTACCGTATAAACGAAACAGTGAAACTCTTTAGTGGTGTACAAAACCTTTTCGATGAAGAGTATGTTGTTTCGCGTCAGCCCGATGGCGCACGCGGTGGCTTGCCACAGTTTGTTTATGCCGGGATTGAAATGGAATTGTAGGTTTTCTCACCAAGGAGGGTGAGTGGGTTGCAGGTGGCAAACCGCGCTGGTTTTCACCTGTTGACCTTCCAGGGAAGGATCGTTAGTGGGTTATGGGTGGCAAGCTTTATTGGCTTCCACCCATTGCCTTTTTATTAAAAGAGTGATTGGGTAATTATGAATATCGTCAGTCTGTTTCAACAAGGTGGGCCGGTCATGTGGGTGCTGCTGGCCATGTCTGTTCTGGCCGTTGCTATCATCCTGCTTAAACTGTTTCAGTTTTTTCAGAGTGGTTTGCGGCGTCTGAATTTTGTCGATCCTGCACTGGTCGCATTGCAGAAAAATGACCCCAGCAAGGCTCTGGATGCCTTAAAACAACAGAGGAGTCCGGTTGCTATCGTAATGGAGAGCGCCATACGTTGTGGTGCTGATCCAGCCATGTCTGCCAAAGACGTGGAGGCCGAAGTGAGCCGGGTGGGGTCTGCGCAAATCCGTAATCTTGAATCGTGGCTGCGAGGCCTTTCATCCATCGCCCATTTAAGCCCGTTGTTAGGTTTGCTGGGGACGGTGACCGGCATGATTGCCGCCTTCATGAATCTTGAAGCTGCTGGTAGCCGTGTCGATCCGTCGATCCTTTCAGGCGGAATCTGGGAGGCGCTGCTGACCACTGCCTTTGGATTAACCGTGGCCATTCCTGCCATGGCAGCCTTCTATTATCTGGAAGGTGAAGTGGATCGTGTGCGTGCCTCCATGAAAGATGTCAGCATTCGGGTGTTACGCCATTTTGGTAAAACACCGGCCATTATCTCAAACCGCGACAATGATAAAATCGAGGACGAAACCCATGGAATTTGAGGGGCGCGCCCGTATTCATTCGCACCTCGATATTGCACCGTTAATTGATATCGTGTTTTTGTTGCTGGTGTTTTTTATGCTCACCAGTACCTTCATGGTGCCCGAAGCTATTGAACTGGAATTGCCGGAATCCAGCAGTGCTCAGGTGAGTGATATTACGCCCATCATTGTCTCGTTGAATGAAACCGGGCAATTGGCGCTCAACGGTGAACGTATTGATCTGGAGCAGCTGCGAGCAACGATTGAGCCGCTGATCAAACAAAATGCTGATGTACCCATCACTCTTAAAAGCGATGCCAGCACCCGGGTGCAGTTACTGTTGCAAGTAATGGATGAGATTCGCGCGGCCGGAGGCACCGATGTTGCGCTGGCCACGACGCAAAAATAAGCATTGTGATATTGCTGTAACTCATGATCATAACGCCTCGACACCTGAGTATTACCCTGCTGATTGCCCTGGCTCTGCACGGTGGTTTGGCGCTGTGGTTGACGTTACCGAAACCCGAACGTCCAGCAGAACCCCCAGCACCGCCTTTGCGCGTTAATCTGCTGACCATGGTGGCAGAGCAGGCAGTAGAAACACCGCCTGCGCCGTTACCGCCAAAACCAAAACCTGCGCCCAAGCCAAAACCTACACCCAAATCAAAGCCGGAACCTAAACCGAAGCCTAAACCTGAGCTGAAGCAAGAGCCAAAATCCGAGCCCATTCCGGTTCCGGTGGAAACACCGCTTGAACCACTTCCTGAGCTTCTTCCCGAACGGGAACCAGTACTGCAAACCGAGCCACCCTTCATAGAACCTGTTGTTCCACTATCTCCTCTGGATGCGGAGGCCACTGCCCGTTATGAACAGTTACTGGTAGCCTGGCTGGAAAAACACAAAAAATACCCGCGTCGTGCCAAGCGTTTGCGTATTCAGGGCGAGGGGGTATTACGCATCCTGATCAATCGCGTCGGTGAAACACAGCAAGTGACGCTGGAACAGCGCACGGGCAATCGCTTGTTAGACAAAGCGGCATTGGATATGGCACAGCGGGCCAACCCCTTTCCCCCCATGCCGGACAACGACCCTCGCCAGGAATTTGAATTTATGGTGCCTGTGGCATTTTTATTGCATTGATGCCGGTCTTTTTATCCACACTTTTTACTGCTACTCCGATATCTCAAATTTTTCACAAAATGGAAAGGACTAGCCATTCACCCATATCGAGTGTTTCGCTTGTGGCGGAGTTTGGGAAATAAAGAAGGTGAATTGTATTCAACGAGTGCACGTTGATTTTCCTGCATGGGTGATAGATTCGTTTGATTATGAGGCAAGTTGGATTGGAGTAACACGATAGTTCATTATAGGAAAGTATGGTTGGTTGAACGTTTGGAAAGTCAAATGGAACGCTTAGTAAAATACGGCTAACAAAAGCAATTTCGTGTTAAGTTAAACCTAGATCCTTTTTCAGCCCAACTCAGACTCATTTCATGTTAGAAATACCTCCCCCCTTTAGACTCATTTTATATTGGACAAGGCTGGTGCTGATTCCTGGAAAAAGGAGGGGTATATTCCTTATGCCATTAATGTCAATATTATGGTGAGTGTATGTCTGAGTAATAACATTGGGGAGTGAGAAAATGGAAATTGATCGTGTCATTGATTATTTTGTTGATCATTATGATCAAAAATTGGTTCTGGTTTTGTTAAAAACTCTTTCTTTTAAAGAGCAAGGGGGGCTTGGTTATTCTTTGAAGTTGTTTAACCGCGCAGCGTAAATCTCGGGGGCTTGCCCCAGTCGATACTATCCAGCTCTTGGGATATCTCTGTGATGTGCATAAACGTACAGAGTCTCTAATTTTTTCATGTTTTTATCGCGAAGCGATGGAGTTTTTTATCCCAGTCGTAGATATGGATGGTTGGGAAGTGAATCATACCACTAGGACCATATATCTTGATCGAACTGGGCTCATCTCTAATTACGAAGTTAAAGATATTGCTGAGTCATTAAAGTTAGCTCTGGAGACAGAGATTCTAAAAATACGTGCGTCATTATTATCACAGTATGGTTGGGGAACAGGAAAAGTTTTACTCGGCGTAGTTGAGATGGGTGTGGGGCTTGTTGGAATTATTGTACCTGAGCCAGGTACCACTGTTGCGGGTGTAATAGTGTTTTCTCTTGGCACAAATTCTATTGCTGATGGCTTTGCCCAGCTTGCAGGAACTAATAAGGGGCATGGTTATAATCTATTGTCCGAAAGTTCGGGGTTTATTGGCGCTGGTTTGGCAGATTTAGCTGGTAGGGATAAAGAGATTGGTCGCTCTATTGGTAAAGGTGTTTTTTTCGTTAGCTCTCTTGCTTTCGGTGCTTATGGAAATATCAAGGTATTGCGTGTACCGAAGCAAACAATGTTTCGTTTCGGAGTAGGCGGTCAGCCCGGAGGGATGCAGGTGGGGCGACTGGATTTATTGTATGGCAGCCATAAGGCAAAAGATGGTCTGACTGTTCTCAGTATTAATAATAATGCGAACAAAAGCATCTTGCGCTTTGTGACTCATGATGGTCGTTTGGTGGTTAATGGTAGAATTTTTGGCATTAGCAGGGTGCTTAGGCACGAGGGCTCTGCAAAAGAAATTATGAAAGGACTTTTGAAATTACTAAAACATGGAGTTAAACACTGATGCTAGGTACTGATAAAGATGTACCAGTACTGGAGTGGCCTGAAGATTGTAACGTACAGGAATGTAATGAGGTGACGGAAAAAATCTTTCAGATATTCCATGAAAATTGCCACTTGGACATAGCTTACGAGGATGTTTGTCTTTTTTTTTCACCAGATCCACCAAAAAGTGCGAACTCTTATGACTGGATTAGAGGTCAGTGTGATGAGAGTCTGGTTCTTGATAAGATAACATGGGGTAATCAGGGGGTAGCGTATGTTTGTTGCCAAAGGCAGTTTTTTGAAAAGCTGATTTCTGTTTTTCTTTCCATGCAGAGTACAACGCTTGCTATTCTGGCTGCTGAACGTAGTGCCAGTGATTGTTCCTTTGAGCAACAGGCTCCCCGGTTGATTGAATCCTTTATGCTTAATCAGGATGGTGGCTTTGGAGATCAGTATGCCGGGTTATTTTTTGATATGGGTATTTTGCAGGATATTCATGTCAGGACTAAACTTGGGTGTTGTGACAAAACAACTTGAACGAGTTAGGTTTTTAGCTATCCGGTGATATTGATGGCTCTACTGTGATCAATGAGAGTGTGTTGAGCCTGTGGCGGAGTTTGAGGAAAAAAAGAGGTGAATCGCCTGCAAGCGAACAAAACCGGTGAAGCATAGCAAGGATACTTAGAAAATGACCGTACGTCTGGGGTTGTGTGTCAGGTAACTGACATTCCTACCACGACACTGTTTTATCCATACTTTTCACTGCTACTCCGATATCTCAAATTTTTCACAAAATGGTCGATAGTTTGTACAGAAAACGGGTATTTCCCGTAAGTTAACAGGATACAAAATGATTCAGGCCAGACGGATATTCTTCGTTTTTTTTGTCATCTTGCTGGGCATGCCCGCCGTTATGGCAGCGCGGGATATCAATGTTGAACTCATTGATGCCGCCCGGCAGGGACGTTTGGATATGGCGCGCGCATTGTTGAACGAGGGCGCAGACGTCAACACGACAAACGCCAGTGGCAAAACCCCGCTAATGAGCGCCGCTTATTTTGGCAACGAACGAGTGGTACGCCTGTTTCTTTCCGCAGGTGCTGATGTGAATGCCAAGGACAAGGGTGAATCCACTGCGCTGATTGCAGCGGCTTTTAGTGGTAACCTCACTGTAGTACAGGCACTGGTTGCCGAAGGCGCGGATGTGAATGCCAAATCCAAAGCGGGCGTATCTGCGTTGAAAAATGCCAATACGCGAGGGTTTGTGCAGATTGCCCGGGTATTGGAGGATGCCGGAGCAGAAAGCGACGGTGGCGGTGAGAAAAAGAAAAGCAAGAAAAAGAAGAAAAAGAAGAAGAAAAAATAACGCCTTCGCTGGTGTTGGTTTACACTGCACCCCTTCCTTGAGTCATTACATCAGGTCAGTAACTCCCGATTTTTGTTGTATGTGAAGCAGGTTTTTCTGCGCTACTTGTATTTAACCAAAAATCTCATATCCCATGACAGAATTAATCCCGTTTTTTTTGTTGGTTACCACTGGTGTGCTGTTGTGGTTGCTGCTGCGTTTTGTGTGTGCCTGTGGCAGAGCAAATACTGTGGACTGGGGCAATACGGTCAATAATCATATTGTCGGTTTTATTGTGCTGTTTTGTCGTTATGTGCATCGTTTTGAATACCAGCCGATTCCTTTGCCAAAGCAGGGCTGTGCCTTGCTGGCATGTAATCATATTTCCGGGTTGGATCCGTTTCTGCTGATTGCCGCCAGTCCCCGGCCGCTGCGATTTATGATTGCTCGTGAGGAATACGAGCGTTTTGGATTGCAATGGTTGTTTCGGCGCGCGCATTGTATTCCGGTGGATCGTGATCGACAGCCTGAGCGGGCGCTGCGGGAAGCGTTGCGCGCATTGGATGCGGGAGAGGTGGTGGCGGTGTTTCCGCAGGGAGGTATCCATCTGGAATCACAAGGATATCGTAAACTTAAAGGTGGCGTAGTGCGTCTGGCGCAAAAATCCGCTTGTTCTATTTATCCGGTGCGTGTAGACGATGTGCGTGGTGCAGGCCATACGGTACGCGCTGTATTTTTCCCCAGCCAGGCAAAGATGCGGGTGGCACCGGTTTTACATTGTGAAGAGGATGACCATCACACCTGCCTGACGATGTTGTCGCTGCGCTTGGGGTTAATCTCAGTGCCGGGTTAAAAGAGATATCTACAACATGTGCGATTCCGATATTTACTGAACCTGCATGCAATAAAGTCAAAACTTCAATCACCACGGGTATATATCTTTTACCCGTTATCTTCAAGCTCTTTGCGTTGGGTTTTCATTGTTCAGGTTCAGCCAGTATGCGCCTGAAAACAGGTGATTTAGCCCTTAATTGACATTTAAGTCCTGCATATCACAAAAAACCTGGGGGAGATTGACGACCAAAATGATTGTTAACACCCCCTTGGGGTTATGAAAATACGGTGATATCACCGGAAACCAGAGGTTGCCTGTTAAATCATCAAACGCTAACATTATTACCAGGCCGGATATCACTTGCCGTACGGTTGGGGATTCTGCAACAGCAGAACGGATAACAGTATTGATTAACAGAGACCGCATGTTATGGAGCTGAAACTGGTACCCAAAGATGAATGGGAAAACGAGGCCGGGCCTGAAGGTTCGGAAGATGGCCCTTTGCAGTACATCGGGCCAGAGCGGCGCAAGGCATCTCGTCGTATCAAAGTGGATCGCCGGGAAATGGTGCGTTTTGAAAACACCCCAGATCGCCGTCATAACGGAGACCGACGCCTGAACACCCGTATGTGGGATGGGCGCGAATTCTGATCTTTACATTACTTGTTTTGACGCCGTTTTTTAAAGGCACTTTTCGTTATTCGGAGAGTGCCTTTTTTATTTATCTTTTAATTTAACCGTAACAAATCTGGCCGATGCTTGGAATCACAAAATCCGGCCCCCATGTAGGAACTGACACAATGATTAAGTTTCAGCGAGGGCGAAAAATATGCGAATGGACAAACTGACCAGCAAGTTCCAAATGGCACTGGCGGATGCGCAAAGCTTGGCAGTGGGGAGGGACCATCAATTTATTGAGCCTGCCCATTTAATGATGGCGGTACTGGATCAGCAGGGCAGTACGGTGCGTCACCTGCTGAATAACGCGGGTGTTAATGTGAACCAGCTGCGCACCCTGTTGGGTGAGGCACTGGAAAAAATGTCCAGCGTGGAAGGTGGCGATGGTGATGTACACATTTCCAATGACCTGGGGCGTCTGCTTAACGTTACCGACAAGCTCGCGCAGGATCGTAAGGATGCTTACATTTCCAGTGAATTGTTTGCGCTTGCCGCTGTACAAAGCAAAGGGCAGCTTAGTGATCTCCTGCATAAAGCCGGTGCGGCCAAAGAGTCGCTGGAGCAGGCCATTGAGCAGATGCGCGGTGGCGAAAGTATTGATGACCCCAATGCAGAGGAGAGTCGCCAAGCGCTGGATAAATTTACTCTGGATCTGACCGAGCGTGCGGAACAGGGCAAGCTGGATCCGGTGATTGGGCGTGATGATGAAATTCGTCGCACGATTCAGGTATTGCAGCGCCGTACCAAAAACAATCCAGTGCTTATTGGTGAGCCGGGTGTGGGTAAAACCGCCATCGCCGAAGGTCTGGCGCAACGCATTATCAATGGTGAAGTGCCGGAAGGCATGAAAGGGAAACGCTTGTTATCGTTAGACATGGGCGCGCTGATTGCGGGTGCGAAATTCCGTGGTGAGTTTGAAGAGCGACTCAAGGCCGTGCTAAGTGATCTAGCCAAACAGGAAGGTCAAATTATTTTATTTATCGACGAGTTACATACCATGGTGGGCGCAGGTAAGGCTGAAGGTGCCATGGACGCGGGTAACATGCTGAAGCCAGCCTTGGCGCGCGGTGAGTTACATTGCGTGGGCGCGACCACGCTGGATGAGTATCGTCAGTACATTGAAAAAGATGCTGCACTGGAGCGCCGGTTCCAAAAGGTGCTGGTGGATGAACCTTCGGTGGAAGATACCATTGCAATTTTGCGTGGACTGAAAGAAAAATACGAAGTGCATCATGGCGTGGATATTACTGACCCGGCCATTGTGGCTGCGGCCACATTATCGCACCGTTACATTACGGATCGACAGCTACCGGACAAAGCAATTGATTTGATTGACGAGGCGGCATCGCGCATTCGTATGGAAATTGATTCCAAGCCGGAAAGTATGGATCGCATGGATCGGCGCTTGATTCAACTCAAAATTGAACGCGAGGCATTGAAAAAAGAATCGGACGAGGCCTCCAAGCGGCGGCTGGCAGACCTGGAAGCAGAGATCAAAAAGCTGGAGCTTGAGTACGCCGATCTGGAGGAAATTTGGAAATCAGAAAAGGCCGCGTTGCAGGGTACGCAACACATTAAAGAGGCGCTGGATCGTGCCCGGCAGGAATTGGAAACGGCGCGTCGTGCCGGTGATCTCGCGCGCATGTCGGAAGTGCAGTATGGAAAAATCCCGGATTTGGAAAAAGAACTCGATATGGCAGCGCAAGCAGAAATGATGGATATGACGCTGCTGCGCAACAAAGTGGAGGAAGAGGAAATTGCAGAAGTAGTTTCCAAGTGGACAGGTATTCCGGTTAACAAAATGCTGGAAGGTGAGCGCGAAAAACTGCTGCAAATGGAAGATGCGTTGCGTGAACATGTGGTAGGGCAGGATGAGGCGGTGAAAGCGGTGGCTGATGCCATTCGGCGTTCACGCGCGGGTTTGTCAGATCCGAACCGGCCCAATGGATCGTTCCTGTTTCTTGGGCCGACAGGGGTGGGCAAAACCGAACTCACCAAAAGCCTGGCGACCTTTTTGTTTGATACCGAAGAAGCCATGGTACGTATCGACATGTCCGAATTCATGGAAAAGCATTCGGTAGCACGGCTTATCGGTGCGCCGCCCGGCTATGTGGGTTATGAAGAGGGTGGTTATCTCACCGAGGCAGTGCGGCGTAAACCTTATTCGGTGATTTTGCTGGACGAGGTGGAAAAGGCGCACCCGGACGTGTTCAATATTTTGCTACAGGTGCTGGATGATGGTCGGCTGACTGACGGCCATGGCCGTACGGTGGATTTTCGCAATACGGTGATTGTGATGACGTCGAACCTGGGTTCTGAAGTGATCCAGCAAATGGCAGGCGAAGCTAATTATGATGCGATGAAAGCCGCAGTGATGGACATCGTCGGTGGTCATTTCCGGCCGGAATTCATCAACCGGGTGGACGAGACGGTGGTCTTTCATCCATTGGGTCGTGAGCAGATTCGTGCCATCACCCGTATTCAGATTGATTATCTGAAGGCGCGGTTGCGAGACCGTGATATGGACCTGGAGCTGACAGAGGCGGCGCTGGATCAACTGGGTGAAGCGGGCTTTGATCCTGTTTATGGCGCGCGACCGCTAAAACGGGCGATTCAGCACGGTATTGAAAATCGCCTGGCGCAGGAAATTATCTCGGCGCACTTTCAACCGGGTGACATTATTCTGGTAGACAAAGTGGATGGTGAGCTGGTTTTTACCAAAAAAGGAGATATGGATGCCAGTGCGGCTTGAGTATATCCAGGGGATGTCACGATTAACCCAGTGAATTAATGATTTTGATGATAAGGCTCTGTTGATACAGAGCCTTTTTTATTATGAATCAAAAATATGAATTAAGAGCCAAATCATCTTGTTTTCATGCTGATGACTCTGTGATTCATGGTTAAGAAGTAACCAGCGCCACCGAATGTAAAAACCAATGACGTTATTCCCATGGGTGTTTTTAGCGCTTAATTCACATCAAACTTGTTTTGTGCCCTCAATAAACAGTGTTTAGAGTCATAGAGGATATTTATGGCCTTTATGTTTACATGGATATTGTTGCAAGTTATAGTATAACCGTAAAAAAAATAAGTGATTGTTGAGTGTTTTAGTCAAATATCAATGGTTTCTTAGCGTGAATCAATAACAGCAACAGGAGGGCATCATCATGTCATTTGCAGTAGGTTTGACCATTGTCGGAATTGTTGGCGGAATTATTTTATTGGTAACACTGAAGGATGTGATGAGTTCGCCCTAGACGGGCTCTTTCGCATCATCCCCGCCCGCTTGGATCGGTAATATATACCGGGCGGGCGGGTTTTTTGTGCCGGGGATAATTCAGCGTGCGGGGAAGCGGATAAGCCTACCTTTACTTGTTACTGCGGTTTTTTTAATGCTGACGGTTTGCTCTGTAGGTAGTCCGACCAGTTTACGCTGCTGATCACTCAGCAGATGCAGGGAATCCCACATCATGCGGGAAATGGCAATGCACGAGGCCATGGGGGTACGGGCCAGATGACGTGTCTGATCAATTTGCCATTGCAGCCCCCGCAATCGTGTTTGTTTTTCAGCCGGGACGCTGGTCAGGAATGACTCGATATATTCTGCGCGTTTGGCCTCGAAGGTGGCCGGGTCGGTTTTGGCTAATGCCAGCATCTCATCAAAATCCACATGGAGCTTACATTGCTTCTGTGTGTTACCCATAACTTTCTCCAGCTACTGCGGTACCCGTGGTTGCACAAGGTGGCAATGTTTCTTCCTCCCGCATCTTGTAACGCGTACCTTTAACAACGAGCCTCTCAGCACTTGTGCTGAGGTAGAACTCAAAAAAGATATTACCAGCAATCCATGATTATTTTTATTGGACGGGTTTTATTTTCCGGGTTTCACCCTGTTATGTCAAAATATACTTATAATATTTAGGGATAAAGTGGAAGGGCGAGAGGTATTGCATTTTAAATGCAGAGTTGACACAGAAACAGGATGGCTTCGGAGCAAAGTTGGCGCAACGGGTGAATTCATCTGGCTTACACCCGCCACTCTGAGTATGACGGGCAATATCAGTGGTGACCGGACAGCATTTGAAACGGGCGTAACAACTGTAACGGTTATTTATGGTGCTTTTGAAAATGTCTAAACGTACTGTAAATAGACAGTTTTTTGGGCGGCCATCTATCTGCTTTTTTTCAGAATAAAATCATTGGCAGTAGTGCAGGAAGGATATGTTTTTCGCCTGATATGAAAATGTGGAGAGTGCTGCTTTCATCCTTACCGGCTTATCGGTGGTCGTGCCTATCCTCAATCAGGAATGGAAATTGTATAAGTTACTTAATTTCTATTCCTTAACCCGGATCCTGCACGAGTTTGATGATGAAGTGATTAAGAGAGGTCCGCAATGATGCTGGTGACCGCCTGAGTGAGGGTGGTGAGATCATTATCGTTGATGATGAAAGGTGGCATCAGGTAGATCAATTTGCCAAAGGGACGGACCCAGACGCCTGCATCCACGAAACGTGGTTGTAGCGTTTTCATTTCGACGGGGTGGTGCAATTCAATGACACCGATGGCTCCCAGTACGCGGACATCAGCCACGGACTCAAAGGCACGACAGGGAGCAAGCCCTGTTTCAAGACTGCGTGCGATACGTTGCACGTTCTGCTGCCAGGGCGTGTCGCGCAATAATTGCAGGCTGGCAAGGCCCGCAGCGCAGGCCAGAGGATTAGCCATGAAGGTGGGGCCGTGCATAAACAGTCCTGGTTTGCCTGTGCTAATGGTTTCTGCAACATTGTTGGTGGTGAGAGTGGCGGCCAAAGTAAGGTAGCCACCGGTAAGTGCTTTGCCGAGACAGAGAATATCCGGGGCTATGTTGGCATATTCGCAGGCAAACAGTTTGCCTGTGCGGCCAAAACCGGTCGCTATTTCGTCGAAAATCAATAATACGTTGTGTTCATTACAGAGTGCGTGTGCCTTTTTCAGATAATCGGCAGAATAAAAACGCATGCCGCCAGCGCCCTGTACGATGGGCTCCAGAATGAGTGCGGCAATGTGTGGGTGTTCAGTTTCCAGTGTTTTCACCAATGAGGCAATGTGCGCATCTGTGCAAGGCTCGCCAAACCGGCATTGCGGTGTATCCACAAAAAACTGCCGGGTGAGCACGTCGGAGAATAATGTATGCATGCCTGCGACCGGATCACACACCGACATGGCGGCAAAAGTGTCGCCATGATAGCCGTGGCGAAGGGTGGCAAAACGCTGTTTGTCCGGCTGACCTTTGGCATGCCAGTACTGGATTGCCATTTTCATGGCGACTTCCACGGCCACAGAGCCTGAGTCGGCAAAAAAAACCGTTTGCAGGGAAGCTGGTGTCAGTGCCACCAGTTGCTGTGCCAGTTCAACGGCCGGAGGATGAGTGAGGCCACCGAACATCACATGGGCCATGTTTCCCATCTGTGCTTGCAGGGCGTGGTTCATTACCGGGTGATTGTAACCATGAATGGCGCTCCACCACGATGACATGCCATCGATCAGCTCCCGGCCATCGGCCAGGGTCAGTCGCACGCCTGTCGCTGACACCACGGGGTAGACAGGTTGTCCGGAACCCATGGCACTGTAAGGGTGCCAGACATGGGCGTGATCCAATGCGATCAGTTTTTGTTCAGAGAGATTATGCACGCACGCAGAGTACTGATTTTTTGCAGGGAAAGACAATAGGGTATTTTCAATCTGGAAAATTCAGTTGGACGCAGAAAAGTTATGCAAAATATTGATGTGCAGAGTGAATTCAAAAATAGTGTGCTAGGGGTGTTAACCATCATTTTGACAGTCCTGCCGGACGCTCATTTTTTATCCCTCAAGGCATCGCGAGCGTGGTGTGGTTGTTCCACATAAGCGAGCGACAACGCTGAGGGATGAAAAATGAGCACCGGCCCTTCGGGTTGCGCCTGAAAAAACGCCAGGCGGCGTTATTCGTCGCTCATTTGGAATGACCAAACATCTCT
Organism: Gammaproteobacteria bacterium; assembly: GCA_021648485.1. Lineage (GTDB taxonomy): Bacteria > Pseudomonadota > Gammaproteobacteria > SZUA-152 > SZUA-152 > SZUA-152. The sequence goes on from JAKISS010000036.1 coordinate 26,479, forward strand.
CCTCTCTCCTTGCCTGACGATTTTTCAGGCACAACAGGATTGTCAAAATGATGGTTAACACCCCCTAGGTCAGGAGGGATTGGCAGATCGGTCGGCTCTGGTTTTCGCTTGTTGAATGTCCGCAAGTGTGGATCGATAATTTTTCAGGTATGGCCCGGCTAAAGTCACAGCGCGTTGCGCTTGTTTTTCTGCTTCATCCAGCTTTCCTTGTTCCAATAATACTTGCGCCAGATTATTGTATGCCGCGCCTGCATTGGGGTGGTTGCGTACGGCGTTGCGAAAGGCTTGTGCCGCAGTGTTCAGATCAGCCAATTGATAGGCGCTGTTGCCTAGCCCCATTTGTGCGATGAGGTTGTTTGGCCAGCGTGATAGTGCGGTGCGGTAGGCAGCGTGAATCATCGGCCACTGTTGTTTTGTGGCTTGTGTATTTTCCAGCATGACTACGGTGTGTAAATAACGTCCGGCATCGGTTGATGCGGGTAAGGTTTCTGCGGATAGCGCCAGGATGGCCCAATACTGGCTTCGTGCCCAGGTGAGCTCAAAGGTGTCCATGTCCGTTATATGGCGCGCAATCGTTCCGGATCGCAGGATGATTTCGCGTTTGTTTAAATCAAAACCCATTGCTACAGCGTAGTGCCATTGTGGCATCCAGTTGAGCCCCAGGTTTTGCAGTACCAGCACGGGATTGCCTGCGGCGATTTCGCTGAGTAGTGTATGCATGTCAGGTGCAATACGATAGGGCAGTCGGCCATGGCGGCGGGTGCTGGCGAGAATTTCGGCTTGCAGGGAGCCGAGACGGGAGGGCAGGTAGATTTCATCGACTAATGTGCTGGCGTTAATGTTGATGCCGGTATGTGTGAGTATGGTGGCCAGTGCCGCCGGGCCGCACTGGTAGCGCTGTTGTGGAAAAAAGGGAGTCTGGCCGAGTTCGATTTTGTCAGGGAGGCTGTTGGGTGTGGCGAACAGGCGCTGTGTCTGCGGGGCGCTGGCGCAAGCGCTAAGAAAAATCAGAATGGCGAGCAGCGCAATTTTTTGCACTGCCTTTTGCGCCATCATCGAGAACAAAAAATAATAGATTTCAGTTGAGGTTAACGGTCTTTTTCACAAATGGAAAAACGTCGGTGTAACCGAGGATGTCGGTTGCCAGCAGCACCAGAAAAACCACCAGGGCGGTGCCAAGGATGCCGCTGCCTGCCGGGAGCTGATCCAGTTGGTCGGCCAGCAAGGCGACCTCTTCGTCAGTAAGCGCATCAACGCGGGCCTGTAATTGCACGGGATCAACACCGGCATTTTTTAGTTGTGCAGCCAATTCAGTACGGTTCAGCAGAGCTTTGACATGGGTCCGGTCTTGCTGCGCTTGGCTGTGGCCCATTATTTGTCCTGTGCCTATCATTGTTGCCTGGGCGGCGGGTAAAAAACAGGTCATGGAAACAAACATGAGCAGCAGGCTGCTGATGGTGGCGCTTTTAGTCATATTCACGTCAAATACCTCGAATTCGGGAATGGTTTTGTCCTTCTTAGTCCGTTAAGTTATGTCACAACTGGACAACTTTCACAATAAAATCAGTGTATTTCATGACAAATGAAAACTGTCAGGTGATGCAAAATAAGTACGGATTTCGATTGCTCATTATGGTATCTTACGCGCCGGATGGCGGCCACGGACAGTATCTTTGGGTGAGTTGCCGGAGCGTTGCAATAAGTCATAATAAAAAAGCAAGTGCAGCCACCGGGTTCTCGAACGCGGGAATCTTTTACGAAAAATCCGTTTTTAGGCTATCTATTCGATTATCATTCGTCGAATGAGCTCAATGTTCGCCTCAAATGATCAAAGAATGGATTCAAAGCGGCTTTTTCTTGTTGTATTCACCTACATTTATCAGGTTCCTGAGAAGTGTTTATTGCGCATATTGGGGTAAGTTTGAACGACGAACGAGATGTTGTTGTACGCACGATTGATGTACAGAGGTAGTAGTAATGAGCGGTAATGAAAGAAGTATCCAGGAGTCTCCTGTACTTTATAAGGTGTTGAGGTTGTTGGAGGATATGAAAGCGTCGCCGTCGGGGGCGATTATTCATGGACACATTGAGCAGATGCTGCTCGCGGTGTCTGCTGACCACCGCAAGACGGAAGAAGCCTACGCCAGTTTTCTTGAGATGATGATGGAGGCCTGTATCTCGTTGATACCGGCAGATCTGCCTCTGCATACACATCTGCGATTAGTGCAGTTGCGCTTGATCCCGCCGTTGTCCGCTTCTGAGTTGAGCGCATTAAGTCGTTCTGTGGAAGCCATTGCTGACGAACTGGCGAGGTCCGGTGGTTTTCGTGGCCGTGATCTGGCGCAGGCGCTCAGCCCGGTGGTTGAGCGTTTTGGCGGGCAGTCACTGTCATCGTTAGCGACCTCTGTTTCACCCGCATCCCAAGCGCCTCCGGAAGAGTGCAGCGAAAGGCGTGCAGCAAGTGAAAAGCCCATTCAAAGCGGTGAGTCGGTTACCGAGCTAAAAGTCAATACGGCATATCGCGAGCACCTCGACAGAACGCGCGAAGAGATGCAAAAGCTGCACGCGGATTTTGTTGCCCAAATGGGTGAGGCGGTAGCCGGGAGTGAGATTTTTGGTGGGCTGCTTGTCGATGTGTTGGCTGTTTTGCAACAGGTAACCTCTACAGATGAACTTGATGTGCAGCGTTGTGAGCTGACGCAGATTTTGGAGCAAATGATCGCAGGGCAGCAGGCGCTGGATGATAAATTTACCCGTGCGCAGGAATATCTCAGTATTATCGAAGACGATAATCTGCGGCTCAGTGAAGAGTTGGATCGTGTGCGTTTGCTGAGTTTGATTGATGAACTTACGCGTCTGCCCAATCGGCGTGCTTTTATGCGTCGTTTGGAAGATGAGGTGAGTCGTGTGCAGCGTCATGGTTTTCCGTTGAGTTTGGTGTTGGTAGATCTGGATCAGTTCAAGCACATTAATGACTTGAATGGACGTGCGGTGGGCGACGAAGTGCTGCGCTGTTATTCTGAAGATGTGCTCTCCATTTTCCGTCATCATGATTTGGTGGCGCGTTACAGTGGCGAAGGATTTGCGGTGCTGCTGCCGAATACTACGCAAGAAGGTGTGGTGTGTGCGCTGCAAAAAGTGCGCCGCCGATTGGGTGAAGTGGTGCAGGCGCGTGGCATTGATGTGGTAGAGCTGCCAACCTTTTCTGCCGGTGTGGCACAATTTCAGGCGGGTGAAACAATGAGCCGGTTGGTTGAGCGTGCGGATTCTGCGCTGTATGCCGCCAAACATAAAGGCCGGGGTGTCACCGAAGTGGCAGGCTTTGATGTCGAGAAAGAAACCCCCCAGTTGCTGTAGTTCGGGAGCGGGTATGTGTTTTAGTTGGTCTTTGTGTGGCATTGTGTGCGTTTTTTCCCGGGCCTGGTGATCTTGTAAGACGCATGCGTTAGGCTGTCCTGATGTTTTCCCAAATTCCTGTTCTGGCGCAACACGTTGCTGACGCTTTGTTGGCTCGCCGTTGGTTGTTGGCTGCCGCTGAGTCTTGCACGGGAGGTGGCATTGCTGTCGCGCTCACTGATATCCCTGGCAGTTCACAGTGGTTCGAGCGGGGATTTGTTACCTACTCGAATCAGGCCAAACAGGACATGCTTGGGGTGCAAGGCGAAACGCTGGTGAAGTACGGCGCAGTGAGCGAGATTACGGTGACTGAAATGGTGGCAGGTGCGCTGGGCCACAGTAATGCGCAAGTAGCAGTAGCGGTGAGTGGTATCGCCGGACCTACAGGTGGTACGCCGAATAAGCCTGTGGGTATGGTGTGTCTGGCCTGGCAGGTAGCAGATGATTCGCCGGTGGTACGCACTGAATATTTTAGTGGTGATCGTGCTGTAGTGCGGGCAAAAACGGTAGAATATGCCTTGCGGGGTGTATTGGTGTTGTGCAAAGACCAAAACCTGAATTAAGCGCTGAAAACATTCGGTCGAATAAAATCATCGGTTTACATTTGGTGGAACAGGCTGTTCCACGGCATTTGAGTTTTTTATCTTTTCCTCGTTGTTCTTATGATCTTTTTATGCTCTCTGCGTCTTCGTGCCTTTATGTTGGGTTTTCATTATTCGGATTCAGCCAGCATACGCATGAAATCAGAGTGATCTAGCCCCTCAGTTCTCAAGCAAATGCCCAGCCCGCAAAGGGCTCGATTTCATCTCTGTTGAGTACAATTAACTGATGAGCATTGGGGTTCATGCTGTGGTTTGCTGTAGTGTCCACTGCCAGGTGTTGCAGCAGGTAGCCAATGAGGGCACGGCGCACCGGTACTTCGATCAGACCGCCCTCATTTTGATAATCAATAAGCAGGCGAGTGCGTTTTTGCTCGGCGAGCTGTGGGTGAGGGCTGAGTTGCAGCGTTACAATTTCGCTCCAGTCGTCGTCGTATTGGGCGCTGGATTCAGCCGCTTCGAGCAGCATTTTCGCTGCCGTGAAGCGTGACAGTACAAAATCCCGAAAATCATAAGTCTCCTCATTGTAGGCACGTAGATGCCAGCGTAGACCGGTGTTTGCCAATGCATGGGGTTCGAGCACGCGCTCCTGCGCGCTTTCCCGTTCTGAAAGTGAGTGGTAACTCACCGCTAACTTGCGCCCCTGTTTGATGGCGCGCAGGATTTGTGCCAGCACGGCGCGTTCTGGCAAGCGAGCGGGCAATGGCAGGGATTCGGCAGGAATGCCGTATAACGGTTGCTCGCCATAAGGGCTACCGGCTGCGGCCAGATTGGCGGCGATTATTGGCAGCACCTCGGCCGGAGCCAGTTTGCTGAACTGTGGCTGGAAACTGTCGCTAGGCACAAAACCGAACACAC
>JAKISS010000037.1 GCA_021648485.1 Gammaproteobacteria bacterium
TCTGCCAGGTGTTTTTGTATTTTCCTGAAACATTCTCAGAGACCTTCAAAATGAGTTCAGAATAAACGGTACTTCATCTCAATTGCGGACGCTTTTGCAATTTTCGCTGTAACGTTCGGCGGTGCATGCCAAGGGCGCGAGCAGTGGCCGTAATATTGCCTTTATGGTCGTTTAATACCTTTTGAATATGCTCCCACTCTATACGGTTAACAGAGAGCGGCTGTGTGGTGATATCCACACCGGTATCACCTTCCTCACGATAAAATGCAGCAATAACTTCATCAGCATCCACAGGCTTAGCAAGATAATGAATGGCTCCCAGCTTAATCGCTTCAACCGCAGTGGCAATACTGGCAAAACCGGTCAGCATAACAACCCGTGTGTGTGAATCGATATCAATAAGATGTTTGACTAATACCAGACCGGAGCGCCCAGGCATATTAAGGTCCACCACAGCAAACTCAGGGGAGGTTTTCTCACTGAGTGCGATACCCTCATCAACATTACCGGCAACCTGTACATTGAAACCACGTCTGGCCAGCGCCTCCCCCATCACCTGACAAAATAAACGGTCATCTTCCACTAATAACAGCGTAGGAAGATCACTGGATGGTTCAGTTTGTTGATCCGTCATGCCGGTACTCTTATCGGGACAAGTGGCAATTCAATCACTGCCTGCGTGCCGCCGCCATTTTGATTAAGCAGCTGTACTTTTCCACCAAAGCGCTCCATCACCGCGCGAGCCAGATAAAGCCCCAGTCCCTGCCCATCCGGTTTGGTGGTAAAAAATGGCGTACCGGCAGCGGCAAGTTCTGAAGGATTTAACCCCTCACCCCGATCACAAACACTCAGAGTGAGATGCTCGCTGTTCCAACGTCCTTTGACTTCGATGCTGTCAATAGAAGCATCGGCGGCATTATTGAGCACATTGAGCAAGGCCTGGGTAAGGGTTGTATCCGCCAGAATCTGTGGTGTCGGGTGTGTCCCCTCTAATTGACAGGAAACCTTTGCGGCCGGGCGCGAGGATCGCAGCAACCCGACCACAACTTCCAGATAATCATCAATCGCAAAGCTGCGCCCGCCTTCAGGCCGTACTTGTCCAGCACTGGCGGTGATACTGGACAGGATGCTTTTACAACGATCCAGCTGACTACGTAGCATTTTTGTTTTCTCCAACACCTCGGGATCATTTGCATGCTCGTGCCGCAATTCACCCACCAGCACGGCCATTGTTGCCAGCGGAGTGCCCAGTTCATGAGCAGCACCAGTGGCCAGAGTGCCCAACGTCACAAGATGTTGATCACGCATAGCTTGCTCCCGTGTTTCAGTCAGAATACGATCCCGCTCCCGTAAACTGTTGGCCATGCGGACTACGAAGAAGACAATCAATCCCGCACTCAGTAAAAAACTGAACCACATCCCCGTTACATGCAAGTCGAAATCAACACCGTGTTTGATATTTGCATGGGGCAGTGGCTGAAAAAAGTAAATGAGCAGGGTGTAACAACCAACAGTCAACACAGCCATAGCCCAGGTAAAACGTTGAGGCAAAATGGATGCGACAATAACCAACGGCAACAGAAAAAGTGAAACAAAGGGGTTGGTAGAGCCGCCAGCAAAATAAAGCAATGCACACAGAATCAGCGTATCCAGCACCAACTGCACAAAAAACTCCCACGATGACACCGGGCGCGGCTTTCTCATTCGTAACAAGGTCAGGATGTTAATCACACCATGCACGGCAATGATGAGCAGCAACGGTAATAACGGCAGCTCCATTGCCAGCACCTGAGAGGCAATAATCACCGCTGCCAGCGCACAAATAATGGCGATATTTCTCAATACAAAGAGGCGCTGTAGATTGAGTGCAGCAGTGGGGTCGTGAATCGCCTGAAAGTTGTTCATTGCCGTAGTATACAGTCCGTTGACATCTTGCGCAGAGTGACAAATTGTCGCGTAACACCCGGGCCATTTCTCTAAACCGCATTCTGCCAGTTCTTTTTCAGCTCCATCGCCAGAAATAGAAGCTTTAATAAAAACGACATGATAACAAATATTTATTGTTTATTATCAGTAAAGCAAAAAATCGACAACATAGCAGTGCAGACTGACGAAGATCGGTGATCTGCTGTACGAAATTCCAACAACAAAATTCGACGGCACAATGACCACGGCAGTGTTGCCGTGGTCGTTATCCGTGGATTAATAACCGTCAGTAAATGTCAGCATAAACGCGACGATGGCATCTTCCTCGCTATTTGTAAGCCCAAGATTACCCAACAATACGGTTTCAACATTTTGCGGCACTTCCGGTGCATTCCATAACCCGGGAATATCCCGCGTATTATAAAACTGTACAACTTCTTTCAGCGTTTTCAACAAGCCGTTATGCATATACGGTGGCGTCAGGGCAATGTTGCGCAAATGCGGTGTTTTGAATTTCCCATTTTCTGCGGCTATGTTCAGCACACCACCAAGTCCCAGGTCGATCACATTGGAAGGCTGTTGACTGAGGGGGTATTCGGTATTTTTAGGCAAACCCAGATTGTGGTAGCGAAAATCAGTGAACAGAATTGGATTCGATGATGATCCCCCACCACCCATACCGCCCATACCACCCATACCACCCATACCACCCATACCACCCATACCACCCATACCACCCATACCACCCATACCACCCATACCCATCATCATTCCACCGCTTGAGTGGCATTGCGCACACCGGCCTTTACCATTGAACAGCATCAGGCCACGTCGCTCCTGAAAGGTAAAGCTGGCCTGCCCTGCTATAACCTGGTCAAACTTTGAGCTGAATTGATTAAGTTCATCAGACCCTTCAAAGGCTGCAATAGCCTCTGCCATGCAGTCATAGGCGGCATCAACATTGCTGATGGGACCACATACATTTTCAAAGAGGTTGATGTAATCTGATGCTTGAATATCCGCGATAACGGTAGCCTTATCAGGGTTATTCATTTCAAGCGGGTTTAGGAACGGGCCTTTCGCCTGTTCAGTAAGGTTGGCTGCACGGCCATCCCAGAATTGTCCACCAATGGCAACATTGTTGTTATAACTAAACGCCGGGAAAAATACAGCATAGGCTGCACTGGGGGAATTTCTGTTGCCGAATCGCCCGGGAATAACACCTTCCGACACTGGAAGATGCGTATCCGGATCAGCAAAACCTGCATTCTCATGATGACAGCTGGCACATGACTGGCCATCAGGCTCTGATAAATCCTCATCAAAATAAAGTTTCTTCCCAAGCGACTGTTGTGGTGTCAGCCCTGCCTGAGCATTTGAAAAACCAATCACAAAAAGAGTGAAAAGACATACGGTGATACATTTTTTTACCTTACAAATCATAATTTTCCCTTTATTTAAAGTTAATTTATTTATGACAATTTGCAATAACTCACGAATCAGCAAGCAGTAAATCAAAAGTTATATCCCTGGACATGTTGGAATAATTTTATTCTTCCCAATTAATTTCCGCAGAAGATTAGTTCACTTCTAACAGCATATCAAGATGCAACAATTACCTTAATTCAATATTAAGTCATTCTCAGGGTGTTATTGCTCACCATTTTAGATACTGAAATTATAAATTCATATTTTAAAATCACTTGAAATAGCCTTTTTATACTTTTAAAAAAATAATAATTTTCTCTTTACACACCATCAATAGAGCAATAAACATACAACACATTCCGTTAAATCAGATTACCTTTAAGCCATACCATTTCTTTAAGTCATTGAAATATCCAGAATTCTTAAAATTCTGTCTATTTCTATCTACCCTGAAAGATAGCGTAAAAATACAGAAAAAAAAGTGCGACAAAATGTCACGCGACATTTTGCCACTTTCTAGCTTTTTTTTTCTCCATTAACATCCGCCACAGGATTTGGAAACCAGATTGTGCCGACATTATGGTTTAACCAGATATGATGACAGGAGGTCCGTGATGGCATTGATGATTACCGACGAATGCATTAATTGTGATGTATGTGAACCGGAATGCCCCAACGAAGCAATTTCGATGGGTGATGAAATCTGTATCATTGACTCAATGTTATGTACCGAATGCGTAGGAGCCTACGACGCAACGCAATGCACCACAGTCTGTCCAGTGGATTGCATTGTGGATGACCCTTACCACAAAGAGGGACAGGATCAATTATTTGCCAAATTTAAACGCCTCTCCGAAGAAGCCGCGTAATTGCGGACATTGAAAAAATAGGGATAAACCGTAATGCAGATAGTAAACCAAAAAGTAAGCAGGATAATAATGATGCTGCTTTTCATGTTTTCATTTGGCGCACTCCAGATAGCAATGGCCAATACAGTAGATGAGCCATTATTGCATCCGGCCATTCCTCTTTTGGATGAAGAAGGAAACCATGTGCGTGACAGCGGGAAACCCTATAGCCCAAAGGTAACGTGTGGCAGCTCTAGTTGTCATGATTACGACGCAATCACCCACGCTTATCATTTCGAAATGGGCCGTGATGAAGCGCGCGATGATTTTGGTAGTAAACGTGGCCTGCCACATCTTGTCTCTCCCGGGTACTTTGGCGGTTATACCTGCATGGGGGGAAATAACCCAGAGGTGTTGGCCAAAAAACACAATGCCAGTGCCGATGACTTTGCCGATAAAGGCAGTGCGGGCTTAATTAAACGCTGTATCGGCTGTCACGCCGGTGGTGGCTGGATGGAAAAAGACCGCAATGGCCGCCAATATTATAATACCGACCCGGCCAGTGTGACTGAATTCGATGGTGATTATTTTAATCGTGGCACCGATGAAAACAATCAGGACACTGATGTGAGTGTTGTATCACAGTGGAACTGGAACAAAAGCGGTGTGGTGGAAGCCGACTGTATGATGTGCCACACCGACTTCAGTGCAATGAAGAAATTTGATCCTCAGCTGGGTGCGAACGATGACAGTGATCATACAGACTCAGCGTATAATCACTTTCGCAACTTGCGTAACGACTATCTCGTTAAAGAAGGTGGTTATTTTCGTTATGCTGCCACGGCAATTTTGGAATTTCTCAATCTCAAACATCCTGACGGTAGCCAGGAAGAAAAATCACTGTTGACTTTTGAACGTGAGATCAAACCCGCCAACGGACATGGCAGCGGCGGTCCCGACTATACCCTGACATTGGGGGATGATGCGTTACCCATCATCAACTGGAATGCTGATGCCTTTGACAGCGATGGCAAGGTGCTGATCCCGATGTTGCGTTTCCCTGCAAATGACAATTGCATGTTATGCCATCGCACCAGTAATTCCCGCCGTGGCTTTTACGGTTTTGGTGAGGTGGCTTCAGCAACGTATGAAGACGGTGATGACGGTCCACTAGCAGAAGACTACAAGGATGATGTCCATAAAGGAAAAACCTGGACCGAACCTAACGGCGAAACCCGGGCAATTGAAAACTGCAACGCCTGCCATTCACGAAATTACTTCAAAAAACCTTTTGAAAATGTGGACTTGAATGCCGACCATAATTTCCTCAAAGGCAATTCTGATATGGATGTGCGTAACGATCTCGATTACAACGCCAATGCCAAAACCTGTGAATACTGCCATAACGATGCCCCTGCGCCTGCCGAACTGGCCATTCCATCAGGACATGAAGATATGCTCAGTGCTCATCGTGAGATTTGGAAGTCCAATGGTGATATGACGGGCTATCCCATCAATACGCTCACTAAAATTACACAAACCCATCTTGATGTGATCGCCTGTCAGACATGTCACATAACCAATAAAAAAGACCGTCGCGGAAACACGATTCAGATCCTCTACCGTTACCGTGCGGAAGCAGGCGGTGAACTTAAAATCGTCCCCTATAATCCACGTCTGCGCTATTACTGGAAAGACCGCAACACTGGCCGGGTACTGAATAAAACCGAACGTAACAGTGTTTTCGAGTTAAAAGAAGAAAATGGTGAACAATACGGTGCAGTGGTGGATACTGACGGCAATGAACTGACCCGGGTGAGTGTACGCATGTCGCACGGCAGCGTACGCTTTGGTGACCCTGAAGGGTATGAAGGGTTTGTTGCGCTGAAAAATGCCTATGACAGCCTGTTCATGGACAAAGGAATCAATAATCCGGATGCGGTGATGGTACGGACCGAGTCCAATGCATACATCATTTCGCACAATGCCCGCCCTTCTCCCTCATCGCTACAGTGTGGAGAGTGCCATAATCGCAAGCAAAGTGGTGCATTCAGTTCGCTGGTATCAACGGATGGCCTGTTCGGTGAAAACAATATCAAGACCGTTGTCCAACTGCCGGACCGCCGCCTGGTGGATGAAGGCATCATAATATTTGATTTGCCTTATATGCAGATGGATGAAACCGGCAAGGTAACCGAAAGTGTGGCGGATATTCTTTATGTCACCAAAATAGACCCTTCGATGACAGTATTGCGATCAGCAACGGCACCTGTTGCGGCGGGAGTATTAAAACGGATGTCCATCGCAGACGGCCTTGCAGCAGCAGGGCTGGACAATAGCGATGATAACGTGACAGCACACTTCAGCAGTGATGAAGTCTACCTTTACAAAGCCAATTACGGAAACAGCGCCGTACGTGCCGTAGCACTGATCCCCGAGGTCAACGGTCAAACGGAGTTAATATTCCCCTCTTATCGCATGCAAGTTGCCCTTGCAAATAATGATGTTGTTTCGGCGGCAGAAAATGCCGGTCTGGGTGAATTGGCTTCCCGGGTATTTTCATTGGAAGCAGTGGACAAAAACAGCCGTGAAGTCACCCGCTTCTCTGGCAGCCGGGTATTGGTAAAACTCCCTTATGAAGGTACGGCAACAAACACCGATGACATTAAAGTCATTTTTTCCAATACCGGAGACACTGCCTGGCAAGCAATTGATAATAATGACATCGTTATCGTGCAACCCCACTCTGATGAAACTGGTGTTGAAAGCGAAGGTTATGTTGCCTTCCTGACTGACCATTTCAGCGACTATGCCATTGTCAATAATACCCGCAGCGTAACGCCACCATCACAAAACAGCGGGACTCCAAGAGCGGATAGTACCTCTGGTTCTGGTGGTGGAGGCAGTACAAGTTACATACTGTTATTGCTGCTTGGCTTGATATGTGTATGCATCGCCTGGCTGACAAAAAGCAAAATGATATCCGGACACAGGGTATCGGAAAAATGAAACAGATGCAGTGGCTGGAACAGCACGAAAAGTTACTGCCCTGGATAGCTGGAGCCAGTTTTGCGGCCAGCCATATTGTTATTGCTTCCAGCTGTACAGTCCCTAAAGAGGGACGCTGTTCCACCTGTGGTGGCTGTGTAGTGGCACTGGCTGCCATTGTAACCTGGGCTATCTATAAAAAAAGAAATGGCAACGGACTTTATGATGAAAACAGTCTGCAAAGTCAAGAAGGGCTAAACAATCATTCTGACAGTTCTGTTGTGTCTGAAAAACACTTGGTAAAGCGAGAAAAAGAATAGGTTAGTTATTCCAAATGATCGACGAACAACGCAGTCTGGTATTTTTCAGGTGCATACTGAAAAAAACCAGTACTCACTTTTCATCCCTCAGCGTTATAGTTCGATCATATGAAAAAACCATACCGTTCTTTCATCGCTTTGATGGATAAAGTCAGGCCAACAGAGCTGTCAAAATGATTGAAAACCACACGCTGATCAATCTTTTTTTACTGCAACTCTAACGCTCGCATGTAAAACAAGTTCCTACGGGTACCGTGAAAGCTCGAATCATACCCATGGACTCTACTACCTGTAAGCGCTGCCTCGTGGTGAAATTCCACTGAAACGCTGACCCCGTCAATACAAAACCTGGACGATGTACTTGTGGCATACCGATGGCTGACAGTAATACTGCAAACGGGAACAATGATATTAACAGTAAGTGCTGTTCATGCAGGCATATCAGGACGTATTGAGATGCTTGTCGAACAGGATAATCAGCGCTTTCAGAATAACAGTCGTATCGAAGAACGATTGGACCTGATATATGATGATCCGGCATCCGGCCTGCGTGGCGGTCTGGCACTGGCCCTCTCCCAACGGCAAGGCAAACGGGAGGAAACGCTCAGTCAATTTTATCTGGAAAAAAAACTGAATAACAAGGGTAGCCTGCTGAGCCTGGGTCGTTTGCAGCGCAGCGATGCATTGGGTTTCTATATCCTCGATGGTGCGTTATTCAAAAAAGTTATCAATAAAAAAATTCTGACATTTTACGGTGGTGTACCGAATCGTATTGATGGATTTCGTACTGTTGAAGGAAAATCCCTCTATGGTTTTGATGTAAAAATATCCATTCCCCGGTTTATGCATTATGCACTTAATGGTCGATTCGGTTGGCAGCGTCTTAAACAACAACAGACTATTGATCGCCTGAATATTGGCTGGCAAGGTATGCACCAACAGACACCCGCATTGTTTTCTCCTTCCTCATTTTCATTGACCGGCAGTTATCTTGTTGATGAAAACGTGTGGGAAAGTATTCATCTCAACACGTACAAAGATTTCAAAAGTAACACGCAACCTGCACGTTTAAGAATCGACTACGAGACCTATGAACCAGGTAAAAAAACACTCACTTTCAAAGACCGTTTTTATTCCCTCTATGCACGCGGTCGCCAATCACAGTTTAAAACAGGATATCAGTTCAAACAGGGACGCCAACATACGTGGTCTTTAAGCGGGAGACGCATTTCCCGTGAATTTGGCAGCAATGGTTATGCTGCTGTGGTAACGATGGATTATCACAGCGACCAAGGATGGTTATTGATAACACAACTTGACCAGCTGACATTGGCCGACGAACACATCAGACGATTTTATTTTGAGGTTCATCAATCACTTTCATCTCTGATGCGCAGCACACTGAGTGGCGTGTTACAACAACAAAACCGATTGATAAACAACAATTACAGTACAGGTATCGAAGTCCGACTGGAACGCCGTATAAAATCCGTAATATTACCATCACCACTCTGGGTTTCCGTACAAGCCAGTACCATCCAAAATAGCCGATCATCTAATGAATATCGTATTGCAATACGTCTGAGTTACCATTTTGATGACCGAACACGGACACTTTTCTAATGTCAGTTTTACTAAAATGGTTTCTGTGGCTGTTGATTTTTATTGCACCCCCCTCCTTTGCCAACGATAAAACTGATTTTTCACTTACTGTCGAAACAGAAAAAACAACATCGAAAAAGAAAAAAGAAACCTGGTGGGAAAAAAGAAATAAACGCACTGACCTCTACTATCCCCACAATACTCACATGGCCGTGATGGAAAAAGAAGGTGACAGCTGTTTCCTTTGTCATCCGTTTAATGCTAACAAGATCACTGACCTTGAGCTGTTAAAAAAACTGAATATCATTGCCAATGAGCCACTGGAAGCCATATGCCATGAATGTCATGTGATAAAACTAACCGCACCATGGCGTTGTGAACTTTGTCATTCCAGTCCTGATACTATCTGGCCGAATGACCATAATTTTGATTACCTCACCCACCATGGCGAAGATGCACGCCAGGATGAAGGAAAATGTCGCCAGTGCCATATTGATCTCTCTTTTTGCAGTGATTGCCACTTTCGTCGTGACCCGGTACAACGCCGCGTTCATATGTTGGGTTATCGCACTACACATGGCATTGAAGCACGGATAAACACTGTCTCCTGTAGCCGTTGCCACAACGCACATTATTGTAGTGATTGTCATCGGGAGCACAGGTGATGAAAAACAATATGACGATCATAGCATTAATGATAATCACGCTATTGTCTGCCTGTGGTGTTAATGATGGCCAAAGTGGTACGGTATCAGTGGAAAGCGGCAATCTGATTTTGACCGCATCACATGGTGGTAACGGTGCGGCATGGCGTCTACCCGACTGTGCCGCCTGCCATGCCATGACGGCAATTCATGAAAAAGTCGAAAATATTCGCCGCATTGTACGTAAAAAAGGATATACCACTTGCAGCGGATGTCATGGTCGTAATGGCAGTAATGAAAGTGAGCCACGACGATGTGTCATATGCCATAACAACAATGACCTTCCGCACACACCCTGGTTACAGGGGAAACATGCTCATACATTTACAGCGGGAGAAACCACATTATTAAATGATGACCAATGTGTAGATTGTCATGTTGCTTCGGATATGAACGGCCTGTTTGAATTGAATCGTGACCTCACTGGTTATACCGATAACACACAAACGGTGTCGGGCTATAACTCCATTTCTGAATTTTGTCTACGCTGCCACAACCGGGACCATCAACAAACAGGATTTGAAATTATTGGCGGCGATTTTAATGATCCTTTGATTGCGGTGGAAGACGCTTTTTATTTTATCGACCAACATGGAATAGCAGATGGCACTGGCTTACGTATCTATGCTGGTCTGCGCCCGGGTTATGAATACCGTACTGTGGTGGCCTGTACAGATTGCCATGCCATGCACGGTACTGATAATACCCGGTTGATTATCGACAACTCACTCAAAGGTGTCACCCGGCTGGATAAAGCCATTCGTGAAACTGCACATCGCGTCACCATAAAAAACGGTGACTATTCACAACTTTGTGTACTGTGCCACCAAATGAAAGTAATACTGGATGATGGCGATCTGGAAACTGGCAATGGTTTGTCAGGTGTCCATGAAGTGGGTAGTGATTGCCGTACTTGTCATACCCACGGTGAAGCAGTACAGGCTGGATTATGAAATATATTTCCTTCTTCATCATCTTTTTAATTCCTCTTCTCGTTAACGGAAAAGAAGAACGAAAAATTGAAATGCCTCCACTACATCATGTGGTCAAGGTGAAACCACCTGAAAATATGAAGGTGCCGAAGGAATTCCCGCTCAATAATGAAGGTCAGATCGATTGCAAAACCTGTCATGGTATCAAGGATATCGAAAAAACCCCCATCAACAAGGTAAACAAAAAAGCAGATGACTTTCATCGTGGCGGCCCTTATGAGCAGTTAACCGATTTTTGTGCCAATTGCCATAACAAGAAAGACTACAAACGCCCCAACATCCACAAACTACTTGATGAAAAAGGTGAGTTTGATAAAAAGGATTGTGAATATTGTCACAAAGAAGCGCCAGACCTTAAAAAAGAAATCAACCGTGAAGATTTGAAATTTCGCCTTCCTCCGCAAAAAATATGTTTTGGCTGCCACCTGAAAACACCTCACCTTAATGCACTTAATCATCAGGTAAAACCTGATAAAAAAATGCGTAAACGTATGCACGAGTCAGAAAAAAAACTGGGGATTATTTTGCCATTGGACAATGAAGGAAAAATAATGTGTGCCACTTGCCATGCACCACATCAGCCTGGCGTCATCGACAAAAAAAACCCGGCAGGAAAACAAGTCGCTGACACCGATCTTGATGAAGGGGTAAGTTATGTCAAACACCCCTGGAACCGTGTGTTTCAGTCCGACAAAAAAGCACGGCTGGCGAAACTGTCACAAGAGAGTGGAAATGTTTATTCCCTGGGTTATGAACGCATTAAAACCGAAGTGTTGTTGCGTCTTCCCGCCAAGGACGGTGCCTTGTGTCAGGCCTGTCATACCTTTGAAAAATAAGTCATACATAAAGAACAAAGGAACAATAAATGATAAAAGCAATAGAGGCTATAAAGGCAATTCCCAATCCACAAAAATACCGCTATGCAGTAATAATGGCTTCCTGCACGTTATTTTTTTCCCCTTTCCTGTTTCTTCCCGGGCTGGTAGATAACCCGGATCTTTGTGGAAAAGTGTGCATACGCCGATTTTATCTCTTTTTTCCTGGCATGAGTCCGGCAGACGTTAGCAGCAAAATGCAGGTAGCAGCAATTGGTGTCTATATACTCTCATTTATACTGATTACCACCTTTTTCTTTGGACGCATGTGGTGTGGCTATATCTGCCCGGTCGGTGGACTACCGGAACTGGTTAGTCGCACTTTCAGTGACAAATGGAAAATCGAATACCGTGCCCTGCCACAGGTACCCATCCGTTATGGTTATTTTTCTGTCTATTTGGCATTAATGCCCATGCTCGGCATTAGCGCTTGCACCTTGTGTAATTTCATCACTATCCCACGTATTTTTGACGCCTTTAGTGGTAATCCCAAAGGGCTGGCTTTTGCTCTCTCAGCGGTGGGCCTGGTGAATCTGGCACTATTGTTCCTGCTCGGATTTTTCGCCACTAAAGGACGTGCCTATTGCCAGTTTCTATGCCCGGTTGGCGCACTTGATGGATTGGTCAACCGACTGGGAGCCAAGCTGCGTTTCACCCGTCGCATTCGTGTTGAACGTAACCGCTGCACCGGCTGTAACATTTGTGCCCGCAACTGTATGACCGGTTCCATTAAAATGGTAGACCGTATTGCAGTGGTGGACCAGCTCTCCTGCATGTCATGCCATGAGTGTGTCGATGTCTGTGATTGGGGGGCAATAGACTGGCGTGCAGCACCGCTGGATGAAGACCCAAAACGTAAAAAGAAAGGTATTGATTTCCATCCGCAACCACAATGGCAAGCAGTTTATGTCACCCCACCGGCATCAAAAAATAAATAATATGCCATTGAAAGGTTTTTTATTCGTGATCGTACTGTTTATCAGTTTTATTCAAACAGTCGATGCCGCACAGCGTCACCCGGACCCTGATGGTTGTTTTTCATGTCATGCATTGGAAGGTCTTGAGTATATCGACAAAAATGGTGTGCTGCGCAGCGCTTCCATTGACAAGCAACACTACTACAGTGCTCTGCATGGCAGTGTGCCCTGTAAGGATTGCCATCGCAGGATTCGGGACTATCCTCACAAAGTGGAAAACGGCGAAGTGGATTGTGGTGATTCATGCCATGTGGAAGAACCTTCAGAAGGTGAACCCTACACTCACAAAGCCGTTGTTAAAGAGTACAAAGATTCAGTGCATGGTGATGGGTGGCACAAAGGATTGACCGGTGACAATCGTTTCGAGGAAGCAAAAGAAGTATCTGATCCCTCTTGTCGATTTTGCCATGCCAATGAATTATATATCAGCGAAGCGGAGCTGCCGAAATTTAAAGATGCATTTGACCATCTGGACAGTGAGTGTGGCAGCTGTCATCAGGGTGAGATATGGCTTGGCCAGTTTGGCGGCCATATCCTGCGCCGTTTTATCGGCTCCCGCTGGGATAAAAATGACCACAATAAAATGTGCAATGGCTGTCACGCAGACCATAAGCGAATGGCCAGCGTTGAGAAAAAAAATGAAAAAACCGGGGATAAGGAAAAAGTCTCACCACGTTTCATCCTGGCCAGTGACAGTTACGCAACCACATTGCATGGGCGTTTACTGGAAACCAATGTAATGCAGGGAGCCTCCTGTATTGATTGCCATGCCCCTAAGGGCTTTCGTCACGGTGTGTTGCGTGATGAAAAAACGGAGTCTGCCACACATGCTGAAAACCTGGCCGAAACCTGCGCACAGAGTGATTGCCATGCTTATGCCACCCACCCCTTAAATCATCGTTTTGTGAAAACCGATCTTCATGACATCGATATGATACCCGTGAACAACAACATTGTGCCACGGGATCGGTCCCGACTGGAATCAGGCTGGGTCAAGGCCTTAATCGCCTTATCACCCATTGTACTCATACTGGGTGGTGGCAGTTTGTTGTGGTGGTTATTAGGTGGCAAGAAAAAAGGGGTCACTTTTTCCATACTGGGTGGTGATGCATTTCAGGAGAAAATGATTGGTCGAAAACCGAAAAGCAAGATTAAAAAGAAAGTGCAGAAAAAGATAAAACCCGCAGCCACTTCAACAAAAAAAGAGGCTGAGGATGAATAAAAAATATAAATTACACTTGGTATTTATCGCGATTTGTTTGTTAATGTTTATGCCCTACCCTGCTGCGGCAAAACCACTTTACCAAACACATGTAGCGCAAGCAAAAATCAACGATAAAACCTTGCAAAAATCATTAAAACAGGTAAAAAAACATAAGGCCATCACTATTATTGATAATCTTTCTGTGCCACCCTTCCATAAACGGGTAACACTACCCGAAACGAAAAAACAATCCTTTTGCCTGGTCTGCCATTTACCATTACCACACCGTAATGATGAACGCCGTCGCACTTTCATGAATATGCACAGTCGTTATATCGCCTGTGAAACCTGCCATTTCCGCCCCGAGACAACAACAATGGCGTACCGCTGGCTGGCCTATGATGGCATTGATGCCGGGAATGCACTATCGCCCCGTCGTGCAGCTAAAGTCACAATTGACTCAAACTCTCCCTCTGCACGAAAACATAAAGCACAATTCAAAAAAAGAGTGCCGTTGTCACCACAACCCGGCGCGCGTATTGCGCCTTTTTATAAAAACATACCGGTATTGTTATTTAAGGACACCCCTTTTTCACAAAAGATAAAAAAGGACTGGAAGGATGCCAATGAAAACCAGCGTGCTGAAATCAAGGCAAAACTCCATGCACCGCTGAACAAAGAAGGTCCAACGTGTAAAAAATGCCATGGAAAAGATGAAACCATGCTTGATCTTGAAATACTGGGGGCATCAGCGGCACAACTCAAGAAAATACAAAATAACACGATTGTCCGTTTTTTTGATCGCTTTAAAAAAACGGATGAACGCATTCGCATTAACAAACTACTGCAATGAAACGCTACTTTTTCCTGTTGATTTTTTTAACCATTCTTCCTGCAAAGGTTTATGCCGGATTGTTCGCTGAAAAAATAATGCAACTTGAAAGTGACCTTGATCAACCATCTGATATCGCAGTACATGATGATGGTCGGGCATATGTACTGGATGGCGTGAACAACCGCGTAGTGGTTTATCACCCAAATGGAAAAAAAGATTTTATCTTTTATGGCGATAAAAAAGGCTTGAATCAGCCAATGGGCATTTCCATTGCAGACGAACAGGTTTATATCGCCGATAGCGGGTTTCATCGCATTGCGATTTTTACCCTGCAAGGAGAGTTCCTGAAATCACTGTTGCTTGTTGATGAATTACCACCAGAACCTGTTGCACTTGTTGTAACAGAAGGTATGATTACCTGGAGTGACCGTCGCAACCACAAAATCTGCCGTACGGCTGTGGACACGGGAAAAACCTTGCTCTGCTGGGGGAAGCGCGGCGAATCCAGGGGTGATTTTCAGTTTCCATTTCAACTTAAGTTTGATCGTGATGACTACCTGCATGTGGTGGATGTACTCAATGGCCGGGTACAGGTGTTTAATCATCAGGGGCGTTATTTTAACCAGGTGGGTCGCTTTGGACTGGAGGGGGGAGAACTCTATCGCCCCAATGGTCTGGCGCTATATAATGATCAGTATCTGTTGGTCAGCGATGCCTACCGTGGCACGGTGTCGGTTTTCAAGAACAAGCGCAGCGTTGGATTGCTGGTTGATACTGAACAGAAACCATTGCAGTTTTCTGCACCAACAGGGTTGACGGTATGGCAGGATCATCTCTATGTGGTGGATGCACTCAACAACCGTGTTGACGTTTTTCGCTTGCATGAATATGAAGGCGGATCCTTAACAAAAGACACCCGCGCGGATTTATCACAGAAAAACTGTGCTATCTGTCATCTCGCCTGGGCACCGGATTACAGTACGGATGAGGGAGAACAAGATGATGTCCCGCCCGTTGCCACTGAACGTATGTGTTACAGCTGCCACCACGGTGCAGTGCTGGATTCCCGGAAGGCCATTGGCCGGGGTGAGCAACACCCTGATATTCATCATCAACGCGAGGAAGCCCAAAACAAAAAAATTTCCCCTGCACAAAACGATAAAATTCCAAAGGTATTTCCACTGCTGAAAAGCGCCTCGACAATGCGTGGTAAAAAAAGGCAACTCTCCTGTGGTTCCTGCCATACACCTCACACAAAGGATATTGACAAGGCGGATACACTTTACACTCAACATAAAAACCCATGGCTACGGGTGCTGAATAATGATGGAGACTTGTGTCAGCAATGTCATGAGTCAAAACTCGACGATGTGCGGAATACGAAAGTACCGCTGAGCGGAATCAATCACCCTGTCGGCATATATCTTAAAGTACCGCCAGGAGATGAAAAAAAATATTATGCCACCTCGGAAAAATTGCATAACGGCCTGCCGGAATCACTGCTGTCAGGCGGCGTAACACTGGGGCGTGACAAACAGATGATTTGCCAAAGTTGTCATCAAATTCATGGTGCAACAAACGAAGCACTCACACCATTGAATTTTGATGAGGGACAGTTATGTGCGGAATGTCATGATCGTCAACATGCCAAAGATAAAAAAGATGCAAAAATAAAAGGTATACACCCGGTTAATATCGAACTGGAAAAATCACTCAAAATAAATGGAAATGAAATAAAAAAAATCACCTGTCTAACCTGCCACAGCATTCATAACGGTGAAAAAGGAACAGCGATACTCACAATAAACGACCAGGATGGAAAACTGTGTAGCAACTGCCATAAAAAATATGATGCCGTAGTGAACAGTGATCATGATTTACGCGTAACCGCTGAAAAATATCAAAATCGCCTTGGCCACACTCCCGAACAATCCGGTGCCTGTGGTATTTGCCACACCATGCATCGCGGCAATCCCGAAACACCCTTTCTTTACGCTGGTGAGTTTCAACCATACAAGGGTAAAGAACCTGCTCTGGAACGTGACCGTATTTGCCTGGACTGTCATCGTAAAAAAGGTAGTGCGGAAAAAATGATAGTCACGCATTTTAGCCATCCAGCAAAAGACCTGATATTACAATCCGACCCAAAAGTACTGCCATTGATTAATGCCAAAAATGAAATTGATGAATTCGGTGTTATAGCTTGCATCACTTGTCATGAACCACATCGTTGGGAACCAGAACAAAATGAAAACACACAAGAGACCCTTGAGCCTGAAAAAATCCTTCCCAAAAATAAAAAGGGAACCGTGCTTAACAGTTTTCTACGGCGTAAAGGCATCAAGGGTACATTTTGTATAAACTGCCATGGCTTGGAAACACGGGTGAAATACAAGTATTACCATGACAAACTGTCCAGGGATAAAAATATTGATTATATAAAATAAATTCTACTCCTCAATAAAGTGCGTCATTTTGCCGCAGAGGATATTACTCATTTATCTATTGAGTCTATTACGCTAGCATCAATATGCTTTTATATATTTTATACCCGCATAATCTCACTATATAAGTGATTATCTATATTTAAAGCATATTTAAATAATTATTATTTATTGACATAACCTTTCAGACTTTAACTTTTTTCAACAAAAAAATAATCGTATCTTAAATACGATAAACAGAGGATGTTTTTATGAAAAATACATTAACACGGTCTTTTTTACCCACTATTGCAATTATTGGTCTTGGCTTTTTTATTATCACACCGCTTCAGGCTCACGAAACAAGAGAAGGTGTCAGCGACACTTACAATTTAACCATTGGACATCGTTCCGAGCCGGTTTTTGCCAGGGAACCTGCTCAGTTTGATTTAATTATCCGGGATTTAGAGGGAAACCCTTATGAACCATCCGAAATCGATATTTCGGTTAAAGCACTATACTTAAAGGAAGATACCTTCGATGCAAAAATTCTGAAATCCAAAAAACTGAAAGGCGACTTGCGACGTGATCGCAGCTCACCTAACCGTTTCAATATCTGGTATATGCCTACGCGTACCGGAGCCTACGGATTTCGCATAAAGGGCACAATAGATGGTGTAGAAATCAAAGAGAAATTTGTTTGTGGTGATGGTGCTTTGGCCGATAGCGGATTCTCCTGTGTCACAAAAATACAAAAATTTCCTGGCGGATGGCGATAAAACCGTAACAAGTCCCTCATCACCAGGGGCGCTGTTACGCAGATATTCCTAATACAGAAAAACAAAAGCCGTGGCCGTATATTCCACGGCTTTTGTCTCCCCTCTCCACTCCTGGTTACGACAATAAGTGCGACACAATGTCGCGCGACGCTATGTCACTTCCCGCCACATTATTTTACCTCTAGTCTGAAATTCGCTTAAAAAACACTGTGCTGTATATAACTAAAAAATATTGTGTTGCATATAATGGGGGAGAAATATGAATACGGAAAAAAAAGAAGGTGTCGATTTTCGATGGGTGGGAATTCCCTTCATCACATTATTGGTCGCCTGTGGTGGCGGTTCCGGCAATGATAGCAATCCACCAGACACTGCGGGTAGCACACAAAACACTCTGAAGGGTTCAGTTTTTGCCTCAGCAATCGATGGTGCCAGCTGTGAAGTAACTGACAGTATTGGCAATGTGGTTTCCGATCCTTTCACGACATCCGTTGACGGCAGCTATAGCGTGATTCTGCCCAGTGACCGGCGCGCAGAAGACCTCATTGTGGAATGTTCCGGTGGCACTTTTACTGATGAAGCAACAGGGCTGACCAATCGAACAGCGGGTTTCATGGCAGCGCATATTGCGGGTGGAACTGCAAATGCGGGTAATACCATTCATGTTACCCCCTCAAGTACAATTGTCCATGACTTGATTTCCCAGCATGGTAAAACAGCAATGGAGGCCACTGCTTTATTCACAGATGCATTTGGTTTTTCACCGGATTATACAACGGCTCCCACTGATGCCAGTGCGCCTGCACACGGTGCCGGACCAGCAAGTTTGTTGAGTGGTTTAAGGGCTGCAACATTTAGTCAACTCGCCAATGACCTTGGATTATTGAGCACTGCGCAATTTTCACTGTTTTCCGCATTGGCCGCCGACCTGAGTGACGGCACACTGGACGGCCACAATGCCTCTGGCGCAATTACCATTGATGGTACTTCGACAGAACTGCCTGTGGATATTCAAAATCGTTTTGTCCGGGCACTGGTCAATTTCAGAAAT
The DNA here is from genome assembly GCA_021648485.1 of Gammaproteobacteria bacterium. Lineage (GTDB taxonomy): Bacteria > Pseudomonadota > Gammaproteobacteria > SZUA-152 > SZUA-152 > SZUA-152. The sequence goes on from JAKISS010000037.1 coordinate 18,953, forward strand.
GGCCGTGATGCCAGCGGCCTGGCTAACAGCACTATCGGCATTCTGCCGTTTGCGAAAACAGCAATGACGGATAACTACAAGATAGACTACTTGCCGGGCATGCATACCGCCGTTAATGGCAAAACCGAATTCACACTCAAGATCAGTGATCATAATGACACAGCCCAGACCGGGCTGGCTGTCTCCATCAAACCGAAGATGAATATGGACGGTATGGTGCATGGCACTGCATTTAATGGCACATGTGATGAAAGTGCAACGACAGGTGAATATGGTTGTACCGTCTACTATTTGATGCCTTCCATTATGATGAATGATCGGTCCATGGGCTTTTGGGAATTAAAAGTGATGGTGAGCGGCCATGATGGCGAGCATGTTTTCTTTCATCCCAGCGTAACAATGGCAATGGGTGATACCGCACAGGTCAGACTCAAAGGACGTGACGATAAAATTTCCAGCAGCATCAATCATGAAGCAGATAACGGAACGGGCAATGACCATGATGGGAATACCATGCATGCCGCCGTGCGCAATCACCCGGAAGATGACAACACAGGTGGTATGACAAATGAAACCGAAGCCCGCACCTATTATCTGTTTAAAAATGCGTTAACCGGTATGACAGGTAATCACAGCTTCGAATTTTTCATCGCTGCCAAAGAAAACATGATGCATTACCCTGGCGTTTCTGCGGGAACAACACTGAACAGTGGTGACATGGATTATGAATTATCCATCGTCACGATGTCGGTGGAAGTTTCAACCGATGCCATTAATTGGGTGACGGCTACGGACCATGGCGGACATGGCCATAGCGGTCAATGGGTGGCCAATAACATTGATGGTTTGACTGATGGCACCGAAGCGGTGCTCTATGTCAGACTGGTAGTGGAAGGTGAACAGAAAACAACGGATGGCGCAACACCCAATGCGTTACCTGCCACTAACGATGCCAACAACCATTACGCAAAATTTATTGTGACGCCCGGTGGTTCAGGCATGTCAATGTAACAGGTGGTGATTTCCATGAAATTCACACCAATAACAACGACCTGCCTTATCGCCGGGGCTGTTTTTTTTCCCGGCGCACCGGCTTATTCTGCTTCCTGTTGCGGCGGAGGTTCTTCCAGCTCGCTACTGCTACCCAAAGCATCCCAAGCCATGATTGATACCTCGATTGACATTGAACAGTACGATGGTTTCTGGAATAAAGAGGGTGATCACATTAATGACCCGCCCGACTCTGATTTGAATCAGTATCGCCTGAACCTTGCTTATGCTCATCGTCTCGCATCACGCTGGCAGGCCAGTGTCATCATGCCCTATGTCTGGAATGATAATCAGTATAGTGGCCTGAGCACTCAAACCAATGGACTGGGTGATACCAAAATCAATCTATGGTACGAGGCTTTTGATGATGTAACGTGTGTCTGGAAGATAAAAAAAATGGCCGACCTGAAGCCATCGGCTTACTTTGGTGCCACGTTGACATTGCCTTCCGGCGTTTCATCTTTTGATGATGTTGATAATAATTTTGATATCACCGGACGCGGCTTTTACCGTCTTGATGGCAATATGCTGATCGAAAAAACCATTTATCCCTGGAGCACGGCACTGCTGCTCTCTTACGGAAAATATTTTGAACGATCAGTCAACCGTGAATACGGAAAATATGTAGAACCGTATGACATGAATCTCGGTGACCGTTTACTGGCCACTCTGTCACTTGGTTATACCCAGTTCCTGGATTCCATGGATACCGTAACGTACACACTGGCATTTTCCCGTTTACAGGAAGAGAAAGCCGAAATCAATGGCCGTACTGACCCCACCAGCGGCTTTGAAAAACGCTCGTTTGCGTTAACTGCCGCCTATGCCACCATGGCTCGGGACTGGGTTTTCAAAGCGACCTGGGCCCATGCCATTGATCAGGATGGCTGGGGTGAAAACTTTCCAACAACGGATGTTCTGACACTGGGGGTAAGCTATGTATTGCGTTAAAAAATGGCTGCCAGCCTGTTTGCTGGTCATCCTGTTTAACACAACAGGCTGTCAGGGGGTTACGGATGATCTAACTCCCTCCGACAGTGACAAACGTCCAACAGTGGTATCCGGCTCCACCGGCTCACAACCAACCCAATCAGCACCAGACTTTACCGCAGTGGATACACTTAACAACAGCCGCACTCTTAGCAGCGAGTTCGCACTGGCCGATAGCGTCGTACTTTATTTTACGATGTGGTGCCCGATCTGTGACAGTCATATGTCACATATTCGTTCCCAATTGATTCCAGAATTCCCGAATGTGCGTTTTCTGGTGATCGACTATGTTACTGGTTCAGTAGCGGCTTCCCGCGCAGCGCAACTGTCCAATGGTTATGCCGGTTTCACCGTGTTGGCCGATAGCAATCAAACATTGCACGACACCTTCAAAGGCAGCATGGGAATAACCGTAGTGATCGATGGTGCCGGCATAATAAAAATGAACGAATATTACAAAGATGGCAGAAAATTGCGTGAAACGCTGGCTGCCTTGCCGTAAAAAAGTGAGAAATAAAAAATGAAAAAATTGATCTCCCGTTTAGTGTTGTGTGGAACATGTTTTTTGGTGCCTTGCTATGTAACAGCTGACCCGTTTGCTGCAATGAATATAAAACCATTCTCTGACACCAAAACACCCGCATTGAACTTTACGTTAAAACATCTGGATGGTACTACAGCAAGTTTGCAGGATTTCAGCGGCAAGGTGGTATTACTTAATTTCTGGGCAACCTGGTGCCTGCCATGTATCCAGGAAATGCCAGACATGGAGAAACTCTGGCAACAATATAAAGATGCAGGTCTTGTAGTGTTGGGAGTATCCAATGATGATGCCGGAAAGCGCAAACGTGTGGAAACTTTTATTAACAAAGTTAATCTCAGCTTTCCCATTCTGCTTGACCCGGACAATACAGTGAGTGAACGTTACAACGTATCGGCCATCCCCGTGAGTTATCTTATTGACCGCAATGGTGTACTTCTGGCGAAGATTGTCGGCGTAAGAGAATGGGCCAGCCCGGAAGCCTTTACTTTAATGGAACACCTGTTACAACCACAGTCTTGACAGTGAGCTCAAAACATTCCGAACCGGATTAATTTTTGTACGTACAGGTTGGTAACTACGGGTTACATGAGACTTGGAAGCCCATGAAAAGCAGTGTAAAGAAAAATACTTCATATCCATAATGTGTGAATATTACCGTAAAAAAACCGCTTCACAAACATTGATTATCTGAATGAAACTACCACACTCAGGATGTTTAGAACTTGATCAAAAAATCACGTTTCTAAAAAAACCCCGTTAATGAAACGGGGCCATAAAACAGTCTGTATACATCCGTTAAGGAAAAGGAAATTTCCATGACTACATTTCGTTCTATACTTGGCAGCATTGTTTGTATCTCACTACCCATTGTCAGCATAGGTATTGCAAACGCTGGTGGTGACGTCGCAAAGCCCTTTAAAGACTCTACCAATAACAGCGCAGTTAAACGTAGCGCAATGACTATCGAACGTGGCAATGCGGAAAAGAATCTTACCGAATCTTTTTCCTTATCTTCCAGGTTGCCTGCCCCGGGTGGACGCTGCGATCTCAGTACACGGCAGGTTATGAATCTGGATCCCGGAAACTATCGATGGCACGATGAAGATGTCAACGATACATTTGCTGATCCTGATTTTCCAGGATATGCACTGAAATCCGCACGCTTGTGTATTAAATATAATGATGTTGATTTAACAAGTTACCGCGCATACACCCCTGAACTCAATGTAGTTCAGTTCGGAAGCAGCACCATAGGCATACTTCCGGGAGAAAACGGGAAGACACTGACGAAATGCTGGAATGTAAAACCCCGATTGCAGAAAAACACCAGAGCCAATATTCCTTTTATTGTTAATATTGATGCCGCCCACGATTTTAAACACTGGGCAGTCTATTTGCACCAGGCGGCGCTATCCACTTGTCACACTAGAACAATTAGCCCCCCTTGGTTGCCTATTCCCCCCATCAGGTATTAAGTTAAGTCAGTACATGTAACAACATAAAATCGGCTCCCGGCCTTTTTTTTCAAGATATGTCTATGACATCTGCACTTCGATAGTGGATACCCTTACCGTTATGCTGCAACAGTTTATAGCAGTTGCAGCATAACGGTCTCTTCGGGACGCGCATGCAAGAACATCCCTTAACCTGCCCCAACCGCACGTCGCGCAATTTCAATCAGCTCGGCATTGCGTCGTTTAAGTGCTTCGTTATCTTTGGCCAGAGTATTGGATTTTTGCGCCAGACTTTCCGCCATACCATAACGCCCTTGTTGCAAACGAACTTTCGCCAGCCGGTGCCAGAGTTCTGCATTGCGCGGTTCGATGCGTAACGCCCGCTCCAACAAGGCAGCAGCTCGTTCCCATTGAGCTTGACTTTCCTGGGTGTCAACTTTGGCTAAAAGCGTGGACACCGCACGACCAGCATCCTGAGTAGCCCCCATGTCTTCCGAAGCAGGCTCCAGCCCGGAAACAACTGAGCCACCTGCACATCCCGTCAACACCAGTGCGGCCAGCCATAATGCCAGTAACATTTGCAGGGCATATACGTTATTTTTATTTTCTGTATCAATCATTGTTATCACTCATTCTGTGCATCAAACTCACAAGCACTTTGCCCGGCAGGTTGCGTGTCGATAATAAATGGCAACTGCACAGCATAAGGGCAATCATCGTCACTGGATAAACCGTTCCGCCGGTCAATCCACACCATTTCTATGCCTGCGGGCAGGTCACCAACGGGCAGGCTGGCCGTGTCCAGTCGAGAAAGAATATTTCCCCATACACGCAATGCTCCCCGGGAACCGGTCAGTCCGGCGGGGCGATTGTCATCCAGCCCCAGCCATACTGCGGCAACATGAGATTCACTGAAACCGGCAAACCAGCTGTCACGCAGCTCGTCACTAGTGCCGGTTTTACCTGCCACCACCATTCCTTCAGGTAAATAATATTGTAAATTTTGCCCCGTGCCTTCACGCGTCACTGCCCGTAAAGCATTGTTCAGCAGATACACAGATTTATTGTCAAAAGCGCGTGTCACTGACAAAGGATAACGTTGCAAAGGCTGACCGTCAGCCGTTAACACAGCACGAATGGCACGCAACGGCGTACGAAAACCACCTGCTGCGAGAGTGTGATACATCTGCGTCACATCCAGCGGAGAAAAATTTGCCGCACCCAGTAATAATGACGGATATTCTGTGAGTGGGCGCTCCGCACCCAGCCCACGCAAGGTTTCGATCACGGTTGGCACACCCAAAGTCATGCCCAGTCGTGCGGTGGCAATATTGTAAGAATGCACCAGCGCATTATTCAGTAATACCTGATGATCTTTGCCCGCATAACTGATGCCATGGTTTTGATGATCAAAGTTTTGCGGCTGCCAGTGTTCACCCCCGCCCATATCCACATCCAGCGGGCCGTCATCCAGCAGGCTGGCCAGGGTGTACTGTTCCGCATGCATCAATGCGGTGAGATACACTGCGGGCTTGATCAACGAGCCAATGGGGCGTACTGCATCCAGCGCACGGTTAAAACCGGCAAAACGCGGATCACGCCCACCCACCACAGCCTGTATTTCGCCGTCGTTGACATTCGCCACTACCGCCGCACCCTGAATGTCAGCATCCACACCTTCCCGCTGCAAACGGTCTAACTGTAAACTGACAGCCTGTTCCGTAGCCCGCTGTACAATGGGATCGAGGGTGGTAAAAATACGCAGCCCTTCGGAATTGAGATCGGTATCGCTGTAATCACGCTTCAACTGTCGGCGCACCAGATCAATAAATGCCGGAACCCGTGACACCCGCGTGGAGTTTTGTGGCAGCACCGTGGATGCATCTGCACTGGCGCGCTGTGCAATCTCCGGGTCAAGCCTGCCCTGCTCTGCCAACAAATGTAAAACCAGATTGCGTCGCTCAAGCGCGCGCGCGCTGCGCCGACGGGGATCGTAATACGACGGCCCTTTCACCAACGCCACCAACAAGGCAATCTGTTCCGGTGCCAGTTTTTTCAGTGGCTGGCCAAAATAAAACTGGCTGGCCAGACCAAAGCCGTGAATCGCACGACGCCCGTCCTGACCCAGATAAATTTCATTGATATAGGCTTCGAGGATTTCATTTTTGTCGTAATGAAATTCCAGCAACAACGCCATAATGGCCTCATTGAATTTTCGCCAAAGCGTGCGCTCGTTAGTGAGGAAAAAATTCTTCACCAGCTGCTGAGTCAATGTACTACCACCCTGCACCGTTTTCCCTGCACGCAGATTAACCCACAACGCACGCAATATTGATTGCGGCGAAACACCGTGATGACTGAAATACTCACGATCTTCCACCGCCAACAGGGCATCAATCAGCAACGGCGGCACATCGTCCATCTGCACCAGAATACGGTCCTCCCGATGAGAAGGATAAATATTACCGATAAGCGGAGGGTCAAGACGCAGCAGATCCACAGAATCCCCTGTATTGGCTTGCCAGATGCCCAACAGCTTGTCCGCTGAGAATTCCATACGCAAAGACTGACTCTTTTCGTCACCATCCCAAAATTGAAAGGCCCGTGTTGTCAGCACAAAGGCATTGCCCAGACGAACATAACTCCCCGGTATCTGCGGTCTGGACAGCTCACGATAACCCAGCATTTTCAACTCAGTCGCAAACTGCCCGGCTGTTAATGCCTGATCGGGATACAGTTCCAATGCCCGCGCATACACATGGGCAGGCAAGGCCCAGCGTTTGCCTTCAAACTGGGTTTGTACCTGTGCATCAAGATAAAGTACATAAACAAGGAACGGCACCACACCCGCCACCAACAAAGACAATAAAACCGGCCATCGAAGCAGCCTGTTACGTACAGACACACCCTTTCGCCGCCTTTTCCCGGTACGTCGTTGTTTCTTTCTTTTCGGGTGTTTTTTGCGTAAACCAAACATGTGCGCCTATTGTACCTCACATTACTCAGCGCAATCCCGTATAAAACAGACCCGTGCTGTCCCGTTAACCCCTCTCCATTATACTGACGCATACCGAAATCCAGTGGTTTCCACAATCTTCGGGATAGTGTGACCCTATGGCATGGACGGGATAACAGCACTGATAAAGAAAACACACTATTTTCAGTGCGCCTTGCAACCCCGGTTTTGCTATGCTATTGGCATAAGTGGTCAACCAATCAGGAGCACACACCGTGTCGGTCATTGCATCAATTGACAAATCCCAACGCCTGATCACCGCATTGCAACGGGCGGAAGCCTATTCACATACGGTTGAACCCATCACCCTGTTTGAAACCCACATTTCCTGGGTGCTGCTGACCGGCGACTATGTCTATAAAATCAAAAAACCCGTGGACTTCGGTTTTCTTGATTTTTCCACGTTGGAAAAACGCCGCTTTTATTGCGAAGAAGAGCTGCGCATTAACCGACGCCTTGCGCCACAACTCTACCTGGCCGTTGTCCCTGTTTGCGGAACACCTGATACACCGCATATTGATGGCACAGGAAATGCGTTTGAATATGCCGTGAAAATGCGCCAGTTTGATCCACAAAAAACTTTTGATGAATTACTGACTCACGATGCACTCACCTTACCGGTTATCGACGAGACCGCAACTGTGCTCGCCAGATTCCATCAGCAAATTGCCATTGCCGGAGCAGAGACTTGCTTTGGAACGCCTGATGCCATCAAACAGCCCGTGCAAGAAAACTTTGAGCAACTGGAACAGACTCTTGCCAATACGCAGAATGTAAATAACATTCACAAAACCTGTAAAGATTTGCAGCAATGGTCACAAACACAACATGAAAAATTACAATTAACCTTCCAGCATCGTCAACAGGCAGGTTTTATCCGTGAATGCCATGGTGACCTGCACTTGCGCAATATCGTCCTTTGGAACGATCAGGTTGTCCCTTTCGACGGTATTGAGTTTAATGCCAACCTGCGCTGGATTGATGTCATGAGTGAATTGGCATTTTTACTCATGGACCTGGATGATCACCAGCAAAAAAAACTGTCCCGGCAATTACTCAATCGTTATCTTTCTCTCACCGGTGATTACGATGGCCTGGCCACATTACGCTTTTATCAGGTTTATCGTGCCATGGTACGCGCCAAAGTTGCCAGTCTGCGACTTGCACAGATTTCCAGCACATTCAAACCGGATGAAACAAAAAACGGCCTTGCAGAAATACATAACTATATTCAGCTTGCCGAAAATTACACACACACCTCCCCTGTGAACCTGGTGATCACCCGAGGCCTGTCGGGCTCAGGAAAAAGCTACCTTGCACGACAACTGGCCCTGAATACCGAGCTAATCCACCTGCGTTCTGATGTCGAACGTAAACGCTTGTTTAGACTTGACGAAACAACCCGCAGTCATTCAAAAATTGAGACAGGCATTTACCAACAGGAAGCAACACATGCCACTTATGAGCAGCTATACACACTGGCGAAAACCTGTCTCACCAATGGGTTTTCAGTCATTGTGGATGCCACGTTTCTGCAACACGCGCAACGAGAGCTGTTTCGCGCATTGGCGCAAGAATTAAAATGCCACTTCCACATTCTGGATTGCCATACAACACCGGAGATCATGCGCCAGCGTATTCAACAACGCGAACAACAGGGTACCGACGCCTCTGAAGCCGATCTACAGGTTCTGGAAAAACAGTTAAGTAAACAACAACTGTTAGACAATGATGAAAAACAATATGCCCTCAATATTGACACCACCGCTGAAATCAATATCCCTACTGTTTTGAAGTTAATGATGGCATAAATTCATCAGTTATGGTGTGCGGCTGGAAGTCCTCATTGTCACCTGGTGGAACCGCTGCGCTTGTTCCGCCCTACCCTGGATAAAAAGGTGAGGGTGGGGGGGTATTCATCGATTTTTTTGTGCCGTTCTATATCAACACAGAGTAAAACCGTAGGGTGGAACAAGCGCAGCGGTTCCACCATGACCTTGTATACACTCTTATATCAAGCCTAAAAAACCGGATTGGTCAGCCGCACGGCCGATTGTCCCCTCTCCCAAAACAGACAATCGCCATCCGCCCCAAAAAAACACGAGGTTGCCAGGATCACACGGGGCCATTACACTTGGCGACCTGTCGTGCCGGGGATAGACCCGGCAACCTCCCAGCCGTCAACTGTACCTACTAAGCCAATCCCAATATGAATATGCCCAATAAATATGAACCCCTGCGTAACATGGAATCGTTCACCGAAGACATGTTCAACCGCATTATTGCCTTCCAGGAGAAAAAGCACCACGCCTGGAACAATAACCTGTCTTTTGATGCGCGTATCAAAGACCTGCCTCTGCACAACCTGATTTTCAGCAACCCGGACCGTGATCCGGAAAAATTCAGCACCACCGTCGCACCTTTTTATCCCCTGCGTGAAGAAATGCAGAAAATCGCCTTTTATGTGCGGCAACTTGCCGATAACCCGGTCGTTTGTGACATCTACCCCGGCAATGGTTTTATTGGCAGCCTGCTTGGCCGCGAGGGAATTGAACTGCGAGGCCTGAAAAATCACGTCCCTGACAGCAAACCCAACCAGATTACGTCGTTTTTTGACGCTGAACACTTTCGCTACAGCGACGAACCGCTGGCGCAGTTAACCTTTGATGCCGCACTGGTCTCCTGGCCTCCCGCGCACAGCAATCCCAGTGAAGTACTCGTTCAACGCAAAACCGGATTGCTCATTTATATTTTTACCGAACATGTTGACCCCACCACCCAACAGCGCCAAACCGGCAGCGATGAAATGCTCGCCACACTGGCCGATGATTATCGACTCATCGACAGCTGGGAAGTCGTTCGACCCAAAGACATTCTGCACAACATCTGGCCTGACATGACGCCCTCCATCGAAGAAACGCGCCACGTACATATTTATGCGCACAACGCGATGGACAATGTACAAGCTCCGCAAGCCATCTCGCCAGCACAAAGTTATGACTGGGAAAAAGACCTGCAAATGGCTTTGCTCGCCCTGCAAGCCAAACAGGAAGTACAGGCCCGGGGATTCCCTGCCTGAGCACAACACCAAAAAACATCGTGATTGCAACCTCTGCGCAACAGGATTCAACGACGCAAGCCCGCTTACGGTCACTGGCCCGACAACTGCAATTGCCCGTTTGTGATCTGTCTACACCGGGCTCATGCAGCACATTTCATTTTTACCTGTCGTTATTCAGCGTAAGCCCGCAAGACAACACAAAAACCCTCGGCCTCGCCAGCACAGCCGATGATTTCAAAGGCAACGTACACATCGACTTTGTACACGGAAAACTCGGCCATCGACGCCAGTTTGGCGGTGGTCGAGGACAAGCCCTCGCCAAAGCCATCGGCATGAAACACGGCAACAACCCCACCATCGTAGACGCCACCGCCGGACTGGGGCGTGACGCCTTCATCCTTGCCAGCCTTGGCGCACACGTCACCATGATCGAACGTTCCCCCATCCTCGCCGCGCTGCTCGAAGACGGCCTGCAAAGACTGGCCGCCGAACCTGAACTGTCTACCATCGCCGAACAACAACTGCGCCTTGTGCGGGCCAACGCCATCGAATGGTTACAACAACACGCTAAAGAAAATACAGTCAACCGGCCCGAAGTCGTCTACCTCGACCCCATGTACCCGCACCGCAGCAAAAGTGCCCTGGTGAAAAAAGAAATGCGCGCCCTGCGGGCACTGGTGGGTGATGATGACGATGCCGGTTTGCTGCTACAGGCTGCGCGACAATGCGCATTGAAACGTGTCGTGGTCAAACGTCCCAAAGGGGCACCGCCTGTGGGTGACAGTAAGCCCAGTGGAAATGTGCAGTCGAAAAATACCCGATATGATATTTACCCTGTCAGCAAAGCAAGGGAGCACAACTAATGTCATTAAGTTTAAGCGACAAGCCATTGATTTATCCTTCCTTTTTGTGGTTGCTATTAAACGTTCTGATTTTTGATTTCCATCGTAGACAACACCTGCCCCGTATGTAATGACATTGCATGAAATCGCTTTATTTAGGTCGCTGTGCGCACCAATTACTCAAGTTCGCCCGTAAAAACTGTGTAAGAACAATTACGGGACAATACAATTACATGGTTCGCACAACGCACCCTTCCTGCTGTAACAAGATGATATTATTAACAATATTCCTTAACTTAACATGCCTCTGCACTTGGCTCAGCTGGTTCGTTTTTTATCAACATTTGGCGGTATAATGGAAATTATCCGCTCAATCTATGGTCTAGCATGAATTAAATGCAGAGGCATGTAACTAAATATCTCTCCAACATCGGGATCGGTGGTTTTCACCGTACCTACAATCACGCCGCTAGCCACATCTTCCGCAACACGGTTACCAGCTAAAGCCATATTAGTCGGCGAGATTTTCTCCTTCCCCAACAAACTCAATAGCTCCAATATCAGGAGAAGAACCAACGCGTCGCTTGGCACCTAAATAATCGACATCTATATCGATAGCGACGTTGACATTTTTAAATTTAGACCGGGTGTCTTGCCTAATATTCAAAACTACCGAGTTGCCTTTATCAATGACTCGCGAGCTATTCGTGGTTGGACGATAATCACTACCCAATTGCGGGTTTCCCTGAGAGTTTTGACCAACAGAAAAGCCTTCGCCTAAGGTCGCATTTTCGGTGGGATAAAAGAGATTGTTTTCAATGATAACATCATTAAATCTAGTCTGACCACTCTGTGGGTCGACAAAACTATCTTGATAACCAAAAAGCTTGGCGCCACCCATAATGATATTGTTTATATAGACGCTTCCTATAATTGGTCTTGCGGAGCCGCCAGTAACATCAAACTCCCCCCCATTCCTGCCGACCGAGATCGCTGGGGTACCCGGTCTCGTCGCGATGATTGTGTTGTTCGCAATTAAATTATAACCCGTTCGAGAAGTCGTATTTGTTCCACTTCTAAATTTGCGTGTACCCCACCGATTTTCCGAGATCGCTCCCCTGGCTCTTGGCACATTAAACACGTTGTTGGCAATAAGATTGTACTGCCCCTTTATGGCTATCGATACATCTTGTCGTCTGTTTGGGTTTGCTGTATTTTCCTCATCGCTCCAAGAATTACCATAAATCTGATTGGAATCACCGTCCCTGAGGCCAATGCCACCTATGGTATTGAAAAATTCATTGTAACGATAGATATTATTGCTGCTCT
>JAKISS010000038.1 GCA_021648485.1 Gammaproteobacteria bacterium
CAATACGTTCACGGGTGCTGTTGGCGAGGATGTAAAAATCAACGTTGGTCATGGGTTATTTCTTGCTCGTACTTTTGGTTTTGCAGCGGTCGATAAGGAATTGCGTTAACAGGGGGACGGGACGACCGGTCGCGCCTTTTTTGGCACCACTTACCCAGGCCGTGCCTGCGATGTCCAAATGTGCCCAGTGATATTTTTTGGTGAAACGTGCGAGAAAACAACCGGCGGTGATGCTGCCAGCATCGCGTCCGCTGCCGATGTTGGGGATGTCGGCAAAGTTGCTTTTCAGTTGTTCGTCGTATTCATTCCATAGCGGCAGTTCCCAGGCGCGGTCACCACTGGTCTTACCGGCATTCAGCAGTTCATGCACCAGCGGGGGATGGTTGCCCATGACGGCGCTGGCGTGGTGGCCGAGGGCGACAATGCAGGCTCCGGTAAGGGTAGCGATATCCACGACGACATCGGGGTCAAAACGTTCGCTGTAGGTGAGTGCGTCACACAGTATCAGTCGGCCTTCGGCGTCGGTGTTGAGCACTTCGATGGTTTGCCCGGACATGCTGGTCACGATGTCGCCGGGTTTGGTCGCTTCGCCGCTAGGCATGTTGTCGCAGGATGGCACGAGTCCGATGACGTTGCATTTCAGTTGTAATTCGGCGCAGGCGGTGAGTGTGCCCAGTACGCTGGCGGCTCCGCACATGTCGTATTTCATTTCGTCCATGGTGGCGGAGGGTTTGATGGAGATGCCGCCGGTATCAAAGGTGATGCCTTTGCCCACCAGTACAATGGGTTTTTCTTTGGTTTTGCCGCCTTTGTATTCGGCGATGATGAATTTTGGCGCTTCGGAGGAACCGGCGCTGACGGAGAGCAGGGCTCCCATGCCCAGTTTTTCCATTTGTGCTTTTTCCAGCACCGAGACTTTGAGTGGCGTGTATTTTTTCGCCATGGCGCGAGCCTGTTTGGCGAGATAGGTTGGTGTGCAAATATTGCCGGGCAGGTCGCCCAGCGATTTGGCCAGCATCACACCTTCGGCGATTGCTTCGCCTTCGCGTACCGCCGCCTCGCCATTGGGCAGATCGCTGCGTTTGGGCACCATGAGGGTGAGTTTGCGCAGGGGGCGGCGCAGGTCATCTTTTTGGGATTTGAGCTGGTCGGTGCGGTGCAGGGCTCCGCGTGTGACTTCTACGGTATTGCGGACTTTCCAGTGCAAGTCACGGCCTTTGACGCTGATTTCGGTGAGGTAGTCGGCGCATTCCATGGAGCCTGTGTCGTTGAGGTGGGTAACTGCGGCGCTGACGATACGCTGATATTCCTTGTCACCCACTTCCCGTTCTTTGCCGCAGCCGACCAGTAATACACGTTCGGCCAGTACTTTGGGCACATGATGCAGTAATAGCGTTTGGCCGATGTGGCCTTCGATGTCGCCGCGTCGCAGCAGAGCCGACAGGTGGCCGCCACTGGCCTCATCGAGACTTTCTGCGGCGGGGCTGAGGCGTCGGGGCTCGAATACGCCGACCACGACACAGGCTGAACGCTGTTTGACCGGGCTACCGCTTTTTACGCTGAATTCCATGGTGTTGATTACCTGTATGTGAATGTTATGAATGAATGCAGGGGTGCAAGTCTGGCAGACAATAGTCAGGCTATTGCAAATTTGTTGTCAAGTGTACTGGAAGCCTGGGACGATGGCACGAGCACAGATGGCGGAGGCTACATCTGAATCGGTGTACTATACGGATCTGATATCGGCATTCTACGGACTCTAAGATAAAAAGTGATTATTGATCGTTACCTGGTGCGGGAAGTCCTGCACACTTTTCTGGCTGTACTGGTAGTGTTGCTGCTGATTTTTATGGGGCGGTATTTTGCGCTGTATTTGGCGGATGCTTCAGCAGGTGAGATTTCGGGTGAGATTGTTGCCGAGATGCTGTTTTTGCGCACGATTACGTCGTTGAGTGTGATGCTGCCTTTCAGTTTGTTTGTGGCGGTGCTGTTGGCATTTGGTCGGTTGTACAAAGACAGTGAAATGACGGCTATGGCAGCTTGTGGTATTGGCCCGGCGAGGGTGCTGACGACGGTCAGTTTGATTGCCTTGGTGTGCAGTGTGTTGGTGACGGGTTTGTCGTTCTGGGGCACGCCCTGGGCACATGAAAAGGCGTTGCAGGTGCGGGAGCAGGCGCAGTCCGGTACCGCTTTTGAGGCGGTGGCGGCGGGGCAGTTTAATAAGATTGGCAGTGGTGATCAGGTGTTTTATGTGGAAAGCCTGTCGGATGACAAGACCCGGTTGCGCAATGTTTTCATCCAGGTGCGCAGGGCAGATGGACAGATGGATATTTTTTCGGCACGCAGTGGTTATCAGCAGGTTGATCCGGTTACAGGGGTTCGTTATTTGGTGCTGGTGGAGGGTTATCGTTATCAGGGGCTGCCGGGCAGTGTTAATTTCAAAATCCATCAATACGAAAAAAGTGCGGTGCGTTTGCAGGAGTTGGAGGCGGCACCTTTGCGGCGGACACATTGGGCTATTCCGAGTAGTGATTTATGGGGTTCGGCACGACTGTCTGATCAGGCGGAGTTACAGTGGCGTTTTGCCATGCCATTGGCAACGGTGTTGCTGGCGGTATTGGCAGTGTTATTGAGTCGCACATCACCGCGACAGGGGCGGTTCGCCAAACTGTTTATCGCTATTCTGGTGTTTGTCACGTATTACAACAGTCTTGGCGTGGCGATGTCCTGGGTGCAGCGCGGAGTGGTTTCACCCGCTGTGGGCCTGTGGTGGGTGCATGTATTGTTATTGATGCTAGTAGTTGTGCTGGGAGTGCGTTATTGGGGTGCCCGCTGGCTGTGGAGCCGATTGTTGCGGCGTGAGCCTGCATCGGTGGGTCGATAGCCATGCAGATACTGGATCGTTATATCGCAAAAAGTGTGGGTTTCAGCACGTTGTTGGTGATGGGGGTGTTGCTGACGTTATTTACTTTTTTTGCCTTCATGGATGAAGCGAGACAAATTGGCAAAGGGAATTATGGTACCTGGCAGGCTTTTCAATATGTGTTGTTGACGGTGCCTCGTTTGGCGTATCAGCTCTTTCCCATTTGTGCCTTGCTGGGTACGACAATTGGCCTGGGTATTTTGGCCAGTAACAGCGAGCTGGTGGCGATACGTGCGGCGGGTGTGTCGCTGACACGCATTATTGGCTCGGTGATGAAAATCGGCTTGCTGTTTGTGGTGTTGACGATAGTCATTGGTGAAGGTGTGGCTCCCGCCGCAGAACGTTATGCGCAGACACTGCGTTCCGTTGCCATGTCAGACAAGCTGACCTTGCGAGGGAAGGAGGGGTTGTGGGCGCGGGATGGCAACAGTTTTGTGAATGTACGCCATATTTTGCCGGGTGAACGTTTGGGGCAGGTTTATATTTTTGAACGTGATGCCATGCACCGTCTGGTCAAACTGGTGCGGGCTGATTCGGCGGTTTATCGTAATGGTGGCTGGGTGTTACAGAAGGTGCTGAGCAGCGATATCAGCGAGCAGGGCGTGACTTCCTCACGGACTGAAGAGGCACCCTGGCAGACTAACCTGAGCCCGGATTTGTTAAATGTTGTGACTGTTAAACCTAATACGCTGTCGATTTTGGGTTTGTACGAGTATGTGCAGTATCTGAAAGATAATGGCCTCGATGCAGCCGTTTACGAGCAGGCCTTGTGGGGCAAGGTGGTTGCACCTTTGGTGACGGCAGTAATGGTGTTTATCTCTATTCCCTTTGTGTTTGGCCCCTTGCGTTCGGTGGGGGTAGGACATCGTATTCTGGTGGGTACGCTCGCGGGTGTGGGGTTTCACATTCTCAATCAAATGTTCACTTACATGGGGCTGGTATTTAATTTTAATCCGATACTGAGTGCATTGGCTCCGGCAGTGTTGGCGTTTATGGCTGGCTATTACATGTTACGTCGATTGTATTGATTGTCAGTTTGTCATATGAATGGAGTACCAGATTCAATCCAGCCCGGGGTTATTTTTGATGCCCTTGATGTTGGGAATATTCAGTTTGTTGACTTTCACGGTGTCCTGTTTACGGATGTAATCAGCAACCACGTCCCAGGCGGGGCGGCCTTCGCGATTGGGTTCCACGCTGGCCCAGCCAGCGACACGGTATTTTTTACTGGCTTTTAATGGCTTGTCATTAACTTCCATATCAGTAATACGATGGCCGATAGTTTTGGTGGGATCAATGCTGAATTTCAGCCCGCCCACACGCACCATGTCACCCCCCTGCTGATAATAGGGGTCAGTATTGAAAAGATTGTCTGCCACATCTTCCAGTATCAGTTTGATGTTTTCCCCGGTTATCTGATTGAGGGTAACGGTGGGATAGGTGATGGCGGTTTGTGTCATTACGTGCTCAAAGGTGATGGGTTCACCGGGCAAGACACTGACGCCCCAGCGGAAGCCGGGTGAGAAAGCGATGTCAGCATCCTGTGCATCGATCAGTGCATCCAGAATCAATTGATCAAATGAGCCATTGAAATTACCACGACGGTAAAGCAGCTCATCAGCCACCCCCAGTTTTTCTTCCAGTTTTGCTTTAAAGGGTTTGCGGACGTTGGTGATATGTGCGGCCATGGTGGCATCGGGCTCCAGCAGGTTGGAAAAAATCGGTAACAGACTGTAGCGATAACCCTGTACCTTGCCTTTGCGTACGTCAAAATCCAACACGCTAAGAAATTTTCCATTGGAACCGGAATTAATGACCAGTGTAATGCCTCCGACATTTTTTACTTCCACAGGTTCGGGTACGGCATCATGTGTGTGGCCACCCATGATGGCATCTATGCCACGTACACGGCTGGCCATTTTCAGGTCAACATCCATGCCGTTGTGAGAGAGCAGAACCACGACTTGTGCGCCGTCAGTGCGTGCGGCATCCACGGTTTTTTGCATCTTGTCATCACGAATGCCGAAGTTCCAGTCAGGTATCATGTAACGTGGATTGGCGATGGGTGTGTAGGGAAAGGCCTGACCAATGATGGCAGTGGGTACACCGTTAATTTCCTTGATGACGTAAGATTTGAAAACGTCTTCTTCCCACTGATTGTCGATAATGTTTTGCGCAAGGAAATCCATGTGGCCATTGAGATCTTTTTCGATGATTTCTTTGACGCGGTCAGCACCGTAGGTAAATTCCCAGTGCCCGGTCATGGCATCAACACCTAATAATTTAGTGGCATCAACCATGTCCTGTCCGTTGGTCCACAGCGAGGTGGCGGAGCCCTGCCAGGTATCTCCGCCATCCAATAGTAGTGACTCTGGGCGTTGTGAGCGAATATGTTTAATCAGTGTAGCCAGGTGTGCAAAACCACCTACTTTGCCGTATTGTTTTGCGGCTTCTACAAAATTCAGATAAGTGAAAGCATGCGCCTGCGGGGTGTTTGGATTAATACCGTAGCGAGCCAGAAAATGTTTACCTACCAGATGAGGGGCTTTGCCTTTCATGCCAGCAATGCCAATGTTGATGTCGGGTTCACGAAACCAGATGGGCATAAGCTGCGCGTGGCAGTCAGTGAAATGGAGCAGTGATACATTGCCAAAGGCCGGGAGGTCATATAATTTTTTTTCAGCAGCCTGTTTTTTCGCTACAGCCTGCCCAGGTAACGAGATGCCTGTCGCGCTGGCAACGGCCAACATTTGCAAAAATTCCCGGCGAGAGATATTCATTCAAAGGCTCCAAGGCTATTTGTGCTTTTTATTCACCAGTGCGGCGGGTTTCGTACACAGCTGGTGGGTAGTTATGTTGCTTTACGTATGGCATTTATTATTTACGGGAATGGGCCTGTCACCGTTTCATGGTAAGTAGTATTTATCATTCTACACACAAAACAAGGCGTAATACTTATCACTTAAGAGGTAGTTTACTCCCTGTTGCTATGCTAATTACATGGAGTTTTACCCCGATAAATATTATTTATAGGGCATATTTTGTTGTTTATAGATTTTTCAAAAAAAAGCCCGATGAGTGATTAGTTCATCGGGCTTTATTTTCTTAACGTGTCAGAAAACCATTGGCAAGAGAAGCCAAAATGCTATTTACGTGCGCCTGGGCCGTTCCAGGGAATACCGTTACTCATGTAAGTAAGGAAGTATTCAAGGTTACTGTATTGTGGGCTTTGCGCTTTAAAAGGCAGGGCGCGAACCTGCTTGTTACAGCCCGCAAAGCGACGGTGTGTGGTACCCAAATTCCCCCATTTTGACCGGTAAACCGGGAAATGCGATAAATGCCCCAATGCGGGTGACAGGAGATCCGCACGGATCTTGTTACCCGAGTTGTCTACATGGCAGTGCGCACACGACATGTTCAGCTGACCACGGCGGGCGTAGTAAGAGCGCTTGCCATCTTCATAGGCATCCACCGCACGCTGGTCGTGAGGGATTTTAATGTCAATGGTTTGGCCGCGAGTGGTATAAGCCATATATGCTGCTAAAGAAGCGATGTCTCCCTGTTTCCACTTCAGCGGTTTTTCACCATTTTTAGTGCGACATGCGTTGATTGCCGATTCCAGCGTTTCTACCTGGCCTTTTTCAGTGTCGTAGTAAGGGTAATCACTTTTTACGCCAATACCGCCGTTACGGAAACAGCTGGCATAGGTTTTGCCATTTTTAAAAGGTGTATTAAAAAGCTCTTCACCTTCATCAACGGCAATTTCATAAGGAGGGAATTCTTCAATGGCTTCCCATTGCTCGCGGGAGGCTGGATCAATGGCGTATACGCCATTGGCAAACTCCTCCAAGGGAACATTGGGAAAACGTTCCATAAAGTATCCCCTAAATACCTTCAAGTCGTCTTCAGGACTTGCTTGACTGACCAGCGGTGCGCCAAGGACGCTGATTGCTGCAGTGATCAAAAGCAGTTTTTTCATTATTGCTCCTCCATCCATCTATTGCTGCAACTTGTACAAATGGCAGACAACAGCTTATTGTATTTATCGGCCAATGTTAGCTGATTTTTGCGTCAGCAGTTGCACTTTCGCCCGTATTGTCATTCCAGCTGATGGTGATTGTGTCACCCTTGGCAGCCCCCTTGAATTTGAATGACAAGTAGGGGTTCTTGGATACGGCCACTCCCCAGGATGCGACCAGGACTTTATTCCCTTTGTGCTCACAGATAACTTCCTTGATAAAGTGGGGGGGGATTTTTTTACCGGTCTTTTTATTTTTCCGGAAGCCGGTTTCCATGGGATGGCTCATCAGGGTTTTGACCTCAGCGACATCGCCTTTCATTTTGGCGCGAATACGAATCTTCTTTTTGGCCATGTTATTTATCCTCTAATATCAATAGTGGTAACGAGTCGGGTGCGGTTAACCACCGCAGCCACCGATGGTGACTTTGACTGTCTTTTTCGCGCTATACAGTTTTCCGCCGGATTTAACGACGGCAATCAGGTCAGATGTTTCCCCCATTTTTACGCGAGTTGAGACAAACCCCAGAGTGCTACCGCCCAGAGCAAAACTACAGGCCAAAGGTGAAGGGTTTTTAGCGATCAGGACGCTGATGGATTCCGCAGCCATACCGGTTGATATGGTGATTGGAACCACAGCGCCGTTTTCTGCGATTTCGGGAGCCTTGATTTTGATGTCGCCACTTGTTGCGAGAGTAGTATCGCCGAGTAATGTGTCGAGAGCATCATCAATGCTTTTGGCGGTGAATGCAGTTTCTGGCCATGCAGCCAGTACCCTGCGGGGCGTCAGCAAGCCAGCACTTGCGGCAACGCTCAACATTCCACTGGCAACTGTACCTTTCAGGAAGGTTCTACGTTTCATGATGGTGGTGTCTCCTTCTAGCTTTTTTAAATTTGAATATGTGAGCGATTACAAGGTGTAGATAAATTCGACAACCTTATCCAGCTCACTCTTGGTGAGAATTTTATGCTTACCAAAAGGAGGCATAATAGTGTTGGGGCTGCTAGCGGTGGCATCATAAATTTTCGCACGTAATTTTGCCTTGTCGGCAAAACGCGCTTTCATGTTGACCAGTGCAGGGCCGATGTTACCCGCCAGAGAGCCACCGGCAATTTTGTGACATGCCAGACAGTTACCTTTTTTGCGGTGAAAGGCGATTTTTTTACCTTCCTCCACGGCTGACATTTCTGCTGCGCTGGCAACCCCTGGGGCAATTGCAAAACTGCCTAGCATGATCACCAGGGCACCGACCGTCACCCGGGGATTTTTTGCGGTTTTTTGCATCGCTGCTTCCTCCTTCTAACTGTTGTTTTATTTACGTTATTTTGTTGCTGTTTTATTTTTTGCTGCGCCTCAGCCGAGTTGTTTTACCGGTTTTTTTTCAGTAATCCAGGCAGCATTGCTTCTTTGTCAATTTACGCGCCAAATCACAACAAAACGGCCAACTTTTATAACAGAATGACCAGAGAGCACAACCATTGCGGCGAAAAAAATGATTTTTCGGGCAGTGCGTCAATGTTTTGTGTCTGTCAGGTGCTCTCCGGTTGTTTGCGAAGCAGGTTCTTTGAATTGCTCAACTTCTGATTTCAGCATGTCCTGGCGTGCCTGGAGTGTCAGGCGCTCGTAGGGTGGCAATCCCGGTGTTTTTAGCGCCTGCTCAAGATAGGTCACGGCCTGATAAAGTCCCCCTTGCGCGTACTGCCATTCGGCAAGTGCCCGATAGGCTTCGGCTTTTTCGTGGAGGGCGTTGGCGGCTTTGGCGTAAGGCTGGTACAGGCGGTAATACTCCGGGTTTTTGCGCAGGGCCACTTTGAGGATCTCCAGAGCCGGGCGCGGTTGTTCCAAGCGTAGCAGAGTGTTGGCGTAAAGTTCAATCAGTGACAGATTACCCGGGAACAGGGTCAGTGCCTGACTCAGGATTTCCTTTGCGGACCGGGGACGATTGTCGGCAAGCTCAATTTGCGCGGCACTGTAAGGGAAAAGCACACGGTGGCGATTTTCCCGAGTGAGCTGGCTCAGTGCAGCGCGGGCTAGTGGGTAATCACCGTTTTTAGCCGCTTGAAGGGCACGGAAATATTTTTTTGCTTCATAGGTCCAGGCGGATTTCTTCAGGCGGGCACCGAGTGGTGCAGTGGCGTTTTCTTTTCCAAGCGTGATGGTGCGTGCCTGCATGAGTTCAAATGTAGTGTTGTTGCGTGGCGTGTAGGCAGGATATTGTTCGGCACGGTTGCGTGCATCGGCCACGCGACCCAGAGTAAGTGGGTGAGTGCGCATAAATTCCGGCGCAGCAAATTCTGTAGAGCGTTGCGTGTTTTGCAGTATTTCAAAAAAAGCCACCATGGCGCGCGGGTCGTAAGCAGCGCTTACCATGAGATCGAGACCAATGTTATCTGCTTCCTGCTCGTTACTGCGGGAATGGGCAAGTTGCTGCTGCGTGTTGCTGGCCATTGTGGAGGCTAGCAGAGCTTCACCCACCTGTGGGTTACTGGCCCCAAGTACAATGGCAGCGATCAGGGCACCCATGGTGGGCAGGCTCAGGCGACTGCTTGCCTCAAATGCCCGCACCAGATGACGCTGGGTGACGTGCGCAATTTCGTGTGCCAGCACAGAAACCAGTTCGCCCTCATTGCGCGCGGCCAGCAACAGCCCTGTGTGAATGCCGATATAACCGCCGGGGCCGGCAAAGGCGTTGATAGAAGGATCATCCACCAAAAACACAGTGATGGGCTGATGGCTTTCTTGTAGCGAGATGACCAGCTGGTCTGCCAGACCTTGCAAATAGGCTACGGTAGGTGGGTCATCCACCAGTTTCAGATTGTGTTGTACGCTGCGCATAAACTCCCGTCCAAGCTGCTGTTCCTCGCGTGGTGAAAGCACGGAAGTACCCGCTTTACCAATATCGGGCAATTGGGCAGACAGGTCGCTGGCTATTGCGTTGACGGGCAATATCAGACTGATAATCAGCAGACAGCTCAACAGCAGAAGTTGGGGCTGAAAAGGTGTTGGGAGCGTTGAATGATTCACTGGGTGTGTATTTGCTTGGGTATCGATGAGGGATGGGGCAGTGTAACGTTTAGTGGTCGGAGCAAACAATTTTCTTGTTTGTTTACAGGTATTATTTCCTTCGCTAGAGAGTAGGACAGGTGGTGGTGGAGCAAGGTTCGTTTTTTTGCGGCCATTTTTGCGTTGAGTATTGAATCGTTGTTGAGTCTAGCTATAGTGGTCATCAGTATAGCCACTAAAAAATCAGGTAAATTAATCGTTGCCGACAAATGGCAGGTTGATTTTCTGCGCACATTGGAATATAAGTTGACAATTGAATTCTAATACAGTGTTTTAACCCGCCTCAATAAATAATTGTAAGGAGCATAACAATGGCAGATTTTGATCAAGAACTGGATGCATCGGGCCTGAATTGCCCTCTTCCCATTTTGCGTGCAAAAAAGGCTTTGGGTGGCATGAGCGCAGGTCAGGTGTTACATATTATTGCCACTGACCCGGGGGCAGTGAAAGATTTTGAGGCGTTTGCCAAGCAAACCGGTAACGAGTTGACGGAATCACGCGAAGAGGGCGGCAAATTCTATTTTTTGATGAAAAAGGGTTAAAGCTTAAAGGTGAAGACACCGACGTGTAGAACGTCGTGATGTTTGAGGATATGTGAAATGGCAGAAAAAAAGCTGGCAATTATTGCCACCAAAGGTTCGTTTGACTGGGCTTATCCGCCTTTCATCCTGGCCTCCACAGCCGCCGCGCTGGGTTACGAGGTACAGATTTTTTGTACATTTTATGGTTTGCAGTTGCTGCGCAAAAAAATGGATATGAAGGTGACGTCTATCGGCAACCCGGGTATGCCCATGCCGGTACCCATGCCTGTGTTGATGCAGGCTTTGCCGGGCATGCAATCGATGATGACGATGATGATGAAGCAGAAGATGAAGTCCAAAGGTGTCGCCAGCCTGGAAGAGCTGCGCGAACTTTGTATTGAAGCGGAAGTGAAATTGATCGCTTGTCAGATGACGGTGGATTTATTCGATTTTAGCCCCGATGATTTTTTGGACGGTATCGAATACGGGGGAGCCGCGACATTTTTTGAGTTTGCGGGTGAGTCGGATATTTGTTTGTTTATTTGAAACCTGTTGCTGGATAATGCATAGAAAGGGCAGCTCTGTGGAGCTGCCCTTTTTTTGTTTCTTTGTCGGAGAGTATTGCTTGGTGTGAAGTTAAAGTGACCAGACGATTTGAGCGCTGAGAATATCCACCGAACTTTCGTAACTGCCTCGCAGAAGATCGCCTGTCGCTCCTACGCGATCGATATCTGCGTCCTTGACAAACAGATGCGCGTAGCCAGCGTCGATGGCAAGGTTGTTTGATATCCGGTAACCCAGCCCCACTGCCAACCAGGTACGATCATTTCCCGGAATGCGTGCTGAGCGCAATTCTGCACTGGGAACGACCGTTTCGTCATAGGCGATACCCGCGCGGTAGATCCAGGTCTGATTGGGGGTAAAGTTGACACCGATTGAGTAGCGGTTGTTGTCTTTCCATTTGTTTTCCTCCACAGATGCCGGTCTGCCATTGTCGTATTCGATTCTTAACTCCTGGTAGCTACTCCAGCCTGTGCGGGTGATATCTGCCAGCAATGCCCAGGTGTCATCGAATTGGTGGAACAGACTCAGAGACAGCGTGCTTGGCAGGTCTATGCTGCCGCTAATACCGGTGTCGGCAAAAGCCGGTGCCAGTAGCGGTGGGAGCGTTGTTCCTGCTGGCAAAGTAAAGTCCGCGTCACCGTCCAACGATTGCTTGACCTGGGAGCGATAGGCCAGACCGATGCGGGTGGCCTCACTGGGCGAGAACAGTACGCCGAGATTATAACCGAAGCCCCAGCTACTGCCGGTGATGTCTGCGAAGCCATCGGTAGCCGGAGTTTGGGGAGTAACGAGGCCTGATCCTATGCAGTTGGCTGCGCCGAGGGTACCAATACAGACCGAGCTGAAATCGACAGCACTGGTCAGTTCTGCTTTGAAATACTGGATGTTTGCACCCAGCCCGATGGACCATTGCGGGTTGACTTTGAAGGCCAGGGAAGGGTTGATGTTGATGGCTTCGACGGACGACTTGACTGCCTGATAACGACCTTGCCAATCGTCATTATATTCCGTGGACAGACCAAAGGGGACGCCGATGCCAAGGCCAAATTTCATATCGTTGCCAATGTCGGCGACGTAATAGAGGTTGGGTATCAGCCCCAGGTTACCGGCATCCCCGCCATTACTTCCACCAGCACTGGAGCCATTGTCGGTAAATTTAGTGGAAGGTTTGATGATGTGCAGTCCGGCAACGACCTGTTGCCCATCGAGCAAGGTCATCCCCGCAGGATTGAAGAAAATTGTGCTGGCATCTTCGGCGCTTGCCGCTGCGCCGGCGTAGGCATTGCCCAGGCCGCTAACACCTTGCTCGATAAGGGCGAAACCAGCTGCGTGGCTGATTGACGAACTGAGACTGATCAAGCTTGTACAACATAATAGGCCGGTTAGCTTGAACAGTGTATATCGTGGTTTGATAGTCATAGTCTTTCCCTGCCGTTGATTTTTGAGTGGTCGCGCTATTTAACCACAAAGGCGGCGAATGTGCAGAAGATCCAACTACGACAACATCTCCGTAATTGTGAGTAAAACGGGGAGAATAAAAGTCTTTTCTTTCCACGCCCACTACCCGCTAATGGTGCTGGTATTTCTATGCAAACAATCAGCTGTCTCCAGTCATTTCATCCGCCCAAAAAGACGATATTGCTAATGTTCTGATAGTTGGGTGCCGTAATCAGAGGTAATAGATTTCTTATACGGGTATTTAATTATTTAGTTATATTCTGTATTGACAGTAAAGCAATGCACTTCCAGTATGTGAATAGTGTTTTCGGTATGTAACCAAAATTTTCATCGCTTGTGTGTATGCCAAAAATATACTTTGAGCAGTTGAGTGAGGGGGCGACAATGAAATCAGCAACGAAGAAAATTTTAGCCATGGGCGTGGCGGTTGCTTTGAGTGTACCGATGACAGCAATGGCAACTAATGGTTATTTTGGTCATGGCATCGGTATGAAATCCATGGGTATGGGCGGTGCGGGTATTGCGATGGCGCAGGATTCGCTGGCTTCAGCAACTAACCCGGCTACTGCGGCTTTGACAGGTAATCGCATCGATTTTGGTTTGAATCTTTTTCGACCGGATCGTGAAGCCAGGGTCTCGGGTAGTCCTGCCCCGGGGGTGAATGGTACCTATGACGGCAATGAAACCAGCATGTTTTTGATTCCTGAATTTGGTTACAGCCGGGATCTTGGTCATGGCAAAGCCTTTGGTTTGACGGTTGTTGGTCGTGGCGGTATGAATACGGACTATGACAAGGTGTTTGGTTTGTACAATGGCGCGAGTAGTGACAAGCCGGGTATTGACTTGGCCCAACTTTATGTATCTCCCACATTTGCAATGAAGCTTAATCAGGATCATGCCGTGGGCATCAGCCTTAATATGATTTACCAGCGTTTTAAAGCACAGGGACTTGATAATTTTGCAGGTATGGCTGCTGATGGTGTCGGTGATAATCTTACCAGTGGCAGTTATGATTCCTCGACGGGTTTTAGTATCGGTCTTGGATGGACAGGGAAGGTTTCGCAGATATTAACGCTGGGTGCAATGTATACGAGTAAGGCGAACATGAGTAAGTTTGATAAGTATTCAGATTTGTTTGCGGAGCAGGGTGATTTTGATATTCCGGCAACTTTAGGGTTAGGGGTGGCTGTTAAAGCGACACCGGCGCTGACTGTCGCTTTCGATGTAACAAAAATTTACTATAGTAGTGTGGCTTCTATTAGTAATCCTCTGACTCCAAACCTCCTGAATTGTCCGGCGATGGGAGGGACTGATCAGTCTCAATGTCTGGGCGGTGATAATGGCCCGGGCTTTGGTTGGGAGGATATGACGGTGTACAAGCTAGGCTTTTTATGGCAATACCAGAACGATCTTGTGTTGCGCGCTGGCTTCAATAAAGGGAAGCAGCCAATTCCGGCTTCTGAAACCTTCTTTAATTTCCTGGCACCAGGCGTTGTTGAAAATCATCTGACATTGGGTGCAACTAAGACGTTAGCGAATGGTGCCGAACTGACTTTTGCCTACATGCATGCCTTTTCCAAGGAGGTGAAAGGTTCAGGTTCAATTCCGGGCGCGTTTGGTGGGGGCGAGGTTGATCTTAAGATGTCACAGAATGCATTGGGTGTTGCTTACGGTTGGGATATGTAACGCCTGAAAGCATGTATCGATGGAAATCATATAAGGGGGCGTGCGTTGCACGCCTTTTTTACTTTTTGAAGGAACAAAAGGGCGAGAGGTGACAGTTCATCTGAAAGTTATGCCATGGGTGAGTTTGTTGCCCGGACAGGCATTTATTTTATGTCTTCGCAAATTATGTCAAACTCCCCGGAAAATTATGATTACCGCCGTTAGCGGGTTTGTCCGTGACGGTCGAATTTGGTTAAAAAATCATCACAAGGAAACACCATGAACCTGCATGAATATCAGGCAAAAGCATTATTTTCAGACTTTGGCATTCCGGTGCCTGCTGGCCATGTGATCTCCACGGTGAGCGAGGCGAAGAAGCTGAAAGGGAATGGCTGGGTAGTCAAGGCGCAGGTGCATGCGGGTGGTCGGGGCAAGGGTGGGGGTGTGAAACAGGTATCCAATGCCGATGAACTGGAAACCGCTGTGCGTGGTTTGCTGGGTGATCTGCTGGTGACACACCAGACCGGCCCCAAGGGCTTGCCCATTGATAAATTGTTGATCGAGGTGCCCTGCGATATCGCCAAAGAATTGTATCTTGGTGCGTTGATTGATCGCAGTTGCAATCGGTTGGTGTTCATTGCTTCCGGTATGGGTGGCATGGATATCGAAGCCGTTGCCGCCAGTGATCCGGACAAAATTCTGCAAGTGGCGGTCGATCCTGTGACTGGCCTACAGCCTTTTCAATGTCGGGAAATTGCCTTTGGTCTGGGGCTGGAGGGCGCGCAAATCCGTGAGTTAACACACATCATGTTAGGTCTGTATCGTCTGTTTACGGAAAAGGATTTGAGTCTGGTGGAAATTAATCCATTAGTGATAACTGGCGAAGGCAAATTGCTGGCCTTGGATGCCAAAATTAATCTGGATGACAATGCGTTGTTTCGGCACAAGGATCTGGAAGAACTGCGTGATCCCATGCAGGAAGATCCCACCGAGCACAAAGCAGCGCAGTTTGATCTCAACTACGTGACGCTGGACGGTAACATCGGCTGCATGGTCAACGGTGCGGGGCTGGCTATGGCAACCATGGATATTATCAAACTGCATGGCGGTGATCCGGCAAATTTTCTGGACGTGGGAGGGGGTACCACATCGGATCGCGTTGCCGAAGCATTAAAACTGATTGTCGCCGATGATAAGGTTGAAGCGATTCTGGTGAATATCTTTGGTGGCATTGTGCGTTGTGATTTGATCGCTGATGGCATTATTCAGGCAATCCGTGAAATTAACCTGGATGTACCGGTGGTGGTGCGGCTGGAAGGTACCAACGCCGAGGCCGGGCGCGAAAAACTGAATGACAGCGGTCTGTCCATTATTACTGCGGGCGATCTTGCCGATGCTGCTGTCAAAGTGGTGAAAGCCAGTCAATCGCAAGGGAAAAACTGATGTCGATTCTAATCAATAAAAAAACGCGCGTCATCTGTCAGGGGTTTACTGGTAAACATGGTACGTTTCATTCGGAACAGGCGATTGCTTATGGCACAAATTTTGTGGGTGGTGTTACGCCGGGCAAAGGTGGGCAGACACATTTGGAGCGCCCAGTGTTTAACACCGTAAAAGATGCGGTGGCAGAAACACAGGCCGATGCCAGTATGATTTTTGTACCCGCTGCATTTGCCGCTGACTCTATTCTGGAAGCTGCCAATGCAGGCATCAAGGTGATTACGTGCATTACCGAAGGCATTCCGGTGCTGGATATGGTCAAAGTGAAAGCAGCGCTCAAAGGCAGTGATGTGCATCTGATCGGCCCCAATTGTCCAGGCATTATTACCCCGGATGGATGTAAAATGGGTATCATGCCCGGAGTGATTCACAAAAAAGGCTCCATCGGTATTGTCTCGCGCTCCGGCACGCTGACCTACGAAGCGGTGTATCAGACGACGCTCAATGGTTTGGGGCAAAGTACCTGTGTAGGCATCGGTGGTGACCCGGTTCAAGGCACCAACTTTATCGATTGCCTGGAAATGTTTGAGCAGGACCGGCAAACCAAAGGCATCATTATGGTGGGCGAAATCGGTGGTAGCGCCGAAGAAGAAGCTGCCGAATATATTCAGCATCATGTGAAAAAACCGGTGGTGGGTTATATCGCTGGTGTCACTGCACCTCCGGGAAAACGTATGGGTCACGCCGGGGCGATTATTTCCGGTGGCAAAGGTACAGCCAAAGATAAGTTCGCTGCGCTGGATGCGGCGGGTGTTTCTGTGGCGCGTTCACCTGCGGAAATGGGCGTGCGCATGATGGCGTTTTTTAACGGCTAGCCTTTCGCTGTCCCGAGTTGCCTTGGGATGACAGTCTGCATTTTTTTAGCATTGTTTTTTCAGGATTTTCTTTCCCATGCCCCAACGTCTGTGTGTGGTTATCGCTCAACAAAATTATCTGGTCGGTGATGTTTCCGGTAATGCGGTAAAAGTCATCGAAGCCGCATTGCGCGCTCGCGATGAGCTTCAGGCAGATGCGATCCTTTTTCCTGAATTGACACTCACCGGATATCCGCCAGAAGATTTGTTATTACGTCCCGGTTTACACCGGGCAGTGAATCAGGCGTTGGAGAACATTCAGGCGCAGGTAACGGGAATTGATATTGTGCTGGGTTTCCCCGAGCAAACCGATGCCGGTTTGTTTAATGCTGCCGCAGTGTTACGTGATGGTAAACGCATTGCCACTTACCACAAATGTTATTTACCCAATTACAACGTATTTGATGAAAAACGTTATTTTACAGCAGGTAATAAACCCTGTGTGGTGGACATTGCCGGGGTACCAGTGGGGCTGACGGTTTGTGAGGATATCTGGTACAGCGAACCTATGCTCAAAGCAAAGCAGGCAGGCGCACGGCTTGTGCTCAATTTGAATGCCTCCCCTTTTCATCGGATAAAAGGTGTTGAACGCGAAGTAGAATTGGAAAAACGGGTACAGGAAGCCGGGTTACCTGTGGTGTATGTCAATTTGGTGGGTGGGCAGGATGAGCTGGTTTTTGATGGTGCCTCGCTGGTGATGAGCGCAGACGGTAAAGTGTGCCAACGCGCGCCAGCATTTGAAACCGGGTTGTTTCCTGTGGTGTTTAACGTTGATGCGGGCGGAGTTGTTACGCCACAACCGGGCCAAATCACCGAGCCCGACGATGAGCTGGAGAGTATCTATAAGGCGTTAGTTCTGGGTACACGGGATTACATTGAAAAAAATGGATTTCCTGGTGCAATCATTGGTTTGTCGGGTGGCATTGATTCGGCGCTGACCCTGGCAATTACCGTGGATGCCATTGGCGCAGAGCGGGTGGAGGCCGTGATGATGCCCTCGCGTTATACGCTGGACATGAGCGTGGAGGACGCACAGGAACAAGCTGCCCTGCTGGGTGTTAAACACCTCGTATTACCCATTGAAGCACCATTTAACGCATTTCTTGATTTGCTGGCAGCCCCTTTTGCCGGTGCAGAACCGGATGCCACAGAGGAAAACATTCAAGCCCGTTGTCGAGGCATATTGCTCATGGCGCTATCCAATAAAAACCATAAAGTTGTGATAACCACCGGTAACAAAAGTGAAATGTCCGTCGGTTATGCCACTCTGTATGGCGACATGGCGGGTGGCTTTGCGGTGCTCAAGGATGTGCCGAAAACGATGGTGTTTCGGTTGGCTGCATTCCGTAATAACAGCCGTAACCGTTGCAGCAACCGCCGTAGCCGGGTTTCTCCGGCAATCCCGCAGCGGGTGATTGATCGTCCGCCCTCGGCTGAATTGGCGGAAAACCAAAAAGATACAGACAGCCTGCCACCCTATGACGTGTTGGACCCGATTCTGGAAATGTACATTGAGCACGACCAGTGTGCGGACGATATTATTGCCACAGGCTACGAAGCCAGTACGGTACAGCGGGTCATTGGTCTGGTGAATCGTAATGAATACAAGCGCCGTCAGGCATCACCCGGAGTACGCATTTCCCAGCGTGCTTTTGGGCGTGACCGGCGCTATCCGATCACTTCCGGGTACGACCGGGAACAGTGAACACAGTGTAAGCATGGGAGGCAATGGAGAAAGGCATGATGAAAAAAGTGGAAGCAGTGATTAAACCGTTCAAGCTGGATGATGTGCGTGAAGCATTGTCAGAAATTGAAATCACCGGCATGACGGTGACCGAAGTGAAAGGCTTTGGTCGTCAGAAAGGACATACCGAACTCTATCGTGGTGCAGAATATGTGGTGGATTTCCTGCCCAAGGTCAAACTGGAAATAGTGGTTTCTGAAGACCGTGTCGATGCCTGTATAGAAGCTATCATCAATGCTGCACGCACAGGAAAAATCGGTGATGGTAAAATTTTTGTCACGCCGGTTGAAAAAACTGTGCGTATTCGTACTGGGGAGCAGGATGGTGATGCGATTTAATCAAAAAACAGTGTAAGGGAGACGTAAAAGGGTAGCGTCCCCTCATTTGTTATGAGGCTCCTTAATTTGCGCTTATTTACATTCAAGCTGTTTTGTTGTTTACCTAATGTCAACCCGCCCACCCCGCTAACGTCATCAGTGCCAATACTGTAATCCACGCTATTAAACTGCGCCCGCACAACTCTAAGGTTTCACGTATGGCATTGTTGTGTTGTGAATTTTCCTGAGGCGGATGGTTGTCGAGTTGCAGGGAGGCTTGGCCGATGCGTAATAACAGACGATGACTTTGCGGGTTTGTGTCGTCGTTTGTTTCAGTTTCTTCGAGCGGTGTATCTTGCCAGGCGTGCAGGGCGTGTACGAAGCTGCCCATAACGGCGTAGCTGAGTGCGGTGAGGCGGCTGGGTATCCAGGCGAGCAGGTAGTGCAGGCGGGCGACGGCGGCACGGAATTCGGCATTGTCTGTTTCGACGGTTTTCCCCGAGCGTTGTCCGGCTTGTTGCAGTTCCACAGTGAGTCGGTACAGTGCGGCTCCCATGGGGCCGAGAATCACAAACCAGAAAAGAATGGCGAGCAATTGTTCGTGGGTTTGTATCAATACGCATTCTATGAGTGCGCGGGTACGGGAGGGTTTATCTTCCGGTAGCGAGGCAGATGTTGTGCAGGAGACAATATCTTGCAGTATGGATTCTGCATTGTCGTTATCACCGCGTTCTTCGGCATCCAGGTATTCGTGTGCCCGTTGACGTTTGTCTTTTGGTCCGAGGCTGTAAGTGAGTACGATGATGCTGAAGATAAAGCCGAGAAAGACCAACAAGTCGTTGAGTAAATATTGAACAGTCGCAATGCCAATAAGTGGCAGAAAAACGATAATGAGCAGGCTGGAAATGCCGTGCCTGTGACTGGCCAGTCGCGCATGTATCCATTGGCAGTACGACTCAATCCAGGCGAAGCTGCGCAGACGGTGCATGGGTGGCAGCAGTTTTTTCAGTATGAGGCTGATCAGTATGGCAAGTAGAGACATGGCGGCTCACAGTTATTTATTGTTGGTCTATTGTGCATCATAAACGAAACCCCGGAATCCTTCGGGTGTATTTTTCGTTGGACGGTTCAGATACAGCGCATATCTTCAACCTAAATTAATCAGTTAAACCGTAGCGAGAGCGACTAAGGTGCGGAAGATAAAGCGTTTTTCAGGTTATTTTGGACGAAAGCGTATCACCCATACGGTGAGTTCAACATGTTCTGAAAAATGCTTTAGATTCTGTGCCTTAGGCGCTCGCAGTAGATTTAACTGATTAATTTAGGTTCAACAACGTATTGATGAGATCAATTGTTGTCAGTCATTCGTGTGTCTGTCGCATCAGCCCGTTTGGCAGATAATAGCGTCGTTTACGATTGTGTGGTGACAAATACAGCGGGGGAAACGGTCAGTGAAGGTGCGACTTTGACAGTGCAAACCGATGCGGTTGATGACGGTGCTGGAGACGGTGGTTCTTTTAGTCCCCAGTTCAGCTTTGTGTTTCTGTTAATAATCTCTGGAACTGTGGCCAGTCGAAGTGCGGGCCGGGGTCGGTTTTACGCTCGGGGGCAATGTCGCTGTGGCCGGTGATGCGTTCGGGGCTGATGCCGGGATAGATGCGCATCAGCGTGTGCGCAAGTCGTGCAAGTTGCCGGTACTGAATGGGTTCGAAAGGTTTGTCATCACAACCTTCCAGCTCGATGCCGATAGAAAAATCATTGCAGGCTTCCTGTCCCTGGAATTGTGACCGGCCTGCGTGCCAGGCTCGCTGTTGAAAGGGGACGTATTGAATGATTTCACCGTCGCGCCGGATCAGCGCATGAGCGGAAACGGTGAGATGACAAATGCCGGCAAAATCAGGATGGGCTGCCGGGTCGAGCCGGTTGCAAAACAGTGCGTCAATCCATGGTCCACCGAATTCACCCGTGGGCAGGCTGATGGCGTGAATCACCAGCAGATCAACAGAGCTGCCATCCGGGCGGGCATCGCAATTGGGCGAAGTCACCTGTCTGGCATCACTCAGTAGACCGGTTTCAGGATCAATGTGCATATTTCCGCTTTCTACAGGTGATGAAAATCTTTCTCCATCGGGCTAATATAAACCCATCTTTCCTTATGATGGATGTGTGACCTGGGTGAATCAACGATGAAAAAAATGTTAACAGGTTTTGCTGTTGCAGGCATGCTGGTCGGTGTATTGGTGTTGAACTGGGGTTCGGTGCATGGACTGTTGGTATCGCGTCCTGATTTTGCCGCACAGCATGTGGAACCCGTGGTGATGTACAGCACTGACTGGTGCGGTAACTGCAAAATGACACGCGCGTATCTGCGTGAGAACAATATTCCCTTTTTTGAGTACGATGTGGATAAATCGCCCGAAGGGCAGCGTCAGTACAAGGCGTTGCAGGGCAATGGTGTCCCCTTGTTGCTGGTAAAAAATAATGTGATACGGGGGTTTAATCCGCAGGCTATTCAGGATGCGTTGGCGCGCTGATGCCTGAGTACCGGTTTCGCCTGGCCATTTCGGCACACAAATATCTGGCGTATTACGAAGGGGCTGTACATGCGGTGGTGGTGACTCTGGCCAACGGGCAGCATCTGCAATTTCCGGCTGAGTCTCTACGGCGGTTTGTCTCGCGGGAAGGCGTATATGGCGAGTTTGTATTGCGTGTGGATGATAACAACAAGTTGCAGAGTATTGAGCGGGTTGGCGATTGATGCGTATTGGTGTTGATCTTGGTGGCACAAAAATCGAGGCCATTGCACTGCGACGCTGCGGGTGATAACCGAACTGGTTTTGTCGCTGGAAAAAATGCTGGGGCAAAAGGGCAGCGTGGGCATTGCGATGCCGGGAGCCATTGCACCGGATACCAATAGATTGAAAAATGCCAATTCCGTATGTCTCAATGGACAGCCTTTGCAGGCGGATCTGCAAACGGCTTTGCAGCGTTCTGTGCGTTTGGCCAATGATGCGGATTGTTTTGCCTTGTCTGAAACCACAGATGGTGCGGCGGCAGGAGCTTCTGTGGTGTTCGGGGTGATTATCGGCACGGGTACTGGTGGTGGCATCGTGATTAATGGCCAGTTATTGCGAGGTGCCAATGCTATTGCAGGTGAATGGGGGCATAACCCGCTGCCATGGCCGAGGGCAGAGGAGTTGCCAGGGCCGGAATGTTATTGCGGTAAACGGGGCTGTATTGAAACGTTTCTCTCCGGGCCAGGTTTGACACGGGATTATGCCGCAGTGGACAGTGAATCACAGGATGTGGCGCAGATTGTGGGGCTGGCAGAGGCAGGCAATGCAGTAGCTGAGCACGCGACTGGTGCCACCTAAACACGATGATTCCAGCGGCGTGGTTATGGGAATGTTCAATATGATTAAAATGTGGTTTAAGTTCTAAATCACTTAACTTGTTTTTAGTCGAAAGTTAGAAGCTTGCATCCTCAAGCAAGTATTTCAGCACACTGGAAAATTATGCTGTGATGGCATTGGTCAGTGGCGTTTTGTAAACACAGAGATCACATCACACAGGCAGACCAGCTTGCACTGGCAACACCCTGGCTGTGGGAGCTTTGGGGGAGGACAGTAGTGCCACTGGTGTTACTCATGGCTTGGATGTTATAGGTGCAGATAACAGCGCACTTCGTGCCGGGGCGGTGTATTTGTATTAGGTGTTAGGCAAGTGGGATTAGGGAGGAATTTTTACCTGATAGTATTTAAATGATTTCCCATGAGGCAGTGGGCATGTATTTCAACACCAGACCTGATGTAGGCGGCTTTCTCAAGTCTAAGTGAAATCACATGTAGCTTGGGAATTATCCGGGTCAGACCACAGGAAACAATGGACCATCGGCCTTCACCCCATCCAGGTTCGCCCCCATCAGCTCGGCAGCCGTGAGATTAGCACCGCGTAAATCAGCACCACTGAGGTTGGCCAGGCGTAAATCAGCGCCAATAAGATTGGCTCCGCGTAAATCGGCACCTTGCAGGTCGTATTGCACCAGATTGGCATTTTCCAGATGGGCATTGCGCAGGTCAGCATCGTGCAAGCTGCTGAGTTCCAGTGTTAACAAGGTGCAAAGCCCCTTGCGATCATGAATCACTATCATGCGGCAATAATACAGTGTTTAGCGGATGTTTGCGTATCGGTCAGCGCTTGTTCGGCACGTTTGAGCACGCTGGCGGCACTGTTGTCGCGCAGGGGATGGATCAGCGTATAGCCGCAAAAAAGGTCGCAAATCAGTGTGCTCGGTATTTCCGGATGCCGTAGTTGCTGCTCAAAGAAGAATTTATGCAGTCGCTCCAGACAGGGAGTGGCACCATCGGCAGTCATGCCAAACATCAATAATGCAAACTGGTCTTTATCAAGATGGGCAATGTGATCCACTTTGCGGACATGTGCCTTGAGGGTTTTGCTCAGTAACTTGAGCACTCGGGCGGTTTGTTTATTGTCAAGGTTGTTCAGTCCCCGTATGTGCAGTCGTACTATGCAGACCGAGGTACCACGACGGGCAAAATCGTAGGCACGGGCAAATTCGTGATCAAATTGGCGCTGATTAGGCAGGCCAGTGATCTCGTTGTTGAGTTGTTGAGTTTTCAATAGCTGCCGTTTTTTATCGAGACCGCGTTGAATATGACTGATGGCGGGCAGAATTTCTGCGGTTTCGCGCAATTGCGGAGCGGCGAACTTCCTGCTCAGGGGTTCGCCTTTCGCCAGATTGTTGAGCAGGGTTTTAATGTGTGAAAAATCGGTGCTCAGGGTACATAGTGCATAACGCACCATGAAAGTAATGATGCCGATCGTGAGCAGCAAGGCAAAGATGTTAAATATCGCCAGATTTAAAAAACGGGGTGCCGGGCGTTCGGCGTTTTCGGTGAGGCTGAGTTGCCAGTCGCTATCAGTAAGGGTTATTTCCTGTTGACGTATTTCGTCAGGGTGCCCAAGCCGGTCGTATTGCGCGATGGTCTTGCTGTTGCCATCACGCAGCACCAGCTTTTGTCCGTTGTTGGTGTTGTTTTGCAGCAGAGGTTGCAGGGTTGTCAAACCGAAACTGACGAATACCATTCCCAGGGGGGCACCGGTTTCATCCAGTACCGGGGCAATCAGATCAAAATGACGGGTGCTGGCAGTCAGCCTGTGTACCAGCGGTATTTTAGTGGGTTTTCCCTGGCTGAGTTTGGCGAGATCAGTGAGGCTCTGCGGACCCGGTTGTGCGTCGGCGGGTGCCCCCATTACCTGTCCCGAATGACTGAGCAGGGCCACGCCCATGGCCTGAGGCAGAAAGCGACGCATTTGCAGAGCCCAGGTCTGGGCGCTGGTTTCATCCTGATCTTCGAGAATATCCTGAGTGGTGGGCTGGGTCGCCACATGGTCAACAATTTGCTGAAAAAAAGCGAGCCGGGATTCCAGTGTGCGGGCTTTGTCGGCCAGTCGCTGGGAGAATTCGTTTTTTTTCGAGTCCTGATAATAGGTTTTGGTCAGTAACAGGTTGGTGATGATGACAGACAAAAACAGGATAATAACCACTATGGCGCTGCTATAAGCAATAAATTTTACTGAAAAATCGCCAAACAGTGGTTTGCGTTTGTTGCCTGCCCAGACTTTTGTGTCGGGGGCAGTATCCTGCGTTGTGCGGTGTGGTTGTTTGGTCATGCAGATAATCGGAGCGCTGTGTTTATCGGTTTGAAGCATCGGACGGGGTTATTTCCTTTCTGTTCTGTTTTGGAAATTCTGGATATGGCGAAACAGGTTAAAAATAGCGCATACATGCCGATATAGCGGCTTGAAGCCATATCGTTTTCAGTCTGGTCATTTGAGGGAATTATCATCGCCAGTAAGACTAAACGGTTGCCCAGCCTTGAAGGTTGCCTTTGTTTTGATATGTGCTGGAGATGTTGTCGGCATATCTGTAAAGATGTTGAACCCTGTCTGCAAGCAAATATTTTATGATAAGTTGCGTGAGAGAAAAACCCGGGCTTGAATAAGGGTCACCCCTTTTTTTGGTGAACCTTGCTTAAGCACATTAGCGCAGTTATTCCCGGTAATTTGTGGCTGGCTCTGGGCTGATGAGGTATGCTCGTGCAGACCATATGTTGAGTGGAGTAGTATGAAAAAAGTAAATGTGGTGCGGCGGGGGCTCGCGTTTTTTTGTGTAACTCTTGTGGGTTTGGGATTGTTGGCGTCTGGCATGGCGTATACGGTTTCGGCTGCTGAAGGCTCGGCGGCTGAGGCAACACGTTTTGTACAACTGGATGCTGCAGCAGAACGGGTGCTCAATGAGGTGGCAGCACTGGGTGCGCAAATGGTCGTATTGGAAGAGGCGCAGAAGTCAGCGTCTCACACCCGGTTGCGGGTGCTGGTGACGGTAGATCCTGGTCCATTTTTCCAGTTAGACGCTATTCAATTACACATTGATGAGCGCATGGTTTCCTTTCATCAGTACACCGAAACCGAGTTGGCGGCACTGCAAAAGGGCGGTAGTCATCGACTGTTTTGGGGCGATGTATCCGTCGGCCAGCATAAACTCACAGTATCGATGATGGGGCGTACACCTAAAGAGTCCGATTTTCAGCGCACATCGACATTGGTGATAACGTCGGATGAGGGGCGTGGTGTGGTGGAGTTGCGGATTGCCCCGGGTGAAAATGAAAATCAGCCTTTTCCTGAAATGCGATTTAAGGAGTGGAAGTAAGTGTTGCTACCACGCCGCGCACATGAACGAGGCAATGTTTGGACAGCTGTGCTGACAAGAATACTGGGCGGCATGACTTGCCTGTTACTGAGCGCACAAACGTTGGTTGCGGCACCGGTGGTATGGGATCACATTGAAGACCCGTTGGTGCGTGCCGCACAATTTGATTTACTGGTGGGTGAACCTTTTGAGGCTATTACCCGATTGGAAGCTGACCTGGAGCAGGGGCGTATCAAGCATCGGCCAGCTCAGGCGCAACTGGTGCTGGGTAGTCTGTACCTTGCCAATGGTGCCCATCACAAGGCGGCTTCAATTTTTGAGACCTTGGGTAATGGAAAGGGCAGTAGTGATCAACCACAACGGGTACAAAATCTGGCCTGGCTGAGTCTGGCACAGGTGCAGCATCAGCATGGACAAACGGATGAGGCACTGGCATCGCTGCAACGCATCAATGGAGAATTATCCAGCCAGACACAGCAGGAGCGCTTACTGCTGAGCGCTATGCTGCTGATGCAGCAACAAAATTTTGATCAGGCCGTGGTTAACCTGCGCCAGCTGGGGAAGAAATCCCTGGTGCAGCAGCTCCGTGAAAAGTCTGTGTGGGAGACGTATGGTCGCTTCAATCTGGGTGTGGCGTTATTCCGGCAGGGGAAAGAAGCGGAAGGCCGCACACTGTTGGAAAAATTAGGCTCTGCGACGGCTGATACGGAAGAAAGCCGTGCTTTGCGTGACAAGGCGAATTTGATGCTGGCTTATCATCACCTGAATAAAAATGAAACAGAAAAAGCGCAACAATATTTTGTGAAAACGCGCTTGCAGGGCCCCATGTCCAGCCGGGCACTATTGGGTCTGGGGCGAGTTTATTCCTCCAGGGAGTTACACAAAAAAGCGTTGGTCCCCTGGTTGAAGCTGAGCAAAATGGATGCCAGTGATCCCGCAGTGCAGGATGGTTTGTTGGCTGTGCCTTTTGCCTTTGGCAAATTAGAAGCATTCAAGCAGGCATTGGAATACTACCAGTTAGCCTTGGAAAGGTTCAAAGCCGAAGTGGAGCAGGTACGTCAGGCGGAAACGGCAGTCAACAGTGGTGCAGTGGCAGACACGTTGGCACGCGCCGTCAGCAATCAGCCTGCCGGGCAACGATGGCTGGTGCAGGACCTGCCCAATACCCCCGGCGGGCGTTACCTGTGGCAGCTGTTCACGACACATGAATTTCAGGAAACCCTGAAAAACTATGTGCAGTTACGACGGTCGCTGGAGCGCCTGGAACAATGGTCGTCACAGATTGATAGCGCTAAAGGCGTGGAGCCGGCACATCGGCGCGAACTGGAAAAAAGAGTGGCGGGCTTGCAGAGCGAGCTGTTGTCCGTTTTGGAGCGTACACAAACACACCTCAAAGTATTGGCGCAGGAAACATTAAAGCGCCACGAGCAGCGCCTGCTGGGGTATGCCAGCGAAGCCCGTTTTTCCATGGCACAGATGTACGACTATGCATCCAAACGTTGGGGTAGTGAGCAATGAATATGCGGTTGTTGTGCTGGTTGCCCATTATCGCTTTAGCGGGGTGCGCTGGCGGCCAAAAGCAGGAAACCCTTGAAGATCTGGGTGAGCTGGATATCAAAATTGATACTGAATCCCCCATTGCAGGCAGTCGCAACAAGGCGATGGATAATTATTGGGAGTTCATGTCTGAAAGCAAAGAGGATCCACAAAAAATCGAAGCCATGCGACGGCTGGCAGATTTGGAAATGGAACGCAGCGAAGAACGTTTTCAGAAAAAATTGGAGGTATTGGCACAGGGTGATGCCGCTGATGATGATGTGGACATACAGCTGTTGCGCGAAACGAGCTTTCGTAGCGCAATCAAGCTTTATGAAGATGCCCTGACATTATCGGCCGGTGGTCCGCATTCTGCGGGTTTACTGTATCAGCTTTCCAAGGCTTATGAGCAAGCGGCTCAGCAGGAAAAAGCACTGGATGCATTGGATCGTCTGCTAGTACTGAATCCGCGTGCTGGCAATCGTGATGAATTGCACTTTCGGCGTGGTGAGTTGTTGTTTGACTGGCGAAAATTTAAATTGGCCGAACAGGCATATTCCCAGGTGGTTTCTATGGGGACTGCTTCGCGCTACTACGAAAAAGCGGCAACAAAGCTGGGTTGGGCCTTATTTAAGCAAGAGCGTTATCAGCAGGCACTAAAAGCCTTTTTTGCCCTTGCTGACCGGAAACTAAAACCGACTGTTGGTTTGGCGAAGCCTCGCAAGCTGAGCCGTGGCGATAAAGAATTAGTCGATGATGTTTTTCGTATTGTGACGCTTACTTTCAACGAATTGGGTGGCGGGAAATCGATCAAGCCCTATTTTGACAAAAATGGACACCGCGAATACGAAATCCGTATTTATCGTGAGCTGGCAGAGTTTTATGTGAAAAAAAATCGTGTGCGGGATGCCGCAGATACCTATCACGCTTTTGCCGAAGCTTACCCCATGCACGAAAAAGCCTTTGAGTTTGATTTGAAAGCGATAGAGACCTATACCCAGGCTGGGTTTGCCAGTGTGCTGATTGAAGAGAAACGTACCTTTATTAAGCGTTACCGTATTAATGGAGCCTATTGGAAGCGTTATGAAGAACAGGAAGACACTATTCTTGCGCAGTTAAAGACGGCGGTGAGGGAAAATTCAGAAGATGTTGTGCGTCATCTTCATGCCGAAGCTCAAAAAAACAAAACAGCCGTTGCCTACCAGACGGCTTTTATCGGGTATCGGCAGCATTTGAAATGGTTTGGGCAGAGTAAAAACGCGCAAAAATTGAATTTTCTTTATGCGGAGCTGTTATTCGAGTCGGGTAATTTTGAAAAAGCCGCCAAGGAATATGAAAAAACGGCTTATCGTTATGTGCGTTTTGGCAAAGACGCTGAGGCCGGTTATGCAGCGTTGCTGGCCTATGGTGAGGCAGAAAAAAAGGCAGAAGGGAAACAAAAAGCGACCTGGAGCCGTCTAGCAGTGGGCAGTGCCATGCGTTTCGGTAAAACTTTTCCCGATGATAAGCGTGCTGCGCAGGTATTGACCAGGGCTGCGGAGGACATGTTTGCACTGAAAAAATATAATCAGGCAGCCGTGGCAGCGCGGCAGATTCTGGAATTGTCACATGCACCTAACTCCGAAACGCGGCGTACAGCATGGAAAATTATTGCGCGTGCGGAGTTTGAAAAGGGGGATTACACACGGGCTGAAGTGGCTTATAAGGTCGCGTTGAGTTTGACGGGTATGAATGATGCGAGCCGCAAGGTGCTAAAAGACGGGCTGGCTGCATCGGTCTATAAACAGGGTGAGTACATGAAATCCAAGGGCAATCTGCAAGGCGCGATTGCCCAGTTTTCCCGGGTTGAGCAGGTATCACCAAATTCCGCTGTTATTCAGTCGGCAGAGTTTGATATTGCTGCAAGTCTGCTGGAATCTGGACGCTGGAGTGGCGCTATTACCCAGTTTTTGGCGTTTCGCGATAAAAATCCGGCACACCCGCTGTCAGCAAGAGTATCCGAGAACCTGATCAAGGCCTATTTGAAAAACAAACAGCCGCTTAAAGCCGCCGCTGAATTGGAAAATATGGCGGGAAATAATTCAGACCCGGAAATCGGGCGTGCCGCCTTATGGCAGGCTGCGGAATTGTATGAAGAGGCGGGCAGTGACCAACAGGTTATTGCAATCTACAAGCGTTATGTAGGTCTGTTTCCTCAGCCGGTGGAGCAGGCGACTGAAGCACGCCATAAACTGGCCGCTATTTATGGCAAGACAGGTCAATTGGGTGAGCGACGTCACTGGTTAAATGAAATTGTTCAAAGCGACAAAAATGCTGGCAGTGGTAGTACGCCGCGCACGCAGTATCTGGCTGCGAAGGCAGCTTTTGAGTTGGCAGAGCCAGCGCTTCAGTCTTTCCAGCAGATCAAGCTGGTGAGGCCACTGAAGCAAAACCTGGAACGGAAAAAACAGAAAATGAAAGAAGCTGTCGATGCCTTTACTTTGGCGGCAGATTACGGGATTGCCGAAGTGACCACTGCTTCGGTTTACTGGCTGGCAGAAATTTATAATGAATTTGGACGGGAATTGATGCGATCAGAGCGACCAGAAGGTTTATCCAAAGAAGAAATTGAGCAATACGACATTTTATTGGAAGAGCAAGCCTATCCCTTTGAGGAGAAGTCGATTAACATTCACGAGTCAAATGTTGAGCGTGTTAGTGAAGGCACGTTTGATAAATGGGTAAAAAAGAGTTTTGAGGAATTGCGTAAGTTGAGCCCTGTGCGTTACGCCAAGTCTGAGAAGAGTGAATCGACGGCCCTGTATCTTTATTAAAAAGATACTGATTAAAAAGATATTTATAATGCGATATTCATTTATTTCCTGTTTTCGGAAAAAACATGTGGGGTATGCTGGCCGCTTGTTTTTTATAACAGCTGTTTTGCTGTTGGCGGCCTGTGCGGTAACTACCGAGCCGACGCGTGATGTGACTGCACCTTCCAAGGAAGAACTGCCAAAAATTGATCCTAAAGTTGCAGCATCTTATGAGGCGGCCTTGTCCGCAATGCGGGCAGGAAAAACTGCGCAGGCTGAAAGGGCGTTGCAACAGTTAACTCTTGAATATCCGAATTATTCCGGGCCACAGGCAAATCTGGGTATTTTATATTTCCATCAAAATGAGTTGGAAAAAGCAAAAGCTGCTTTTCAGGCATCGTTAAAAATCAATCCAAAAAATGTGGTGAGTTTGAATCATCTGGGAATTATCAGTCGTGGTGCCGGTGAGTTTAAACAGGCACAGGTTTACTATGAAAAAGCCTTGCAGATTAATCCCGATTACGCTTATGCTCATCTCAACTTCGGTATTTTGCTGGAACTGTATATGGGTAAATTGCCGGAAGCATTGGAGCACTATCAGCGGTATCAAAAATTGACACCAGAAGAAGATGTCGAAGTTAAAAAATGGATAATTGAGCTGGGGCGTCGAGTTAAAAAATGATCCGGTCTTTTTTTCTTGTTTGCTGTTTATTCTTTGCGGTGTTACCGCTTAATGCATTTTCTGCTGATAGAATTGAGCTGGATGAAACCGCGATTCAGGGTAGTCGTGAGTTACCTAAAATTTTGTACGTCATTCCCTGGAAAAGTACACGGCTGGGTTTGTTGCAAGGCGGTGCTGGTAGCAATTCTTTTGATACTGCTTTTGAAGCATTGGACAGGGATGTGTTTCGGCGTCAGGTTGAATACTATGGCATGTTGTACGGTGCGGGAGCACAAGCGATGCCAGTGGACATGTCAAAGTAAACAACTAAAAATAGCGG
Organism: Gammaproteobacteria bacterium; assembly: GCA_021648485.1. Lineage (GTDB taxonomy): Bacteria > Pseudomonadota > Gammaproteobacteria > SZUA-152 > SZUA-152 > SZUA-152. Next base: position 30,691 of record JAKISS010000038.1, read on the forward strand.
TTTAAATAATATGATCATGAATGTGGCACAGCTTTTAAGTGACTTAACTTCCCTATTTGCTATCAGAAACTCAAGAATGTCGTTAAAATGCCGCAATGTGCAGTGTATTTTCGTGTGCAAAGCTTTATGAATTGAGTCGGTCAGCACAGGCGCATTTTATGGCATGCTGAAGCACTGTTTGTGCGATTGGCTTGTATGATAAATGTACAGCGTTGGTGTGTGGCACCAATGAGTAGCATAAAAAAATCGAATTATGTGATGTGAGGAGAAAAGTATGGATTTCTTTAACGCGATTGTGAAATTTTTCCAGGAGGGTGGGCCGTTTATGTATCCCATTCTGTTGGTGTTTGCGTTGGGCGCGGCAATT
>JAKISS010000039.1 GCA_021648485.1 Gammaproteobacteria bacterium
ATACCCCCAACCAGGCATCCTCGCGCAACATAATGTCATCGGCAAAAATACTTAACAATCCGGAAAAAGCCAAAGCCATCCCCATTAACTTACCCGGCGTAAAACTCTTTTCCCCCAGAAACAGGGCGGCAGCCACACCGGTCAACAACGGATTAAGTCCGTATAACACGGCAATCAAACCTGAAGGGATAAACTGTGCCCCCCAATAAACACTGAGCATAGCGCCATAAATAGCAATACCTGCCGCAAAATAAGTATTACGTGCCTCACGATGCCATGGTAAACCGGGTTTCAGAATTTGCAATAACACAGCGCACACCAATGCGCCCAGCACCATACGTCCGGAAATACCAAACAGATAACCCCAGCCTTCACTGCTCCACTGAATAGCCAACGGAGTCGTTGACCAGATCAGCACTACCCCCAAAAATGCCGCCGGTACAGACATGATGCATTCCTCTATTTTTATTACGCACCAGATTAAAAATCCAAAAACCAAAAAGGCCGCAGTCTTTCGATCTGCGGCCTCTTGAATTCGGTGTTGAATTTACCAACTGACTACATTGAATTCTCCGGCTCTCGCAGACGAGCGGCCTTGACTACCGGCAGGGGCAGCCAAAACATGGCACGTCGCATTGCGTTATGGGAAAAATTCATAATCATAGCGGCAAGTGTGGTCTGTCAGGTTTAAAGAGTCAACCAGTTTTTTCATACTCAGGAATTCCTGACTAAATCCTGAAGTTATTACCTGCATGCACTCATGTCATTCATATCAAACACACTCTTTGGTTAAATTTGTGGATCAATCCAGAACAAAGGAAACTCAGAAATCTTTACGATAAATGAAGAAGCCCCGTAAAAAACCGAGGATAAAAACACTGCTGCCCCAAGCACAGACTACCAATGTTTTCTTAATCGACAAAAACAAATATTCATTTCTTAATGAAATGATATTGATATATGCTCCTTAACAATCCTGCTTGAAATTTTTCCCAGTGACAACACATTCCGGAATGCCTTGGTAAAACGCTTTGTTAGAGAAAAGAAAATGGAACAAAGTGAAAAAATACCCGTACCCGTGTATTTACCGAGACTCGCAAACACTGGCTGGTAATGACTTTTTACAACCGCTTCGAGCAAGTGATCGCTATCACCCCCGGAATCGCCATTGCCGTGGTGGTGATAGTTTCACTGTGGGAACTGATGACACGCATCGGCAGTTTGCTGGCGGTCAGAACACTAGACCCACTGGATCAGTGCGTTGATCATATGTGAAGAAATATCGTAAGAGAGGCGTAACAGCATTAATTACCACAAACTATAAAGGCACCAAACCGCAACTCGGCAAAAAACAAATCAATTATCTTTGCAAAGCATTAGAAGAGCATATTTATTTAACGACGAGTGAAGTGATTAAGTATGCCAAAGATAAGTTTTGTTTATTGACGCTGTTCACCCTGAGCACAATACCCTGGTGGCTTGTGGGTGGATCAAACGTGGTCAAAAACAAGAGTTCAAAACGAATAGCGGTCGTCAATGATTGAATTTACACGAGGCGATTAATGCGGAAACCTATGAAGTTACCGTGATAGAGTCGGGCATGGTTAACACTGATTCAACCATTCAGCTGCTTGAAATACTCGATCAGAAGTACTCGTCAGCAAAAGAAATCATTTTAATTTTAGATAATGCAAAATATCATTGCTCGAAAGAGGTTCAGAAATACTTAAAAAATTATTCGAGAATAAGAATGGTCTTTCTACCGAGTTATTCACCGAATCTAAATTTAATTGAAAGATTATGGCGATTTTTCAAGAAAAAGGTTTTATACAATCGATATCACGAAAATATTAAGATGTTCAGAAAAGCCTGTATCAATTTCTTTAGAAACATTGGATCAATATTCGATGAAATTGCTTCTCTAATGAGCGGTGGGTTTAAATTCAATTACACCTAATTCTCAATCGCTACGAGTATAGAACAACTATTCCTGCACTTTTTCTCAATCAGAACGAACAAATACGGACCAAATCAAAGCGCCACTTATTTAAGTTCCATCCCTAAGGTTGTGTTTTCAAGATGGTTTTATATGGTGACCCTGAATATCAGTGTCAGGTGGCAGTATGGGGGTTGCTTGTATGCTGTATTCACCCGTTAATGATTTCAAGAAAGCTTCGAGTATGTTTGCTTCGTAATCACTTAATTCGCGATTTAATTGTGATCGGGCCATAACACGTATTGCTTTGTTTAACGTTTTTACAGAACCATTGTGGAAGTAAGGTGCGGTATCAGCAATATTGCGTAAAGACGGCACGCGCCATTTCCCGCGTCTGACTTTCAGTTCACTTTCTTTGCCATTGTTATAACCTAAGTCGTCTACTAACTTGTATTTATCAATATAGTGGTTAGGGAATGCCGGGAACCACTGTAAGAAAACTTCGCCGGTGACTAATAGAGGGCCAGCCATAGCCGGGCCTCTATGACAACGAACACAGCCTAGTGATTCAAATGCTTCCATTCCGTTTAATTCCTGGCGGGTAAGTGCGGCGGTGTTACCTCGAAGATATTGGTCAAATCGACTGTTGGGCGTTATTAAGGTTCGCTCATAAGCTGCAATAGCCCGGGCAATATTATCGTAGGTTACCGGCTTATCCCCGCCAAACACTTTGGTGAATTGTGAAACGTAGCCAGGAATGCTAGCGATACGGTCAACAGCAGCGTCCGCATGGGGCATAGCCATTTCAATTGGGTTTAATATCGGGCCTTTAGCCTGCTCTTCCAGTGATGGAAGACGGCCATCCCACATTTGTGCGCTAAGAAAAGCGGCATTCCAGACAGAGGGCGCGGAGCGGTCGCCGAGCTGACCTTTGACGCCAATAGATGTGGCACGACTATCGGTACCATTGCCTTGTACATTATGGCAGGAATTACATGATACGGTTCCGTCAACAGACAGACGCGCATCGAAAAATAATTGTTTACCAAGGTTTATTTTTTCTGGTGTACTTGGGTTGTCTTTTGGTTCTGGCGCAACGAGTGGTAAGGGTACAAAATTCTCAACACTGGCATGGTTCGATGTTGTAAATGCAACAGCAAACAGTATGTTTGCCAGGAAAATTGATCTAAAAACGGTCATTATTATTTCCTCGAATTTAAGAGTTTGCTGTTGGCGTATGAGTTTTCAAATAGCTGCTTTACTACACACTGAACGCGGACGATAGGGCACCCACATAAAAGTGTATTCAATATACATTAATAATCTTGTTGTCGCAAGATACTGATTTAAGCATCCACTTCAGACATCCATGATTGACCTTTGTCATTTGATGATATTTTGCTGCGCTAGGCGAATTCTCGCTGAAGAAAAGGGGTCATTGCTTGATATTACACTTCAGTATCGCCCTTTTCAGCAACCGTGCAGGCTGCCCTGTCTCCAGTACTCGCCGGATATGAGAAACTCTGGATGGCGACACCCCAAATAAATCAGCGACCTTTTTTAATGGCATATTCGCCGAGCGCCGTAACAATCAGGCGGCACAATGGTAGGCTTCCGCATGTGACCTCGACAGGATTTCATCATTGTGAATATCACCATTGCAACATACGTCATTTAACGTATACCCCTGTGCTGCATGACGGATTCCACTCCGGTCGATGTGCTTGTAGACTTTTGATTCAGGATGAACTCGCTAAAGGTATTTAATCCGCTATCATGGCGGAAAATTGGTGGCATTATCGGCAAACTCAATCGTGAAAGGTGGATGATCTGTCCAAAAAAACGGATTAAAGAGTGTGTGACCGTATGAATCCGGCATCTGCAAAACTGGCAACAAACCCTGCCAGCGCTATGGGCTGGCAGGCCCGTTTAGAGCTGGGTTTCGCAAACATTAATGCACGCACCCGGCTCAAGCACAGCCATCATATTGGCCCGTTACGTGTGCAGCGTGCGTTTTATCCCGAAGGAAACCTGGCACATATGTATATTCTTCACCCGCCCGGTGGTGTGGTCGGCGGGGATCAGTTACATATCACTCTGGATATCGCCCATCAGGCACAGGTGCTGTGTACCACTCCTGGCTCTGGCAAGTTTTATTTAAGTGCGGGTGAATGGGCATTGTTGGAGCAGATGCTATGCGTTAAACCCGGTGCCAGTCTGGAATGGTTTCCACACGAGAATATTTTATTTGCCGGTGCCCGATTACGTGTCCGTACCCGCATTGAGCTAGAAGACGATGCGGTGTTTATGGGTTGGGATATCACCTGCCTGGGTCGCCCCGGCAGCCATGAGCGGTTTGAGCACGGTGCGTTTGATTCCCGGCTTGAGTTTTATCATAACCAGAAATTGCTGCTGGTGGAAAACCAGCGGGTATTGGATATACAAACACTGGGGGCAGCAGCCGGTTTGCGAGGACAACCCATGCAAGCTACGCTGCTGGCTTTTCCTTGTCATAAAAGTCATCTTGAGCAGGCGCGAAATTCACTGGGGAAAAATGGAGCATCCCCTCTGACCGGAGCCACACTCATTGATGGTCTTCTGGTGGTGCGTGTATTGGGAAATAATAGTGAAACTTTAAAACAACAATTAATAATAATCTGGCAGACACTGCGGCCGGAATTACTTGGCCGGCCTGCGATATTACCGCGAATATGGGCAACCTGATGACTGTATTTGTAGGATGGGCATTGCCCGCCGATTATAGTCACCCGGATATTCGAGTAGCCCCCATGATGGGCAGTGCCCACCCGACAGGAAATTGTCTGGAAGCCGGTTTTTAAACATTAATTTTCTCTGACAAGAGGCAAGTGTATGGATTTAACCCCTCGCGAAAAAGACAAACTGCTGTTGTTCACCGCTGCCTTGCTGGCCGAGCGACGGCTTGCACGCGGTGTCAAACTCAATTATCCCGAAGCTATGGCGTATATCAGTGCGGCCATTATGGAGGGTGCCCGTGATGGTAAAACCGTGGCGGAGCTGATGAATGAAAGTCGCCATATTTTAAGTGCGGATCAGGTTATGGACGGTATTGCAGAGATGATTGATGAGGTGCAGGTGGAGGCCACTTTTCCTGATGGCACTAAACTGGTGACCGTGCATCAACCTATTATTTGATTAAAAAGTTTGATCGTAAAAACTGGAGCTGCAAATGATTCCTGGCGAAATGAATGTCTGTGAAGGCGATATCGAGATCAATAAAGGACGTGCAACACTGAAAGTGGAAGTCACCAACAGCGGTGACCGGCCTATTCAGATCGGTTCACATTATCATTTTTATGAGTCCAACAATGCTTTGAAATTTGAACGTGAAAAAACCCGTGGCTACCGGCTCAATATTCCGGCGGGCACGGCGGTGCGTTTTGAACCGGGACAAAGCCGCACTGTTGAGCTGGTGGCCTATGCGGGGAAAAATGTTGTGTACGGTTTTCAGGGCAAGGTGATGGGTTCACTTAATACGGTGACAAAGGAATCATTATAATGGCCACCATGAGCCGACAGGCCTATGCAGAGATGTTTGGCCCCACTACTCACGACAAGTTGCGACTGGCGGACACGGAGTTGTGGATTGAGGTGGAAAAGGATTTCACCACCTATGGTGATGAAGTCAAATTCGGCGGTGGCAAGGTGATTCGTGATGGCATGGGGCAATCTCAGGCGGTCTCCGCTGAGGTTGTTGATGTGGTGATCACGAATGCGCTGATTATTGATCACTGGGGTATCGTTAAGGCCGATATCGGCATTAAAAACGGACGCATTGCTGCTATCGGCAAGGCCGGTAATCCGGATGTGCAAAGCAATGTGGATATTATTATCGGCCCTGGTACGGATGTGATCGGTGGCGAAGGTAAGATCATCACTGCCGGGGGCATTGACGCGCATATTCATTTTATCTGCCCGCAACAGATTGAAGAGGCGTTGGCTTCGGGTATTACGACTATGCTGGGTGGCGGCACTGGCCCTTCCACGGGCACCAATGCCACTACCTGCACGCCCGGCCCGTGGAATATCCACCGCATGCTGGAGGCTGCCGAGGCTTTTCCCATGAATCTGGGTTTTATGGGCAAGGGTAACGCCAGCCTGCCTGATGCCTTGCATGAACAAATGCTGGCCGGGGCCATGGGGCTTAAATTACATGAGGATTGGGGAACGACACCGGCGGCCATTCGCAATTGCCTGAACATTGCCGAAGAACATGACATACAGGTGGCGATTCATACTGATACGCTGAATGAGTCCGGTTTTGTGGAGGATACGATTGCGGCTTTTGAGGGCCGTACCATTCACACTTATCATACCGAAGGTGCCGGGGGTGGTCATGCGCCGGATATTATCCGTGCCTGCGGACTGGATAATGTGCTGCCCTCCTCCACTAATCCGACGCGGCCTTATACTGTTAACACGATTGATGAGCATCTGGATATGCTGATGGTGTGCCATCACCTGGATGCCGGTATTGCCGAAGATGTGGCTTTTGCTGAGTCCCGTATTCGTCGTGAGACCATCGCCGCTGAAGATATTTTGCATGATTTGGGGGCTTTTTCGATGATTTCTTCCGATTCACAGGCCATGGGCCGGGTGGGTGAAGTCATCACTCGTACCTGGCAGACCGCACACAAGATGAAAGTGCAGCGTGGCCCGATGAAGGGCGACAGCACGGACAGCGACAATAACCGGGTGAAACGTTATGTGGCAAAATACACCATCAACCCGGCGATCACTCACGGTATCGCCCACGAAGTGGGTTCGGTGGAAGTAGGTAAACTGGCCGATCTGGTGTTGTGGTCACCTGCTTTTTTCGGAGTTAAACCGGCGCTGGTGATTAAGGGCGGTATGATTGCCCATGCCATGATGGGCGATGCCAATGCTTCCATTCCCACACCTCAGCCGGTACATTCCCGCCCTATGTTTGGCAGTTTTGGAAAAGCGCTGACCTCTACCAGCATGAGTTTTATTTCTGCGGCAGCCATGTCTGCGGACATTGATAAACAGCTGGGATTACAAAAAATGATGGGCGTGGTGAAAAACTGTCGCAACATTAAAAAACAGGATTTGATTCATAACAGTTATACACCACATATCGAGGTTGATTCGCAGACTTACGAGGTGCGGGCAGATGGTGAATTATTGACCTGTGAACCCGCTGATGTGCTGCCCATGGCGCAGCGTTATTTTTTGTTTTAAGAAGTTGTTCTGGTCAGTAGGTTGGCGGTGAACTTGCGAACCCCAACATGTTCAGGCACAAAACAAAAATATTTTTTGGCATTGAACATTGAAATGAATATGTTTGTGGTGACTTGAACATGGCTTTAAAGGCAACGTGTTACTCCGGCACGTTGGGGTTCATAAAAAAACATTCACCCCAACCTACACACTTATTATTTTTTAGAGGTTGTTGATTTACATCATGATCGAATTAACCCGTATCGTTAATGACAAACAGCCCGCTGATGGTCAACTGACCCTGCCCATCGAGCAGCGTGTACGCAGCCGCCTCCGCGCCAGACTGGATGACGGGCGGGAGGTTGGCTTGTTTTTACCACGCGGTACCTTGCTGCGGGGTGGCGATCAATTGAGCAGTAGTAATAACGGTCTGGTCATTGACGTAAGCGCTGCCCCGGAAACCGTCTCCACCCTGCACAGTAATGACCCGACTCTGCTGGCCCGTACCGCTTATCATCTAGGCAATCGTCATATTCCCCTGCAAGTGGAAAAAGGATGGTTACGTTACCTGCACGACCATGTGCTTGATGACATGCTGCGACAAATGGGGCTTGAGCCGGTTGTTGAACAAGCACCCTTTGAGCCGGAGGCTGGCGCTTATCAACAGGCCGCTGAAGGTCATCATCATTCACACAATCACGAACAACACGAATAAGGAGCATCCAATGCGCACTTTACGAATAAAAACCGGCTTCATGAAAGCCTGGGAAAAATTACTGTTTGCCGTTAGCCCGGCTCTGGTATCCCCACTGGCAGTGGCTCATGACACTAGCCAGCCCATCGGCCTGCTTGCCCATATTTGGGCCCATGGTGCTGAAATAGCGGGTGCAGGGCTTGTTTTCGGGCTTTTACTGTTGATCATCGTGCGTTCTGTACGACAACGGGCAAACCCGACAACGGCAAACCATGGCTGACACGGGTTTATCTGGCCCGGGTTTATCAAATCTGCGACTGTGGCAGTTAATCAGCCCCAACCTGCCCACCGGTGCTTTCTCGTACTCGCAAGGGCTGGAATGGGCGGTGGAATGCGGCTGGATACGAAACAAAGCTGACACTCATGACTGGCTGCAATCTGTGCTGGACGACAGCTTGCGCACCCTCGAACTACCGATTTTGCTTCGGCTGTTTCATGCCGCTGGTAACAATAATCACCTGGAATTCCAGCACTGGACACAATGGCTGTACGCCAGCCGTGAAACGTCCGAACTGCGCCACGAAGAAGAACAACGCGCACGCGCCCTGCTGATGGTTCTCCGACAGTTACCGGACAATGAGCACTGGTCAGAGCTGGAAGACTGGCAACCTTCCCTCAGGCAGTGTCAGCTGGCCGGTTATGCACTGGCTGCGCATCACTGGCAAATTCCTCTGGAAGACTTGCTCGCAGGTTACACCTGGAGCTGGCTGGAAAATGCGGTGGCAGCCGCCATCAAACTGGTGCCGCTGGGACAAACCGAAGGCCAGGCGCTGTTGTACCGGTTCAGCACAACTATCAGCACCGCCGTCGAACATGCCCTCGCGCTGGACGATGATGCCATTGGTGCCAGTACCCCGGCTCTGGCCATTGCCAGCAGCCTGCACGAAACCCAGTACAGCCGTTTATTCAGATCATGAAACAAACCAGGAAATAATCGATGAATACAAAAGCCCCCTTGCGTGTTGGTGTCGGAGGCCCGGTAGGCTCCGGCAAAACCGCCCTGCTGGAAAAACTGTGCAAAGCCATGCGTGATAATTACAGCATTGCCGTGGTCACCAATGATATTTACACCCGCGAAGACCAGCGCATACTCACCGAGTCACAAGCGCTGGAAGCAGAGCGCATCGTTGGCGTGGAAACCGGCGGCTGCCCGCACACGGCCATTCGTGAGGATGCCTCCATGAATCTGGCAGCGGTTGAAGACCTGACCCGGCAATTTACCGATCTCGATATGATTTTCATCGAAAGTGGTGGCGACAACCTCAGCGCCACCTTCAGCCCGGAATTGGCGGATCTGACTATTTATGTCATCGACGTTGCCTCCGGCGAAAAAATTCCCCGCAAAGGTGGCCCCGGTATTACCAAATCCGACCTGCTGGTAATCAACAAAACGGACCTGGCGGAAATGGTGGGAGCATCTCTGGAGGTGATGAGTACAGACAGTCAGCGCATGCGCGGCGACAGACCGTTTGTGTTTACACAATTAAAAAAGGGGGAAGGTCTGGATGTGGTGATTGAGTTTTTGATCCGGGAAGGCATGTTACAGACGCCGTTTTCTCCAAAATACCCACCTGATTAACTCAAGTTGAAGATAGCCTTTTCCCATTTGGTGGAGCCGCTATGCTTGCTCCACCCTACCCGACTATAAGGATGGCATTGAGGCATTCATCGTTTTTTTTGTTCCACTCTATTTAACACAGGGTAAAATTGTAATTTAACACAGGGTAAAATTGTAGGGTGGAACAAGCGCAGCGGTTCCACCATGACCTTATCAATAATGAACAAGTTGCCTAAACCTGACACTCAGGGTCACAACCCTGGGGGGTGTTAACCATCATTTTGACAATCCTGTTGTGCCTGAAAAATCGTCAGGCAAGGAGAGAGGAGAGATATTTGGTCATTCCAAATGAGCGACGAATAACGCCGCCTGGCATTTTTTCAGGCGCAACCCGAAGGGCCGGTGCTCATTTTTCATCCCTCAGCGTTGTCGCTCGCTTATGTGGAACAACCACACCACGCTCGCGATGCCTTGAGGGATAAAAAATGAGCGCCCGGCAGGACTGTCAAAATGATGGTTAACACCCCCTAGCAACCCGCCAAACCATTCCCGCTATTTTGGCGTGGTCATTAAGCACTATTGACCCGATTTTGCAGATGCTTTAACCTGCTTTGGCCTGAAAATGAACTATTTTGGGTGTTTTTTACATCATTGATCAAATTTAAAAAAGGGGAGCTGATTATGACTTTTGCTATTATACTTTTTGTTGTATTGATGGGCACTGCATTTGTAGGTATGTTTACCTCTTCTTAATTGATGGTAACCGGCAGCTTCCCTAGAGGGTAAACTGCCTAAAAAGGGCTGAAACAACACTATATTGTTCCAGCCCTTTTTATTATGCGTTATCTCAAAGCCGGTTTTTCCCACAGGTTTGCAATAAATATTTTGACGTGCAATTTATCTCTTGCTCAATGTCAATCAGCAAATCCTCAAAATGCGCTGTAATATCATTTTTCCTTGCCTTATCAACAAGGAGATCACAAATTTTCGATAATTTTCGGGCTCCAAGGTTGGCGCTGCTACCTTTAAGTGAATGGGCAGAAAACTCGATACCCTCTACATCCTGGTTTTGAATAGCCACACGAATCTCATTGAGCCGTTTGTCAGCACCTTCAATAAATAACAAAACAATCTCGGTATATTGTTCTTCTGAAAGCACCTCCACAAGATCATCCAATAATTTCAAATCAAAATGTGCAGATAGGTCTATGTCATTCTGCGGCTTCGCCGCTAAAATATGGCTCGCAATCATGGGAGCGGCCTCCACATCACTACGCCCTATTGCAAACCGGTAAAAAACATCACGTATAGCCTGTATGCGTATGGGTTTAACCAAAAAATCATCCATACCAGATGACAGACACGCCTCACGGTCCGCATCCATCGCATTCGCCGTCAATGCAATAATTGGCGTACGTTTCAATCCTTGCTCACGCTCCATTTTACGCATTTTTCTTGTCGATTCAAACCCATCCATAAGTGGCATTTGGCAATCCATTAAAACGACGTGATATTTGTTTGACTGAAATAATAAAAATGCCTGTAAGCCATCGCTCGCAATATCAACTTTATAACCTTGTTTATGCAAAATTGTCACAGCAACCTGTTGATTTATTGCATTGTCCTCCACCAAAAGTACCGAGGCCATGTGACTCCGTGATGAAAAATGTTTGTCAGTAGCCTGCATATTTTTTGCGTCAACATTCTCTTTGCCTTCCAATAATGACAAAGCCTCAAATAATGCAGATCCTCTTACCGGGCGGCTAATATTTTTATCAAGCTGAAAAGTCTCCATTTTTTCAGAGGTATCGCTCTCCGAAAGTCTAAAAATTCCAATACAGTTTTTTGCATTAACAACTTTTCTTCGTAAGTCGTATACACCTGCAATATTGCAACTCAACAATTCATCAATATCCAGTATTGCAAGATCAACGGCTGGAACATTCGGAACGGTAAAAACATCACTGGTACAATCAATAGACATCACTACCGTACACCCCCAATATTCAACAAGGCTGGTGATTGCCTCACGAACGGCAACACTGCGTGCAAAAATATAAACCGTCAAATTTAAAAATCGACCTTCCTTACGATAATCTTTCATTTTCTCTGAAGAGGAAAGCCTGGCTGTAAACCAGAATGTACTACCAACACCCTCAACAGAATCCACACCTATCTTCCCATCAAACAACTCCACCATTTGTCGGCATATTGATAAACCAAGGCCAGTACCACCATATTTTCGAGTTGTTGATTCATCCGCTTGCGTAAAAGTATCAAATATTAATTTCTTGGCTGACGCAGAAATACCAACACCTGTATCACGTACGATAAATTTATAAATATTATCACTGGCAAAAGCATGATTTTTATCGCACTCCAAGCCAATAAATATTTCACCATAATCTGTAAATTTCATCGCATTACCAATCAGGTTATTCAATATCTGCCGTAACCGGGTGGGATCACCAATAACATATTCTGGTATGTCATTATTAATATGAGTAATAATTTCAACACCTTTATCCTGTATTTTTTTGGCGTATAGCCCCACCACCTCTTCAAGTAAATTCCGCACATCAAAAGAAATAGATTCAAATTTTATTTTTCCTGCTTCAATTTTTGAAAAATCCAATACATCATTAATAACACTCAACAAGGCCTCTGCTGAATTATAAGCCGTATCAATAAAATATTTTTGCTCAGAAACCAAATGGGTATCACGCAGTAAATCCAGCATACCCAGCACGCCCGTCATTGGTGTACGTATTTCATGGCTCATGTTAGCGAGAAAAGTTGACTTCGCTTTTGTCGAATCTTCCGCTTGTGAATATGCCAATGACAACCGGGTATTTTTTTCGCTTAATTCCTGGCTCTTGTTTCGTACGCTTCGAGTGACTGCGCGTGCGATAAAAATGCCGACCACTAACGAAAAAATCCCCAGCAAAAGCAACATTAACCAAATAAATTGATAATCATTTTTATTGCTCTCCACCGCCCTGTCGGTGTATTCCTGTTGCAAACCAATCAACTCATCCAAAAGATTCAGTAATATTTTTTGTTCTTGAAGACCTTCGGTTGCAGCAACAGTGATGATATTATTCGGCGTTTCCTGCATTAACAACTCGGCAACGGCTCGGTTTTTGAGTTGCGCCCTGTTCGCAGCTATTTCCAAACGTTTGTAAATTTCATATTCTCTTTCATTGGTTCCCAGTTTGACCAGCTCTTCCCTTTGATGCCGATAATCACCTGCATATGAATAAAAACGTAACAGTTCTTCATCCCGTGCAAAATAATCATCTGTTGCCAACATAGTATAAATACTGATTGCCCTTTGCAGAATGGCATCACGCATGGCAAAAGCCAGCGCAACTTTTTTGTTATGTACATCAACAATGGCTTCCGTATTGGCATTAAATTCCTGCAAGCGATACAAGCTTACCGAGGTTACCAGCAAAACCAGCACCAGTATGACGCCAAACCCCATGCCCACAATACTTGCCAAACGACCATACTCTGTGCGTTTCGTGTGTCGCTGTTGAAAACCCCGCCATGGCATTCGCATTACGGACTCCCCATCATGAAACTGAAGACAAACAGAAGAACAGGCATCACATGACAGTGGAATCTCACGCGGCCATAACAGCGTCTTAAATCAGACAGATGTAATAACTCATTACTATTCAATGGGGTATATACCACTCAGTCTGCAAAATGATGGCTTTTTTCGGGCGCATTTTAAAAAAAACCCTGAAGTTCCATCATATTTTGCCGCTATTTTGCGAAGAAAGCACTAATTCCGGATAAAGCCCTGCCCGTAACGGGAAAACAAATGTCGGTGAAACAGGACAAGGAATGATCTCACAACACCACTTTTTTCATCAGAGTAGCGCCTTTAGAGGTATATTAATCTGTGCCGTTATCTTAAGTATTTCACTGCCGGATGCCATAGCACAAAATAATACCCTGCCGACAAAAACCCTTCCCCCGGTAAAAGATATACGGATTTTGATTGATATTTCGGGCAGCATGAAAAAAACGGACCCCAATAACCTTCGTCGGCCCGCCGTCAAATTGTTTGCCAGCCTGTTGCCGGAAAATACTTTTTCCGGTGTATGGACATTCGGAAAATGGGTCAACATGCTAGTCCCCCACAGCATAGCAGATTCCAAATGGAAAACCGCCGTCCACACACAAGCAGCGAATATTAATTCAACCGGTTTATTCACCAATATTGAAGAAGCGCTACGACGTTCAGCCTGGGACTGGAAAGAATATAATCCCAAATATGAGCGCACCATTATTATTCTATCGGATGGCGTCGTCGATATTTCAAAAAATCCAGAAGAAAATCATGATTCCAGATCACGCATTTTGAATGATATTCTGACAACACTCTCAAATGCCAAAGTTGTTATCCATACCATTGGGTTGTCATCACTATCAGACCAGGATTTATTACAACAATTATCATCTGCCACTGGAGGTATTCACCAAACCATTGAAACGACAGAGGATCTTAATAAAACATTTATGCGTATATTTGATGTCGCAACACCGCGAGATGAATTACCGCTTATCGACAATAAAGTAAAGGTTGATAAAAGTATCAAAGAAATAACCTTTTTAACTTTCCGTAAGGATAAATCGAAAAACACATACATTATTTCCCCCTCGGGAAACAAATATTTTGCAGAAAAAAAAAGTGATAACGTTATCTGGCATTCAGAGAATCAATATGATCTGGTAACAATAAAAACACCGGAAACAGGAACATGGCGTGTTGACGCAGCTATAGATCTTGATAATCGGGTTATGGTTGTCACTGACTTAAAACTTATTTCCAGCAACTTACCGGATACTCTCCTGGCAGGCGATACAATCCATTTTTATGCACATCTGGAATCCGAACGGGAAATTATAAAGCGCCGGGATTTCCTTCATTTCGTACGCATGTCGATAAAACATTCAAATGAAACCAAAAAAGACCCCTATTTTATAAAATTGAAAGATGACGGAAAAGGTATTGATGAACATAAAAAAGATGGTATTTACTCGGCCCAAATCAAATATTCTGATACTCCGAAAACACATACATTTGAATTACTGGTTAACGGCACCACATTTAAACGAAAAAACACAAAAAAAATAAAAATTGTTACATACCCTGCAATTATTGACATAACCAGAACACCCGATAATGATATTTCTGTCAGCATAATTCCGTATCAAGCATTAATTAATACAGAATCCCTGAAAATCACCGCCATATATACCGGACCCACTGAAAATGATAAGGAATACCTCATAAAAAAAATCAGTCAGGCTGAATGGAAAGAAATTATCCCAACAAATAATATTTCGGGGAACCATAAGGTAACAGTAAAAATTATCGGTAAAAACAAACATGGGAAAATAATTAAAACTACAACAGAAACTAAAAATATCTTGATTGGTGACAAAAAACATGAAGAAATTGATCATCCCCCGGAAAAACCCGACATTACAAACAACAATACAACTGAAAAAGAAACAATAAACTGGTTAAGTGTTATTTTTTCGTTTCTCGCTTTTAACTTTATTTTAATAATATCAGTATATTTATTATATAAATTATGGATGAAGTATGAATACAAATTACTCCCCTTTCCCTGTAAGGAAATAGCCAATGCCTAGCCAGGAATTAATCACAACACTTATTCTTGGTGAAATAATCCTCATAGAAACGGTATTTATTATAGCGCTGTCAGTTTATTTCGTTTTAAAACGAAAAAAGAAATCACTAAAATTAAAAAACCTGCTGGAATCATTTCTGGATGATGAAAAAAACAGGTTATCCAGTCTTTCATTGATATTTGAAAGACCGGAATTTATTGATGATGAAAAATATAATACCGTATTAAAAAATATCATCAATGAAGAAAATATGCTGTATAAATACCTGATTAATGCTTTTTACCATAATGATATAAAATCCCTGGACTCCCTTTCTCTAGAAATTCAAAATATCACCAGACCCTGTGCAGACCTGATTTTTTCAGAAGAAAATAAAACCTCGGAAAACAGTATGGAAGATAACGATCCAGTCATTAACGTGGATGATGCCATTGATGAATTGTTATCAGATGATGAAGAAATAAAATCCGACATTGAACATGATCCTGAATTTGACTTAAGTGAACCTACAGAAATGGTCACTGATCCTCCAGAAGAAGAATTGATTGAAACCAGTGTTGAGAATGATGAAATTGCGGAAATCCCCAGCGATTTGTTAAATGATACCTTACCAACAAGTGAAAATAAAATCAGCCCGGAAGATATTTCCAAAAACGATGAACCGGATAATGGCATCAGTGATAACAAACCGGAAAAATAACAAAACAATTCCTCAATACTATGAAACTTTGGAGCCTGAAAAATAAATATATTCTGATTGTGGATGACTTTGCGGGCATGCGCACAATGCTGCGAAATATGCTGACGCCCTATCGCCCCGAACATATTGCAGAAGCTGTGTCGGGAGAAGAGGCATTAAAAGCAATCCAGGAGAATGATTTTGACATTATCCTCTGTGATTACAACCTTGGTCCGGGAAAAGATGGCCAACAAATACTGGAAGAAATAAAAGAGCGTGAATTAATCCCTTATTCTGCAATATATATTATGACAACCGCAGAAAACACCTCTGAAATGGTGATGGGTGCAGTTGAATACTCCCCTGATGATTACCTGTCAAAACCATTTACAAAAGAGGTATTAATATCTCGACTTAAAAAACTGATTAAACGAAAATCAAGCTTGAAGAAAATATCGATTTCCACCCGCCAGAGGGATTATGAGTCGGCAATCAATTTTTGCGATGAACAGCTTTCCGGGAAACCAACTAATCGGTTTGAATTATTGAAAATAAAAACAGAGATTTTATTACGGATCAATGATTACGATAATGTTGAAAAACTGCTAAAACCAATACTTGAAGAACGTGAAATACCCTGGGCTTTACTTTATCTTGGGCAAGCATATTATTATCGGGAAAATTACGATGATGCCCAGTTCATTTTTGAAGACTTAATTGAGGATCACCCCAACTATTTGTTTGCACATGACTGGCTTGCCAAATTACACCAAACCAATAAAAACTACGCTGAATCCCAAAAAGTGCTTGAAAAAGCTACAATAAAATCTCCCAAGGCCATAAAACGCCAACAAACTCTTGCTAAAATTTCTTTTGAAAATAAAGATTATGACACTTCAGAAAAATCCTATAAACGAATTACACGGACTGGAAAAAACTCATATTACTTAAATCCTGATGATTATTTTGGTTTGGCTGAAGTTTATTTGAAAAAAGACAGTATTTCTGATGCACTCGACACCATATCGGATATGCGAAAAGAATTCAGCAATGCTGATCCCTTAAAAAATATGAAGTCACATATCAACGAAGCTTTTTTATATGATCGCTTACAACGAAAAAAAGACACTAACGAACGTATTGATAAAATAATTTCTATTTTCTCGAAAGACCCAGGGTCTGTAACCAGTGTTGATTCTATTGAGCTTGCCAAGCTTTGTTATTCCCATGACCGAAAAGAGGATGGAAACAAGTTTATCCAATATGTCATTAAAAACAATCATGATAACCAGGAAACTATCGATGAAATAATTTCACTGCTTACTGGCATCGGGCTCACCAATAAGGAAATCAATGCTCTGTTAAAATCACGCGAGGAAGTTATTGAGATCAATAATCGCGGAGTAAAACTGGCCACCACAGGGAAAATTGCTGAATCTATATCATTGTTTGTCGAGGCCGCAACGGCAATGCCGGAAAATCATGTGATTAATCTGAATACGGCGCAATCACTTATTATGCATATGAATAAGTCCGGCGCAACTGAAGCATTAATGGATGAAACAAAAAAATACCTGGATAAAGTAAAGTTTACCGGAAAACCCAGTGAGAAATATAAAATACTCACGGCATCCTGGCAAAACCTGTCAGAAAATCTCGACTAAAGAACAGAATATTAATCATAATCTGGCGCTGTTATGAAAAACAATATCGAAAAACTGGATTTTTCCACCGTGTTGGCGGGTAGTGTTCATGATATGAAAAATTCACTTGCTATGTTGCTGGGGTCACTTGCAGATATTTCAGAGGAATGTGACGGAGATAACTGTTCAATAAAAAAAGAACTTTCACGTATCCGGCACGAAGGCCAGCGCGTTAATCATGACCTTATTCAATTATTAACATTATATAAAATTGACCAATCTCAATATTATCTTAATATTGAAGAGGTCAATATTTATGATTACCTGGAAGAAATACGCCTGGAGTATAAATATCTGCTCAATGAGCGGGGAATCGATATTTCTCTGCAATGTGATATTACGTTAAGCGGTTTTTTTGATGCGGAACTCGTTTCAGGGGTATTAAAAACAATCATTAATAATGCACACCAGTATGCACATGATAAAATACTGATGAGTGCTGAATCCATTAATGGCTTTATAAAGCTGACCATTGCGGATAATGGGAAAGGTTACCCCCCGCATATGTTATTTAAACAATCAACGCATAAAACCACTAGCAATTTTGGTACCGGGAGCACCGGACTTGGGCTTTATTTTTCTTCGCAAGTTGCAGAATTACATAAAAACAAAAGTAAATGTGGTTACGTTCAGATTACAAATGCCACCCACTCCAGCCCTGGGCTCAAAGGTGGCTGCTTTTCAATTTTTCTGCCATAATTTCATGCCGTATGAATCACCACGGAATAAAATATCTTTCGTCATAACATTAGCGCTATCCCGCTGACAGAGATTTTCTCTGACGTAGCCAGCCAATACAAGGAAGCGACGGGGCTGATAACGCGATTATTGCTGTATAAGCTGCAAATCTTTTCCGTTAATCCGGCATAACCAACTCTTTGAAATCAACAGGACGGCTCTGTCATAATACGCTTTTCTTATACACCAAAATATACAAAAAAAAACAATGCCTCAATTTCCTCAAAAAAAACAAGTCAATAATGCCAAGCCGCTCATAATAGCAGGATTTTCCAGTATATTGGTATTGATGATTTTACTGATTGGATTTTGGAGCAAAAGCCTTTCCGACAACAAATATCTATTGTCCAGCATGGCCGACATTACGGTTGAAACCGGCTTGCTCACAAAACTATTCAATACAGTATATCAGCAAACAATAATATTACATCAACTAAATGAAACTCAAGATCCAGCAAAAAAAGAAATCCGCTATACACAATATCTGGACTTTAGTAAAACATTGTTCAGTATTTACGCACAATTCGATGCCGTTAAATTTAACAGCGAAGCGCTACCGTCCTGGCGATTAATACAACAGGCATTTATCCAGCGCCGCAATATTGAAAAAATATCAGCCGACCTTCATCAAAATGGAGAACGTGAAAAATCCTATGAATACCTGATAAACAATATTTTGCCGCTACAAAACAGTCTAATGGATCAGCTTTCAAACCTGCTCACTGAAAATGGGTTAAATAGAGCAGGAAATAACGTAGATGATATTGTCGCGGAAGCAACGAACAAAATTTCCACCACGTATTTTTTTGTTTATTTACTCGGTGGAATTTCTATTTTTCTCGGTATTTTTACTATCTACATTCTTAAGCGTACCGAAAGTACCGAAGCAGCATTAATTGCCCAGGGTGAACGAATTCAGTGGCTCTATGAAGCAACATCGCGATCCGGTATCAGCCTCGATGATCGTATTACCGAAACCCTGAAATTGGGTTGTCGTGTACTGGGGACAGAAATCGGTAAACTGGGCCGTCAATTCCCGGAAAAAAATGAATCTGTATTTCTCAATACCATAGCCCCACCTGAGCTCCCTGCAAAACGCGGGTTGATACTTCCGCTGGATAAGACCTTTTGCAATATTACCTTTTCAGCAGATGGGCCGATTGCTATACAACACGTCAGTAAATCCTCCTACAAAGATCACCCTGCCGCAGAGTTTCTTGGCATGGAGGCTTACATAGGCACAACCATTTATGTGCATGACAAGAAATTTGGTACGGTGAATTTTTCCAACCGGCAGCCTATGGAAAAACCCTTTACACAAACTGACATGGACTTTGTTAACCTGCTGGGGAAATGGATCAGCGTCACCATGGAGCAGATTATCATCGAAGAGGAGTTACAGAAATCCAAAGATGAAGCGGAAGCTGCAAATCATGCAAAAACAGCTTTTCTGGCAAATATGAGTCATGAAATTCGCACACCATTGACTGCCATTCTGGGTTATTCCGAAATGTTGCTGGATGATGACCAATCACAAGAAGAGATAGAACACGAAATCAATTCCATCATCACCAGTGGCAAACATCTTCAGCAAATTATCAATGACATCCTTGATTTATCAAAAATTGAGGCCGGGCAGCTTATTGTTGAATACCAGGATGTTTCTCCCACTGTTTTCATGAATGAACTCAATGCCATTTTAGGCTCGCAGGTCAGTGAGAAGGGGTTATCATTTTATATGGAGTACCACTTCCCTATTCCGGGGATCATTCGCACCGATCCTACCCGTTTAAAGCAAATCCTTCTTAATCTTTGTAGCAATGCGATAAAATTCACCCGGGAAGGCAGCATTACTATTTCAATTCAATATCTTTCAGATTTAAACCAACTTCAAATCACTGTTATCGACACAGGTATTGGCATTTCTGCACAGGAACAAACTAAAATATTCTCTCCTTTTACTCAAGCGGATAATTCCACTACACGCATTTATGGTGGAACCGGGCTTGGCTTATGTATTTCCAAACAATTGGCCAAGACGCTGGGTGGTGATATTAGCGTGACAAGTGAGAAAGGAAAGGGCAGTAAATTTACAATCACTATTGATGTCTGCATTGAAAAAAACAAACTGGAAATGATTAATGCCACACCGGTTCAGAAGGTTCCTTCCAGCAATAAATCCGTTCGTCAGCATATCCAGCTGGCTGGCCATATATTATTGGTAGAAGATAATCCTGAAAATCAACGACTCATTACAAAATCAATCCGCAAAATTGGTTTAACCGTCGATATTGCTGAAAATGGGAAGATTGGTGTAGAAAAAGCATTATCAAATAATTACAATCTTATACTGATGGATATGCAAATGCCCGTAATGAATGGCTTGGAAGCAATACGGAAATTACGTGAGCAGGGATACACCCTGCCCATTATCAGCATAACAGCCAACGCCATACGGGAAGATAAAAACAGTTGTCTTGCCGCTGGTGCTGATAACTACCTCACAAAACCTCTTGATTTCAGTCATTTTTATGAAGTACTTTCGACTTATCTGGTTGCCCATAAACAATAAAATTCAAGTAAAAAAACACATTTCATACACCTTCGCAACATACTCTGAATCATGAACGATCAATGCGCTAACAGACGTTACATATGAAAATGCCATACAAGGAACGAAACACTATCTTTAAACCTAAATTAATCAGTTAAACCGTAGCGAGAGCGACTAAGGTGCGGAAGATAAAGCGTTTTTCAGGTTATTTTGGACGAAAGTGTATCACCCATACGGTGAGTTCAACATGTTCTGAAAAACACTTTAGATTCTGTGCATTAGGTGTTCGCAGTAGGTTTAACTGATTAATTTAGGTTAAATGTCCACAAAGAACTCTGCGCTCTTTGCATCTCTGCGTTGAGTTTTCAGTTTCTTTCCGGTTTTAAATGTAGAATTTCATATTTGAGGGATACAACAGGCTGCGTGTAACAATAAAACTACATAGTATGTGTCTGACGGTCAGACTTCAATGCACCGGCGAGGTAGGTTTCAATTTTGTTGCGCACAGCACCATTGTCCTGATTGCTAAATTGCACACCGATACCGGCAATGCGCGCACCCTGAGCTCCCGCAGGTGTCACCCAGATAATTTTACCGGCAACCGGTAATTTCTCCGTTTCTTCCATGAGGGTGAGCAACATAAAAACCTCATCACCCAATTTATATTTTTTGTTGGTGGGAATAAACAGTCCGCCGTGTTTCACAAAAGGCATGTACGCTGCGTACAGCGAACTCTTGTCCTTTATGGCCAAAGAGAGGATGCCCCCTTGTCGAAAATCACCGCTCATGTAAATACTGACTCCTGATACTGTTTTTATCTTATTTTAAACCAATATGCTGACGGCTCCAGCTCACCATCAGGTCTTCCATGGCCAACTGTGCATTTAGCTGTCCATTAGCCCAGCGCGCAGTTTCGGTGATCTGCTCCAAATAGGCAAACAACCGTTTCAGCTCCAGTCCGGTCACCAGCTTTAACAATTGCGGACGCAGGTCACCATTGGTAATAACGACCGGGTCAGCTCCTGACTTGAGACGGATCAAGTCCATCACCCAACTGCTAAGCCATCGGGTAGCTTTGGGCAATCCCAGTTCAGACCACTGTTTTGCACAGGCTAACGGATCAGCCCTGCCTTCCGCCACTTCCACCCATTGACTAGCCAGATCATGACGCACTGCCAGCCCTCCCGTTTCATGTAAAGCCTGGGCAGCCAGCGGAGCACCGTTGCTCAGCGCCAGCAAATTCTTGATCGTTGCAGATTCTTTTACCTCGCTGAGTTGCGCCTGCAACCAGGCTTCGCTGAGCTGTGCTTCCGGTCGAGGAAAAACCACTTGCTGACAGCGACTGCGAATCGTCGGCAATAATAACGAGGGTTGACTGCTGATTAATATCAACAATGCATCCTCGGTGGGCTCTTCCAGGGTTTTCAGCAGGCTATTGGCAGCATGTCGATTCATTGCCTCGGCTGGATTGATGAACACTATCTGTCGGCCACCATACTGACCTTTCAGGGCAAAAAATGTGCTCGTGGCGCGGATACGATCCACGGGAATCGCCTTGCCTGCTTCTTCGGGCTCCAGCCACATCAAATCGGGATGCGTGCCAGCCGCCAGCAGACGGCAACTTTGGCACTGGCCGCAAGCCGTGCCGCTATCCGCAGGAAACTGACACAACAGCCCGTGGATTAACGCCTCGGCCAATACCGATTTGCCGTAACCCACACTACCGGTAAACAACAGGGCATGCGGAAAGTTGCCAGTACGCACCCTGGCGATCAGGCCATCCCAAAGCGGTGTTTGCCAAGGCAGTGATGTTTTCATGATGTCAGTTCAGCCAGCAAGGGAGTTAATGCAATGTCAATTTGTGTCTGCACCTGTTCAAGGTTCTGCGCAGCGTCAATGATACGATAACGACCGGGTTCCGCAACAGCCCGCTCTCGATACGTTTGTCGTACCCGTTCAAAAAATGCCTGTTGTTCACGTTCAAAACGGTCCAGATCGCCCCGTTCACCGGCACGCGCCATACCCACTTCCACGGGCAAATCCAGCAGAAGAGTGATGTCCGGGCGCAACTCACCCTGTACCCAGTCTTCCAGTGCGGCGATGCGCTTTAGTGCAATGCCACGCCCTCCCCCCTGATAGGCGTAAGTGGCATCAGTAAACCGGTCACACAGCACCCAGTCACCTGCCGCCAATGCGGGGCGAATCAGTTCCGCCAGATGTTGCGCCCGTGCAGCGAACATCAGCAGCAGTTCAGTGTCGTTGTCCATCACCGTTTGCCGGTGATCCAGCAGCAACTCACGAATCTGCTCACCCAACGCGGTACCACCCGGTTCCCGGGTCACTTGCAGGTTTTTGCCCACCGCCAGCAGGCTGTCTTGCAGGCGCTGCTGCACAAAGGCCATTTGCGTGCTTTTGCCCGCCCCTTCGCCACCCTCAAGCGTTATAAACAAACCTTTTTTCATTTAATTCAATAGGTAACAGCAACTAGATGATGTTGTTTAGTTAAAGTAAATACTGACTATTCAGAGGAGGAAAATGGCTTCGCCCGACCGCCCAGCTGATATTTTACCACCGCAGCATTATGCTCTTTCAGGGTTGCTGAAAACTGGTGCCCGCCATCCCCCCGGGCAACGAAATACAGCTCCTCACCCTCCAGAGGGTGCAGCGCCGCCAGCACGGCTGCACGTCCCGGCATAGCAATGGGTGTGGGCGGCAGTCCCCGATGCAGATAGGTATTGTAAGGTGTCTCTTTGCGCAGATCACGGCGACGGATATTGCCATCAAACGCACGCCCCAGACCGTAAATCACCGTGGGGTCCGTTTGCAGGCGCATGCGTTTTTGCAACCGCCGGTTGAACACACCGGCAATCTGCCTGCGTTCGCTAGGCAGCGCAGTCTCTTTTTCAACAATGGAGGCCATAATCAGTGCCTCATAGGGTGTTTTATATTCCACATCGGCAGCACGATCCGGCCAGTTTTTATCGAGCAACTGCTGCATGGCATTGTAAGCCCGCTGCAAAAAAGCCACATCCGTGGTCAGGCGAGGAAAATGGTAGGTATCCGGTAAAAAACGCCCTTCAGGGTGTTTTCCGGGGTGACCGATTTGCTCCATGATTTCCGCATCACTGTAATCCGATAAGGTATGCAGCAAGAATTCGTTGCTGTGGACGGCATCCATGAGCTGGAGGAAATTCCAGCCTTCGACGATGGTGAGGGAATATTGCAGCATTTCACCATTAACGATTTGTTCCAGCAGGCGCGCGGGCGTAATACCACTATCGAAGTAATACTCCCCCGCCTTGATATTGTCCGCCGTACCTTCAAATTTACCCAGCCACACCAGATACGATGCCGACTTGATCACTCCACGCCGTGCCAGATCTTTGGAGACATAAGTGAGCGTCTTGCCGGGTTTGATTTCATAGCGCAACCCCGTATCGCTCAACGTCACTGGCGAGTTTACAAATGAGCGATAATCCATGGCCATCCATGCACCATAAAGACTGCCCAGCAGAATGAACAAACCTGCGAGCTTGAACACTATCTCCCGCCCGGTTCTGGTCTTTGCTCTAATCATGCAAAGACTCCAATGCCTGACTTAACCGCCGGGTCATTGGTCCCACGGCGAAATGCTGATCTTCCAGCTGGCGCACCGGCCAGATACCTATAAGCGTGTTGCAAAGAAACAGTTCCTGCGAACGATACAGGTCAACCAGCCCCAGCGTTGTTTCCTGCACAGAAATACCCGCCGCCTCAGCCACGTTGATGATGTTTTCCCGGGTGATGCCCTTTACGCCACAATGAGTCAGCAGGGGTGTTTTCAGTACCGGCCCGCCCTCATCTTCCTGCACACAAAACAGATTGCTCATGGTCCCCTCAATAACGTTATTATTATTATCCAGCATCAGGCCTTCAGCGACCTGCGTACTCCCCTCTCCCTCCGGCCATTCTGCGCGCGCCAGCACCTGCTCCAGCCGGTTAAGGTGCTTGATCCCCGCCAGTGTCGGGTTGCCCGCCAGCCGTGTGTCACACACCCGTACTGATACGCCGTCACGATAGTGCATTTGCGGAAAAACGACAGCAGGCGATAACGACAACGCGCGCGTCGGCACCGCTTGCGCAGGCGGCACATAACCCCGCTTCCCCACTCCTCGGGTTATAATGATTTTCAGTACCGCAGCCACTTCACCGGCACACAGGCTCATGGCCTCTGACAACAACAATGCTGGTTCAGGCATACTAATACGCAGCACCTGACAACCCGCCGACAACCGGGCCATGTGCTGTGCCCAGTGACACGGCTTGCCTGCCGACACTCGCAGGGTTTCAAACACTCCATCGCCATACTGGAAACCACGATCCAGTACGGAAATATGTTCCGCCGACTGGCCGTTAATCAAAATTGCTGACAATGGAATCGATCCGCTGGAAATAACAGTTTTTTGTTATGAGAAAATTGCGACAGCACGCAGGTAAGCACAGGAGCATACCACAGCCAGACTTCGCTTTGCCCTGCTTTTTAGCATCCTGAATTATCGATCAGCGCCAACAACATTCCCCGTGCCTTGGCGCGCGTTTCATCCAGTTCTTTTTGTGAATCTGAATCAGCAACAATGCCACCACCCGCACGCAACTGTAGTTGTTGTCCTGCCTGAGTGATCGTGCGAATCAGGATATTCAGATCCATGTCACCATTGTGATTAAGATACCCCATGGCACCGGTATAAGCACCACGCCCTTCACCTTCCAGCTCGGCGATAATTTCCATGCAGCGCACTTTGGGGCAACCAGTGATAGTACCACCGGGAAACACCGCGCGAATCACTTCACCCGGCGTCACCCCGTCGCGCAGTTGCCCGCACACATTGGAAACGATGTGATGCACATGGGCATAACTTTCCAGAGCCATCAACTCGTCCACTTTTACACTGCCCGGCACACACACCCGGCCAAGATCGTTACGCTCCAGATCAATGAGCATAACGTGTTCCGCACGTTCTTTAGGATGCGCCAGCAACTCTTTTTTCAACGCATGATCACCCAGCATTTGTGTACTGCGTGGACGGGTTCCTGCGATGGGCCGGGTTTCAACCCGCCGCTTGTTAACCTTCACCAGGCGCTCCGGGGAAGAGCTGATGATCGCGGCACCGTCGATTAACGCCAGACCAGCAAACGGCGCTGGATTGTTTTTGCACAAACGCTGATAGACATCTGCGGACGGCAAAGCATTGCTGCTCAGGCCACGCCAGGTGCGCGCCAGATTCACCTGAAAGACGTCACCTTCAACAATGTAGTTTTTGATGATTTCAACATCCTTCAAGTAACGCGACGCTTCTGCTTCTGCCATGACAATATTTGGCGATACCGTATCCACCGTCGATATCCGCCCCATATCTTCATTCAACATATCGAGCAGATTTGCATGGCCTGACTCGGCCACAAGAAAAGTCTGCTGCTCTGCATGATCAACAATGACGGCAGCGGGTATACGGGCAGCATACGCCACAGGCAAACCGTCCTGCGCCATCGGCAAGGAAAGACCGGGCTCAATCTGCCCCGCCAGTTCGTAAGCCAGAAATAGAAACCAGCCACCGGTAAACGGTAGCCTGGGAAAACCGGAGGCGACTTCCGAAGGCTCGATAATTTTCGCGGCCGCCCGCCAGCGGGCATCAAGCTGCTGAAGAAAGTCCGTCGAAGTGTCTGCGGCATCCAGACGAATGTGTTCACCGGGAAAAGCAAAGAGAATATCAAAGCGAGCCTGCCCTCCGCCTGGTGCATCACTGTGCGCCACGGATTGCAGCAGGAAAGGGTAGCGTTGAGGATTAGCGCGATGTAGCGCCAACAGGTCAACAATGTACTTGACGTGACGAATGTGTGTCATTCTGTTGCGAAACCACTTGCTGTGTCGATGGTACGCGGATCGCGCACCCGTTTATTATCGGAGGATGTGTCTAATTGTTTGGACAGTTTTGAATATACCCATCCAGTATTTGGTTTTTCGTTAGCCTTCTTTTTCTTCCCCATTTTCTTTTTCATCATCGTCGTCACCATAGTTCTGACCCACCGACAGCCGTATGGAGATATCATCGTTAAATTGTGCGGACTACAGCGAGTATAGAAAAAACCGTATTTTGTGGCCTAATATTGCTTCAAGGCTATCATAATTAGGATGTTTTTCGGAAAATCATGGGTAAAGACGCAAGGCAATCGCATATAAATCAGCTTGCAACTCCTAAAACTTTAAATAGATAATCTTCGTCCCAACCCGCTTTGAGCCGTTTTGTTTTTACCCCGCGCTTTAGTGTTGCCTCTTGTTTAAGTAGGCTCAATGCAATATGACGTAGCACTGCCATATTTTCTTGTGCAATCTCTTTTTGGCATCCCATTGCATCGATTATCACAATACAATGGTTTAATTCAAGTAATTTAAGCAGCTTAGAGATTGCTATTATTTCATTGGATTTCTCCTCTGTTTTGAGTTGACCTAAAACCAGTCCGCTGTCACAAGCCCAGGCACTCACCATATGAATAGCTGCCGTCTTATTGCTACGATCATGGGAGCGCCTTAGAGTTTTACCGTCAATCGCAACAATTTCACCTTGAGCCACTGTACTGATTGACTGAACCCATGCTAAGAAACACGTTTGAAATTCCGATGGGCATAACAAAGAAAATACGCGACCAAATGTATCGCGTGAAGGAATCCCATTGAAAAGCGATAGAAATTGTTTGAACCACTTTTCCTTTGCCAAACCAAACTCAACCACTTCTGTCCATTTATCTGCACCACAACTGAAGGCATATATCGCGATAAAAAGGATATCCTGTAGAGAGTGGCGCTTATGGCCTCAATCCGTGGGTCTGTTATTCCTTGAAATGCCTCAATCAGATCCATTTTGCACTCCATTGGCAGTGACTTGAGTGCGTTTTCTACTAAATTTACTTAGGATTGTCTAATATCGACCTGATTTATAGGCGATTGCCCTGCCGTCCGAGTTGAAGCACTTTGTTAGATGCTTATTCATGTGCTACATTTGACGTACATTGCTCATGCGCATTCTGAATGAGGACTTATAAATGCCGCAAATTTATGATGAGACTGCCCCGAAAAAATCAGCAAATCTAAGTATAAACAGCGACTTACTTACAAAAGCTCGCAGTTTGAAAATAAACCTATCTGCCACATTAGAACATGCTTTAGCTCTACAAGTGAAGCAAGCAGCTCGTAAAACCTGGCTAAGAGAAAATAAAAAAGCACTCAAAGCCTTAAATGAATTAGCAGATAAAAACGGCCTATTCTCTGACTCATACAGGAATTTTTGATGAGCCAATACACGTTATATAAAAATGAAAACAAGGATTCAAAAAAAACATATCCTTATTTTGTTAATGTTCAAAGTGACTTATTGGATGAACTAAATTCAAGAATTGTAATCCCATTATCTCCGCTGAAAACACTCGAAAATACTCACGCAAAAAAACTTTGCCCTATCATAGATATTGAAGAAAGTTGCTTTGTTTTACTTACACATCAATTAACCTCCGTTCCTAAATCTATTCTTAAAAAGGAAACGACTTCTCTCGAAAAATTCAGACACGAAATACTTGGTGCGATTGATTTATTATTGACTGGCATCTAACAGAAAATTAAGGGCTCTGACCCCTTTATACTTTGGGTAACCCTCAAACTTAAAAAGCTATCTTCATAGTCAATCGAACCACCGGGCTTGTCCAACAAACCGGTTCAGATCGTGGTTCGTTCCTCACACGATCTAACCTTATTCGTTAGGTGTAGTTTCAAATTCCTTTAAATACTCGTTTATTTCTTTTTTACTACCATCTTTTGTATCAATTCTTATTAGCCATTTAGCAAAATAATTCATTAGCTCCTCTGATGTAGTAACAAACAACGTATCTTGAAAATATTTTGGAACATCTTGAGATGGGTGTGTAAGAAAGGGTAAAGGGATCCTTCCGATTCCCATGGCAAAACCTGCTTCAAAATGCACCCATTCAGACTTAATGCTTGCTGGGGAAAGAATTATGATTTGGTGCGTGCATGTCTCGATGGCTTTTCGAACAGTTTTCCCAATGCTTTCACCCCAAGCAATATCTTTTCTATCGAGAAAGCTTTTTATATCCAACTGTTGTAAGTTTTCAACAATTTTATCTGCAACACTTGAGTCAGTATGAGAGTAACTGACAAACACGAAAGGTCTTTTATTTTTTAAATCAATTTCTTGCCGAATATTTGATTCTTTGATCGTTACTTCTCCATCGAAAATAAACCCGTGACCATGTACAGTTCTAATCGACTGACCATCATCATTAAGAAATTTACGTAATTTAGAAATACAACTATCCACAGTATTGCTGGCAACAACGGAACCAAACCACACATGATCCATCAACTCATTTTTGCTTACTACCCGACCGTGATGAAGCAGTAAATAATTTAGCATGTGAAACAATCGAGGACTTAAGTTAACTTCCTTATTTAATACAAACAGCTCTCGACGGTTAGAATCAAGTTTACATTCACCAAAAAGATATCTCATTAGAAAGTTTTTATATTCCTTGATTTATGAGTAAAAAACAATCAGCACTGCACTGAAATCATTAGATTATACCAAATGAGAGATATCACAAATATACAAGACTGAACATAACTGATATTTTTCAACTAAACTTAATGTTATCGGTATTAATCAGAAAAACTTTACCACTGAACAGTAAATTGTCATATACAACAGTAAACTATCACGTTTTTTGTTAATAATTCATAAATTTACATGCCTATGTATTTAACTCAGCCAGACCATAAGTTGGGCGGAAAAATGCCCGTTACAGCCGCTAAATGCTGATAAAAAGTGAATCGGCTGAGTCAAGTGCAGAGGCATGTAAATTTATGCAGCGTTTGGTGTATTTAGCTTTCATTTCATTCATCAAAAACTATGTGTACCTGAACCATCACTCGAGTTGCTCTTCTTCCAACTCTAGATCATTAATTCTTCAAGATTATATAATCCGCGCTAAATAATGGAAATCTTACTACCCGTTATTAGTGGTCGTATGGAGTACATATCAATAGCAATTAATTTATGTCAAACCACTACTTATCGGCCGCAGGTAGAGAAACTTTACTGCTGAACAGTAAATCATCATATACAACAGCAAATTATCATGGTATTGCGAATAATTAGTAAATATACGGTCAATTTTCGCACTCAATTTTCATCTTACTTCACGATGGACACCTAACTTATTAGTATTAGGCACATTTGCCCGATTATCCCGCAGTATTACACGAAGAATCAGGCACTTTTGCCTGCTAATCACAGAAAATCGGTCAATTTGCCCTGATAGTAGATATTGAGGGGCTTTTCAGGCATATCTGCCTGTTATTTTTTCCAAGGCCGATTTCCGGGGCGTTGCCATATCAGCTTAAAATTCCGGCTCACTCATGCACACGCCTCTCTCCCCCTGCCTCCACAGACACTGTAAATTTCATCCGCTTTTATACCACCCTTTTTCAGGAAATCTCATCCTCATGGTATTTTGCACATAAAACATATCTCTTTTTTATATCTGGTGCAGCAGGTGTACAAAAAACAGACACAATCTGTATTTTGAAGAGGTGAAATAATACGCGGAGCAGGTTTTGACGGGAGAGGTGTTAAGACTTTCAGACTCAGGTTTCAGCAACCTAAAAGGATGCCCGTCTTACTATGAACCAAAAAGGACGTCCACTTTAACCATTGACAATCCAAACCAATAAACCCGATACTTTCCCTCTCCAGAAATCCTGCTGGTTAATACTGGTTTAAAGGAGTTAACCATGCCCAAACTCCGCTATGCCCAGGTCTCTCTGGAATCTACCCCCATGATTGATGTGAAATGAATCGGAAAACAGAAGTCATTCATCTTGGCAAGGACTGTTGAAAATATACCCGTGGCACCTGGAATTTAGATTTAAGTGCGCGCCATAAAAGCGCTTGCCTATCATCAGGCTGGAAAGTCAAAAAATTGT
>JAKISS010000040.1 GCA_021648485.1 Gammaproteobacteria bacterium
CTCTTCCGTTTTTGGCGGGAAAAACTCGATACTAAAAGCAGGTTTGTATTTTTTTTGTGATTGCATAGTTTTAAACAATAAAACTCAGGCATAGTGCCGGGTTTCTTCCCTCATTATTCGTTATATATCGCTTACCGAAGCCAGCAGAAAGTCAACAACAAATCGGTATTGATCCACGCGAACAAGCTCAAGTACACGGCTCACATCAATATTCATATATTCATGCACTATACGGTTTCTCAATCCGATGGCAGCATTCCAGGCCGACAAATCTTCAGCATCAATCACGCCGGTACGCGCAAGTGCTGCCAGCGCATCGTATGCAGAAACCGGTACCGGTTCACCTTTCGCTTTAAGAATCTGTTTTGCCTTGCCAATGGCGTTTTCAATCAGCATTTGCAAGGCATGCAGCACACCATTTTCTTCCAGGCGTGAGAGCTTCTCTCCCGTCTGTAATTTTTGCCGGGCTTCGTCAAGCAGGGAACTTTGCTCTGCGGCAATCAGTGCCGTCTCGGCTTGGTAAAGATCAAGCCGCATGCTGTTTTTCCCATTCCCAGGCTTCCAGCTCGCGCCACGTCCGCCCCAGAAAATGATTCCAGGCCAAGCTGTCTTCTCCCTTCAATGGCACACCATCTTCAGCAACCACAGCACGCATGGCAAGCCTTGCATCCGGTAGATTAATCAAATCAATACGATCATTTTCAACCGCGAGTGCTGTTGCCAACAAATGACGCAAGGTCTCGGTTTTTGCCAGAGAATCAAGCAATGACAAACCCCGCTTCCATTGAATAGCGATATCCCAATCACTGTCGGGACGGGCACACCCCTCTGCCTGACTTCCAACAAGAACTGCCAGCTCAATGTCTGGCTGTGCATCCAACACCTGTAGCAATTCTGGAAAAACCATATTCATTCTATCTCCGGTTTTTCTTTGCGATATACCGAAAGGCTTTAGACGATACTTAACTCAGACAAACATTCCTGCTCATTGGCTCAAATTTCGCCATTCCACGTAAACCGGAACCCAAAACACTATTTTTGTTGCCCATTCTGGGTTCCGGTTTTCACCGGGAATGACGTTAATTTTAAGCTCAGACTTTTCCTAGTACCGATAATGTCCAGGCTTGTATGGTCCTTCCACAGGCACATTGATGTAGTCAGCCTGCTCTTGCGACAGGGTGGTGAGATTCACGCCGATTTTTTCCAGATGCAGACGTGCAACTTTTTCATCCAAAGTTTTGGGCAATACATAAACTTCGTTTTTATAATCGTCACCCCTGACGAAAAACTCAATTTGCGCCAGCACCTGATTGGTGAAAGAGGCAGACATCACGAAACTGGGGTGACCCGTCGCACAACCCAGGTTCACCAAACGGCCTTTGGCCAGCACGATGATCTTTTTACCATCGGGGAAGGTAACGTGATCCACTTGTGGTTTGATCTCTTCCCACTCGTATTTTTCCAGTGAAGCGATATTGATCTCGGAATCAAAGTGACCAATATTGCAGACAATGGCTTCGTTTTTCATAGCCGCCATGTGATCGTGGTCAATGACATCGAAATTGCCCGTGGTGGTAACAAAGATATCACCCTGGCTAGCAATTTCATTCATGTCCATCACGCGGTAGCCTTCCATTGCTGCTTGCAATGCACAAATGGGGTCGATCTCAGTCACCCATACTGTGGCACCCATACCGCGGAAAGCCTGCGCACAGCCTTTGCCCACATCACCGTAACCCAGCACGACACAGATTTTACCCGCGATCATGACATCCGTCGCACGCTTAATACCATCCAGCAAAGACTCACGACAGCCGTACAGGTTATCAAATTTAGATTTGGTTACCGAGTCGTTGACATTCATCGCTGGGAATAATAGCTCACCCGCTTCTACCATCTGGTAAAGACGATGCACACCCGTCGTTGTTTCTTCAGTCACACCCTGAATACTTTCAGCCATTTTCTGCCACTTAGTATTGTCAATGGGCAGATTACGGCGCAGCACTTCAAGAATCGCGACATATTCTTCGTTGTCACCATCTTTGGCATCCGGCACAGCACCGGCTTTTTCAAATTCAACACCTTTGTGTACCAGCAAAGTGGCATCGCCACCGTCATCCAAAATCATGTTGGGCTGTTTGCCATCAGGCCAGTTAAAAGCCTGCTCGGTACACCACCAGTATTCTTCAATACTCTCACCTTTCCAGGCATAAACCGGAATACCCTGGACGGCGATGGCCGCAGCCGCGTGATCCTGTGTGGAATAAATATTGCACGACACCCAACGCACTTCGGCACCCAAAGCCACTAGGGTTTCAATAAGCACTGCGGTTTGTATGGTCATGTGCAGGCTGCCCATGATACGGGCACCTTTGAGAGGTTGCTCTTTTCCGAATTCTTCACGCAGCGCCATCAGGCCCGGCATTTCGGTTTCAGCAATGGCGATTTCTTTGTGCCCCCATTCGGCCAGGCCAATATCGGCAACTTTGTAATCGGTAAATCCGGAATCAACAACAGCATTCATATTTCATTCTCCTTTTTGCATCAAATACTGCATTCGATGCAAGCTTTAAAAAGTTGAATGAGCGCCGTTCCTGCTTTTGACTACACTCCTTGAGCCTGGCGGAAAACTCCGCTGCAGCGCCCCTCAAGAAATGCATGTTTTATATTACTTTAAAACACTAGATACCTGCGGCATCCCGCAAAACGTCCGCCTTGTCAGTCACTTCCCAGGGAAAACCTTCATTTTCACGACCGAAATGTCCATACGCCGCAGTAGCGCTGTAAATAGGACGCAACAGATCGAGCATTTTCACCAAACCACCCGCACGCAAATCAAAGTATTCCCGTACCAGCTGCACGATACGGCTGTCATCAACTTTACCAGAACCAAAAGTCTCAACACTGATCGAGGTCGGTTCTGACACACCAATGGCATACGACACCTGAATCTCACAACGATCAGCCAGACCAGCAGCAACAATATTCTTCGCCACATAACGAGCAGCATAGGCCGCTGAACGATCTACCTTGGAAGGGTCTTTGCCGGAGAAGGCACCACCACCATGCCGTGCCATCCCACCGTAAGTGTCAACAATAATCTTACGCCCGGTGAGGCCACAATCACCCACTGGGCCACCAATAACAAAACGGCCAGTAGGATTAATATGATATTTGGTATTTGCCGTCAACCACTCTCCCGGCAATATAGGCTTGATAATTTCCTCCATCACCGCTTCACGCAAAGCCGGAGTATCAATATCCTCACTGTGCTGGGTAGAAAGCACCACAGCATCGATACCTACAGGCTTGTTATCTTCGTAGCGAAAGGTGACCTGGCTCTTTGCATCCGGGCGTAGCCAAGGCAATGTACCATTTTTACGCACTTCAGCCTGACGCTTCACCAGACGGTGAGCATAAGTAATAGGTGCAGGCATCAATACATCGGTTTCATTGCTGGCATAACCGAACATCAAACCCTGATCACCGGCACCCTGCTCATGGGCATCAGTTTCATCAACACCCACGGCAATATCCACAGATTGTTTGTCAATGGAGGTCAACACCGCGCAGGATGCGTAATCGAAACCCATGTCGGAGCTATCGTAGCCAATACGTTTCACCGTATCGCGCACCACCGCCTGCATATCGACCCAGGCCGAAGTGGTTATTTCGCCGGAAATCACGACCATTCCGGTATTGACCATGGTTTCACAAGCCACACGAGCCGCTGTATCCTGCTCAAAAATCGCGTCAAGAATAGCATCAGAAATCTGGTCGGCAACCTTGTCAGGATGCCCTTCGGAAACGGATTCCGAGGTAAATAAATGCGAATTCGTCATTATACTTGTGTTCCTTACTCTCTTAAATAACTGATTAATACATGTAGGCAAAAAAGCGGACTATTCTACCTGCAGATCTATTACCTTTCAATTCACTTCGCGACGACCATCCCCTTTTCGGCCATAACGGTCTTCAAAACGGACGATGTCATCCTCACCCAGATAACTGCCAGACTGCACCTCGATAATCTCCAGCGGCATCGTACCCGGGTTCTCCAACCGATGTTTTTCACCGATGGGAATATAGGTTGATTGATTTTCCGACAACAAAAACTCTTTATCGCCACAGGTAACCCTGGCAGTTCCCTTCACTACAATCCAATGCTCCGCGCGGTGATGATGCATTTGCAAAGAAAGGGCCGCTCCTGAATTGACGACAATGCGCTTTACCTGAAAACGTTCCCCGGCGTCAATGCACTCATAAGAGCCCCAGGGGCGATACACCTGGCGATGCACCAGACGCTCACTACGCTGGCTAACCTTAAGCTGCTCAACGATTTTTTTCACGTCTTGAGCGTGGTCTTTATGTGCCACCATCACCGCATCAGCCGTTTCCACCACTAAAATATCGTTCAGACCGACGCCAGCCACCAATCGATGTTCCGAGTAAAACAGGCTGTTACTGCAATTATGCGACAACACATCACCTTTACTCACGTTGCCATCACCACAAGACTCACCGGTCTCCCAAATAGCCGACCACGCACCTAAATCTGACCATCCGGCATCCAGCGGCACGACCGCTGCCAGCGTTTCACCATCTGCATCAGCTCCCAGCCTTTCCATTACAACGTAATCAATGGAATCATTAGGACAAGCTCTGAAGGCATCTGCATCGAGGCGACAAAAATCCAGATCGTCAGCAGCCTGCTCCAATGCCTGCCGACAAGCAGTCACTATTTGTGGTTGAAACTGTGTCAGCTGCTCAATCCACACCGAGGCACGCATCACAAACATGCCACTGTTCCACAGGTATTCATCGGACTCTACATAAGTTTGGGCCGTGTCGGCATCCGGCTTTTCCACGAAGGCAGCTAACCGGCACGACTGAGTATTAATAGGGCTGCCTTTACGGATATAACCAAAACCCGTTTCAGGTGCTGTAGGCACAATACCAAAAGTCACCAGCGCACCATCGTTCGCCAACTCGCTCGCCGCTTTCACAGCCGTATGGTATGCCTCAGAATCAACAATGACATGATCTGCCGGCATCACTAACAATACAGGATCCTCATCCTTGTTGAGAGCGGCAAGGGCGGCCACCGTCAATGCTGGGGCAGTATTCCTGCCTTCAGGCTCCAACAAAATAGCAGCAGACTGATGACCAATTGCACGCAACTGCTCAGCCACCAAAAAACGATGCTGCTCGTTACAAACAATCATTGGCTCGACAACGCGCGCGCCCAATGACGACAAACCGTCCAGACGCTGGACAGTTTGCTGCAACAAAGTGGATTTGCCTTGAAATGCCAGCAACTGTTTAGGGTATTGCTCTCTTGACAACGGCCAGAGGCGAGCACCGGCTCCGCCGGAAAGAATGACAGGTTGGATTTTCATAAATAAACGATAGGAAATTTAGTGCGATTAATTTTCCGTGCGAGTATGCGTGCGTCTTTCAAAATTGGCAACTTAACATTGACATTAATCCTGTGCAATCAGGTTTTGATGACGCACCTTGGACAAAAATTCGGCAAAAAATGCTACAAACACGCCCAACATCAATCCCAGCACCAACGCCAACATAATAATCAGCGAACTGCCCGGCCCTATTGTCTCCAGTGAGCGCATAGGGGGCGTCAAAGCCCTTGTTTCACGCAAGCTGGCAAGCTGAATTTTCAATTTAGCGACAGTATCCTGCTGGCTGAGTTGCGCACGGCGATTATTAGCCAATTGTCTGACCAGCGTATCCCGCGAATCCACTACTTTGATTTTCAGACGCTCATCGATTTGCGCCAAACGCTGGCGATACTGCTGTACACCGCTATCGAGCATCATCAACGTCAATGCCCGGGACTCGTCTCTGGTCTGCTTGATAGCATTCGCCCGGTCTGCCCTGGCTTGCGCCAGATCGTCGCGCACCTCTTTAGCCTGACTGGCCAACAACACCGAGACATCCCCCAGGCGTTTCTCCCGTGCCCGAATCAGTGTCGCATCATCCTTCAGCTCTTCCAGTTTGGCCACCGCCCGGTTCTGAAGGATTTCTGTCTCCTTGCGCAACACATCGGTAATACGCTTGTGATCCATCTTGACCATGTTAACTACGGACTGTTGTACCGCCTTGTGCATCACACTATCACCCTCTGGCCCTTTGCTGCTCAAGACAATAATCTGACTGCCTTTGGGAATACGAGATTCAATCTTGAGCACGCCCTCCACAGCAGAATGTTCAGCAAGATACTGCTGATACTGCCGCCGCGCCATGGGAATATAACTCTCCTGGATTTTCGCCAACAGGGTTTCCGGAGATTCAATGACAACCACATCATTTTCGCCGTCCAGTCGTGCGCCAAGCTCAATAGAAGTGCTGTATTGATATTTGGCAGGGAGCAACAATGTGAACATAATCCCTGCCAACACACACAGCAGCAGCACACCAGCAATCAACATGCGATGCTTCATCAACACCAACCACAAATCGACCAGATTAATTTCATCTTCATAACCGTTCTCGTAAAGATGCGGCAGCAGGTTTTGTTCGTGTGTAGGCGGGTTTTTAGTCATTACGGCACTTTGTATTCCAGCGGTTGCTTCAACAATTTTGCTAGGGATGCTTAGCTTCAACATTCAAAGGATAGGGCGTTTTTTAATCTTGCGTTCCAGCTCCAACACTGAGAGTCTACTAGCCACCATCCGTACACATTTTGGCTTCTCAGATTGTAAGAATATTCCTACAATATGAGTCATGCTAGCAACTTCGCTACAAATTGTATAATCCTTCATCAACGAAACAGACATAGCGATCCTTATCTTGCTCCTTGGATAACGCAATCACCGGACAACAGGTGCCATTTGAATAGGTCAAATAACACCCACTGCCCGGTGAGTACGTTTGCTGCGCAAAAATCAGATAGCCACCTGCCGTTAACAGATCGAAATATTCTGAATATCAACTTTTTGTCTGATTTACAATCGAAAAACCCTTAACCCAGCAAAAACTTAATTCTGCTCCTGCACCACGAGAATTGCCCGGTTTTTCTCCAGGATCACCTCACCCACACCTTTGACCTGGAGCAAGTCTTCCAGCTGCTTGAAAGGACCGTTGCTCTCACGGTAAGCAACAATTGCTGCGGCCTTAGCAGCACCCACACCATTGAGCTCCGAAGCCAGGGTACTGGCATCCGCAGTATTGATATTCACAGACGTAGCGAACGCGCCAAATGAGGCCACGAGTAAAAACAGCGCAAAGCAAACAACAACCCGTGAAAACCGGCGTGAAACAATCGACATAACAAGACTCCTTTCCTGTAAAAATTATAGTTATACTGTAATTAGCGCGAACGAGCGTAGAGAGTTTCAGTCTGCTGGTCAACCCAATATACAGGTGATATTACCGAACCTGCTTTATATCAATAGCCACATTAATATCAGTTAAGGCCGCAAGCGGATTCTCAGCCTGAGTGACAGGACGCCCCACCACCAGATAGTTTGACCCAAAACGAATAGCGTCTTCCGGAGTGGTAATGCGCTTTTGATCACCCACTACAACCCCGGCAGGGCGCACCCCTGGAGTCACCAGCCGAAAACCATCGTCAACGGTTTCTCGCAAAGCCACTACTTCCTGTGGCGAGCACACCACACCATCCAGGCCCGCTGACTCAGCCAAACAAGCCAGCCGTAGTACATTGTCTTCAGGGCTCCCGGATAATCCCACCTCGTGTAATTCACCCGCATCCAGACTGGTGAGAATAGTGACCGCAATCAACAAAGGCCGGTGCGTTGCTTTATCAATGGCCTCACGCGCGGCCTCCATCATGCGCCGTCCTCCCAGAGCATGCACATTAACCATCCAGACACCCAGCTCGGCCGCTGCACGACAAGCCTGTGCGGTCGTATTGGGAATATCGTGATATTTGAGATCCAAAAAAACATCAAAACCTAACTGCTGTAACTGTTCAACCACAACCGGCCCGGCACGAGTAAATAATTCCTTGCCCACCTTCACGCGGCATTGAGCAGGATCAAGCAGCTTCGCCAAATGGAGTGCAGCATCAGCACCAGGAAAATCCAGCGCAACAATGATTTTTGGATCAACAGTCATTTTTACGACACCTTGTTTACAATATGCATCATTGGATTACCCCGCCCAGATACAACATTATTCACCAACAACCCCTTGAACCGGCTGAATACTTGCCCAATCTTTGCAGGTCGGGCAGCGCCACTGCAAAGCTTTCACCTTAAAACCACAATGACCACAACGGTACGGTAATTTTTCTTCCAACAACCGCCGGGTCAGCCCTTTCAGAATCAACAGATTTTCGCGCGCGGTACCTTCACTGTTGACCAGATGCAATTCTATCAAGTGATCCAAACCACGTACGGATGGCCGTTTACTTAATGATTTCACAATACGCTCCGAAGCCTCCTGCTCATTACCACGCTGACGCAATAAATCCGCAAGCCCCAACAAAGGAGTAATACCGCCATATTTTGCTGATAAGTGTTCCAGATAGTGTTCAGCTTCTGTGGTTTTGCCCAAGCTTTGATAGCATGATAACAAAGGGGCAACAATTTCCGGCAAAAATCGAGGAGCCTGTTTTTCGACCTGCCTCAACGATTTAATCGCCGCCTTGTAATCACCATTGGCCTTCTCCACGCTGGCTTGCAGTAACGTCGCCCGCACACACCGATGGTCAACATTTAACGCGCGCCGCGCCATTTTCAATGCCGACTTATGCTCACCGTTGGCAAAAAAACCATCGCCCAACTCACAATAAAAATGGGCCATTTCCAAATTCATGCACTTCCCGGCAAGAAGCTCATAGCGCCGCGCTGTATCAATTGCCTTTTCCCACGCCTTTTCCTGCTGGTAAATATCCAACAATTTTTCCAGTGATTCTGCACGATAAGCACCTTGTTTCAGCAACTCCAAAAACAGCGCCTCTGCCCGCCCCAGCAAACCGGCACGCAAATAATCCTGGCTTAACTCAAACAAAGCCAAAGCTCGCTGCTCTTTACTGAGTGTCGGCCGGGCGATGAGATTTTGATGGATACGAATGGCACGATCACCCTCACCGCGACTGCGAAACAGGTTACCCAATGCCAGATGGGTTTCCACCGTATCGTTATCGACCTGCAACATTTTCACAAACACATCAATGGCCTTGTCGGGTTGCTCATTGAGCAACAGATTCAAACCCTTGAAATAATCTGCGGAAAATTCACAGCTACCACGCTTCGAAGCATCAGGCGATGCTGTATTGCGCTTTGCCAGCCACCAGCCTGAAACAGCGGCAATGGGCAGCAAAATAAACAATAATGCCAGTTCCATATGAGCTGACCGTCAGGAAATCATGTTCAGTGAGTGTCTTTCAATGGCAAAGAACGAAGATTAGAGACTTCCTCCTTAGCAATTTTGGCAGACTTACGCAGTTTCGCCAGCTCACGCTTTTGGCTCATAACAATACCCAGCGATGCCAGCACACCCAATCCTGCGCCAATAATAATGGCAAGTACCACCACCAGCGACAGCGGTGCTTGCAGGGAGCCAAAATAATAATTCAGCTGCACCGACTCGGCATTCATTAACGCAAAACTCAAACCCAGCAGAGCAACCAGCAACAGCAGGGCAAAAATAACAATTCGTTTCATATACAGGATTCTCGCGGTTTAGCCTTGGTTTTTTTATCCATGATTATCCTAAATTAATCAGTTAAATCTACTGCGAGCGCCTAAGGCACAGAATCTAAAGCATTTTTCAGAACATGTTGAACTCACCGTATGGGTGATACGCTTTCGTCCAAAATAACCTGAAAAACGCTTTATCTTCTGTGCCTTAGTCGCTCTCGCTACGGTTTAACTGATTAATTTAGGATTATTGTTCATGGTTTTCACAGCCCATTTTTACAACCGACCCTCTCAACAACACATCCCCAACCGTACCACAAAAAAAAACGGCATTCGTACTTTGACGAATACCGTTTTATCAATTATTTCCAGATCAATGACTCACGAGCCATCAATAACAGCCATACAGACAAACTAATCCTTGTTGATATTTACCCGTTCCCGCAGTTCTTTGCCCGGTTTGAAGTGCGGCACATATTTACCCGACAGCGCCACAGCCTCGCCCGTTTTTGGATTACGCCCAATACGCGGTGGACGAAAATGCAGTGAAAAACTACCAAAACCACGAATTTCAATGCGCTGCCCTGTGGAAAGATTTTTCGCCATCTGTTCGATAAGCGTCTTCACCGACAGTTCCACATCCTTATAAGGCAAATGCGGCTGTTTACGTGCGATACGTTCGATTAGCTCTGATTTTGTCATCTAAGCAATCCTTATTTCTGTCCCGCTATTACGTGGCCAGCCTCCACCCCATTGTGTGAGGCCATCCACGATCCAGCTAAGTTTTTGCAAGTAAGTCATCGACTTAACTTAGCGTCCACCTATTTAGCTTCTTTACTGCTTTCCATCTGTTCTTTCAACAGATCACCCAAAGTACCACCAGTGGACCCTGTCTGACTACGACTGTAATCCTGAACAGCCTCAACCTCTTCCGCAGAATCTTTGGCTTTCACCGACAGATTCAAGTTACGGTTTTTGCGGTCAACGCCAATGAAGCGTGCTTCAACTTCATCGCCTGCCTTGAGCATGGTGCGCGCATCTTCCACACGGTCGCGAGCAATTTCTGAGGCCCGAATATAACCTTCGATACCGTCACCCAGATCCACCGTCGCACCCTTGGCATCCACCTCAGTGATGGTACCGGTAACGTTGGTGCCTTTCGGATGTGCTGCCAGATAATTAGAGAAG
Organism: Gammaproteobacteria bacterium; assembly: GCA_021648485.1. Classification (GTDB taxonomy): domain Bacteria; phylum Pseudomonadota; class Gammaproteobacteria; order SZUA-152; family SZUA-152; genus SZUA-152. The sequence continues at coordinate 10,818 of JAKISS010000040.1, forward strand.
GGATCCTGCTCCATCTGTTTCACACCCAAAGAAATACGCTCACGTTCCGGATCAATGGCCAGAATCACTGTCTCCAGTTCATCACCTTTTTTGTAAGAACGAATCGCTTCTTCATCAGAGTCGCTCCAGGAAATATCAGACATATGCACCAAACCATCGATGCTGCCATCCAGGCCGATGAAAATACCAAAATCAGTGATCGACTTGATGGTGCCAGCGATTTTGTCACCCTTGTTGTGGGTGGCCGCAAACTCGTCCCAGGGATTCGATTTGCACTGTTTCATACCCAGAGAAATACGACGACGCTCGGGATCGATTTCCAGCACTACAACTTCGACTTCAGTGCCTACATCAACAAGCTTGCTGGGAGAAATATTCTTGTTGGTCCAATCCATTTCGGAAACATGCACCAAACCTTCGACACCCTCTTCCACTTCCACGAAACAACCGTAGTCGGTGAGATTGGTCACCTTGCCGAACAGGCGTGAGCCCACAGGGTAGCGACGTGCGATATCTTCCCAGGGATCTTCGCCCATCTGCTTAAGACCTAAAGAAACGCGGGTACGCTCGCGATCAAATTTAAGCACTTTAACATCGATCTCTGCACCCACTTCGACAATCTCGCTGGGGTGCTTGATGCGCTTCCAGGACATATCGGTGATGTGCAACAGACCGTCAATACCACCCAGGTCGATAAACGCACCATAGTCGGTCAAATTCTTCACGATGCCCTTGAGGGTCTGACCTTCAGCCAGGCTTTCGATCAGTGCATCACGCTCTTCGGAAGACTCGGCTTCCACTACCGCACGACGTGAAACAACCACGTTGTTGCGTTTCTGATCCAGCTTGATAACTTTGAATTCCAGCTCCTTGCCTTCGAGATACGTGGTATCACGAACAGGACGCACATCCACCAGAGAACCCGGCAGGAAAGCGCGAATGGTATCGATCTCGACAGTGAAACCGCCTTTGACCTTGCCATTGATAATACCGATAACACTTTCGCTCTTCTCGAAAGCATCTTCCAGTTTGCGCCAGGAATGCGCACGAATCGCTTTTTCACGGGACAGACGGGTTTCACCATAACCGTCTTCTACATACTCCAGAACCACTTCAACATCATCACCTGCAACAACCGTGATTTCGCCTTTCTCATTGCGAAACTCGTCAACAGGGATGGCACCTTCGGACTTCAGTCCGGCGTTGACCACAACCATATCTGGGGTCACCTCAACCACGACACCATTGAGAAGGGCACCCTGACGCATTTCAGTCTGGGCAAGGCTTTCTTCAAACATTTCTGCAAAGCTTTCGCTCATTATTCACTTCCTTGACGCTGCCAGTCTGCTTGCGCTGACATAAAGCACGCACAACAACAAACGCCGTATTATCTAAAGGCTGACCACTCAGTCTGTCTCACCACGAGACAGCGAACAGCCGCTTGTTTATGAATTTAACTGCCCACGTTTCACCTGAACACGGAACAGCACCGGGTACTCACTGCTTAAAACAGATACCTGACCAAAAAACAGCAATAAGCCGCCTGTCAATCAGCCACTTTCAGAAACATCCCGCTGGCAACACCGTCAAGTACAGCAAAAATACACTGCTTGAGAGACCTGCTAGTTTAGACGCACCTGACACAAATTCCAGAGATGATCGACCACCTCGTCAATACTCAAATCCGAGGTATCCAACACCACCGCATCCTCGGCGGGAACCAACGGCGAAACCGCACGATTGCGGTCACGCTCATCACGCTCGGCAATCTCTTCCAAAAGGTTGCGCATGGTAACATCTAAACCCTTGTCTTTCAACTGGTTATAGCGTCTTCGCGCGCGCTCCCCGGCACTGGCGGTGAGGAAAATTTTCACTGTTGCTCCGGGAAACACCACGGTACCCATATCACGGCCATCGGCAATCAACCCGGGAGACTGGGCAAAAGCACGCTGACGCTCCAGCAAGGCTGCGCGCACCTCTGGTAAAGCTGCCACTTTCGAGGCACCGTTGCCGCAGGTTTCAGCGCGTAACTCCAGCGTTACATCTTCCCCCTCCAGCAATACCACCATTTCCTCTGCCACTTCATCAGCAACAAATTCTACATCCAGATGCGCTGCCAGAGGTTGCAGTGACTCAACATCACCCAGGGTAATACTGTGCTTTTCCGCCGCCAGCGCCACCAGACGATACAGCGCACCACTGTCGAGAATATGCCAGCCCAAACGTTGAGCCAACAGACGGGCAATAGTGCCCTTACCAGAAGCAGTGGGGCCATCAATGGTGATAACAGGAACACTAGCCGTGTTATTTGCAGTCATATTTTGATCCCATAAATTAAATATCAGTGTCGAAAATTGACAGGATGCCCCCAACGCCAACCTTCTACTGTCAACCTGTAATGTAGCCCATGACACAATTAACCTGTTTCCAGGCCAGACGCCGCAAATTTTTGCCCAAAACATAAAGTGACGAAATAGATGATTTGACCAGTTCGTAAAGCGTGCCACAGTATATCGTTTCGGCAGGTTTTGTCATTAGGAACGGTAAAAACTGACTCAAGGTTACACTCTTAATTTCCACCAGAACCCTAATTCCGACAGTTTCATAACGGATAATAGATATTTCTAAGCCTGTGTAATCACTGTTGCCTTACGGCAAACCCGCCATAACAAACATGACCCATGCTTAACATCTGAATCTCAAACATCACACACCACAGGCAGACAAGTGCATGGCCAAAGCATCAGGCATTTTCCATCATGGCGGCCATCTTCTCTTTATTCGGTGCCAACACCACACCACGCTCAGTGACAATGGCATCCACCAGTGCTGCCGGGGTTATGTCAAAGGCTGGATTCCAGGCAGCCGCGCCCCTAGCAGCAATGGATTGACCAGCCAAAGATAGCACCTCATCGGCAGAACGTTGTTCAATGGGTATGTCCTCACCATAAACAATATTCATATCAACCGTCGAAGTCGGTGCAACCACCATAAATTTCACTCCATGATGCCTTGCCAGTATTGCCAAACTATAAGTGCCAATTTTGTTGGCCACATCACCATTGGCAGCGATACGATCTGACCCCACGATCACCCAGTCGATTTTACCCTGCTGCATCAGATGCGCCGCTGCCCCTTCAACCTGCAAGGTCACCGGAATATTTTCCTGTACCATTTCCCAGGCTGTAAGCCGCGCGCCCTGCATCCAGGGGCGGGTTTCGTCAGCATAAACATGGATGATTTTTCCCGCAGAAAAACCGGCGCGCACCACACCCAATGCCGTACCGTAACCGCCAGTAGCCAATGCGCCGGCGTTACAATGGGTCAGGATGGCGCAGGGTTGTTTGATAAGTGCCGCACCCCGTTCGCCCATACAGCGACAGGCAGCAATATCATTGCTGTGGATTTTTTTTGCCTCGGCCAACAACGCAGGCTCAGGGTCACCCTGCAACCCGGTGATAACTTCACGCATGCATTCAATGGCCCAAAACAGATTCACTGCCGTAGGGCGTGATTGTGCAAGTGTTTGTAAATCGGCTTCAATCAACGCTTTCCAGTTTGCTGAAGACTCGGCAAAGCGTGCCCGCGCGGCCAGCACGACGCCATAAGCGGCAGTAATACCAATAGCCGGCGCACCACGCACCACCATATCGCGAATCGCCTCGGCCACCTCAGCTACCTTATCAAATTCCAAATACACCGCTTTGTGCGGCAGCACGCGCTGATCCAATAACTGTAACTGTTTATTTTCCCAGCGAATGGCCTGAACGGTATCAGCATGCGGCATTGTCAAAAAACCTCTGTTAATTGGGAAAGGACATCATTCTGGAAAACGCCCAAAAATAACCACTAATGTACCACCACTGCTGTCATTTTTTATCATGTTTATTTCATCAAAATGAACATCAAGACACGGAACAACAACTAATAGTTGTTTTCTTTAATACTGCTTCAGAGACACCCTGAACCAACCCGATGGGCTATCATCATGGCCAGACTTGCAGCCCGTCAGGGCAACCGCTATCGTTTGCCCATGAAAAACACCCCCCAACCCATCGACACTCTGATTCACGCTCGCTGGATCATTCCCGTGCAGCCCGCAGACCAAGTGCTGAAACACCACGCCATAGCCCTGCACGAAGGCCGCATTCTGGAACTGCTACCCAGTACCGAAGCCAAACAAAAATACACCGCCGAGATAGAGCATCAACTGGACGAACACGCACTCATCCCCGGCCTGATCAACGCCCATACCCACGCTGCCATGTCACTGTTTCGCGGTCTGGCCGACGACCTGCCACTCATGGAATGGCTGCAAGGCCACATCTGGCCTGCTGAAGAAAAATGGATCAGCCCCGAATTCGTCGCCGCTGGTACACGGCTGGCCATCGCCGAAATGTTGCGCGGCGGCACCACTTGTTTCAACGACATGTATTTTTTTCCCGACGAAACCGCACACATCGCCGACAACGCGGGCATGCGTGCTGTAGTGGGTCTCATCATTATCGACTTCCCCACCGTGTGGGCTGCCAATGCCGATGAATATCTAAGCAAAGGCATCGAAGTACACGACCACTTTCGCCACAATCCGCTCATCACCACCGCCTTCGCACCGCACGCACCGTACACCGTATCCGATGAACCATTGAAACGTATCATCACTTACGCCGAAGAAATGGACATCCCCATACACATACATCTGCATGAAACCGCACACGAAGTGGCAGAAGCACAGGACAACACCGGTCAACGTCCGCTGGAACGCCTGGAAGCACTGGGACTGGTTTCGCCCCGACTCATGGCCGTACACATGACCCAGCTCGCCGATGAAGAGATCAACCACCTTGCCACCCGTGGTGTGCATGTCGTGCATTGCCCCGAATCCAACATGAAACTGGCCAGTGGCTTCTGTCCCGTGCAACAACTGCTCGACGCTGGCATCAACGTTGCCCTCGGTACTGACGGTGCCGCCAGCAATAATGACCTGGACATGTTCGGCGAAATGCGTAGCGCCGCGCTGCTGAGCAAAGTAGTTGCCCGCGATGCCAGCGCAGTCAGCGCCATGCAAGCCTTGCACATGGCCACTCTCGGTGGTGCCAAAGCGCTGGGGCTGGAGACACAAATTGGTTCACTGGAAACCGGCAAAGCCGCTGACATTACTGCCGTTGATCTCAGCGCACTGGAAACCCAACCGGTTTATCACCCCATTTCACAACTGGTATACGCCGCCGGGCGCGAACACGTCAGCGACGTATGGGTGGCAGGGCAACATTTGTTGAAAGAACGTGTGTTAACGACACTGGATCGACAAGCAATTATCGCCAGAGCACAACAATGGAGGGAAAGGATTCAAATGGCTGATGAACATTCTGAGAACTAAAACACAGATTGGGCTGAGGGAGGAAGCCCAACAACAGAGGTTGCCACTGATTACTGGAAAGCTTATGAAGCATTTGTTCCTCAGGAAAAGCATATACAGTCTAAAGCCTGAGACGTTTACCGTCGAGGGATACAACAGCCTTTTCCGGCATTTTCTAGCAAGGCTCAGAAGGAAGTCGAAGTGCTACAACAAGAGCGAAACAATGCTTAGGTATTCAGTTATGCTGCTCATGGCTAAGCGAAACGGTGAGCTAGATAATATACTAATTTAACAATGCCGAAATTGTTATCAAAAATGATGGTTGACAACAGGTGATCAGGATGCTGTTTTTTTAATATAAGCGGTTTTCTTCCCGGCTCACGCAATCATCATTCAACAATGGCCGTTATAGTAAGTGATACTCAGCAATAATACATCTGCACCATGCACATATTTTTTGTGGCATATGTACATACCCGTGCTCTGCTGAATGCGTCTCGACATACTGAAAACTGCTGAAAACACTGAACGTTGCACAACGATTTCTGTAGAAAAAAGTCCGGTTTTACTCCGGAATCCCACCACACGCTCCCCTTTTGGTCGCCTGACGTTTACAATTCGCTCCCACATCTACTGCCCGGGAAATACAGAGACACACCATGCGCACTTCACAGTTTTTACTCGCCACTCAAAAAGAAACCCCTGCCGACGCGGAAATCATCAGCCACCAGCTGATGTTACGCGCGGGCATGATCCGCAAACTGGCTGCTGGCCTGTACACCTGGCTGCCACTGGGTCTGCGGGTACTGCGTAAGGTGGAGGCCATTGTGCGTGAGGAGATGGACCGCACAGGTGCCCAGGAGCTGCTGATGCCTGCAATTCAGCCCTCAGAGCTGTGGCAGGAATCAGGCCGCTGGGAGCAATTCGGTGGCGAGCTGCTGCGGCTGCGCGACCGCCACAACCGCGAATTCTGTTTTGGCCCCACCCATGAAGAAGTAATCACCGACCTGTGCCGCCGTGAGTTACGCTCCTACAAACAGTTGCCCGCGACATTTTACCAGATTCAGACCAAGTTTCGCGATGAAACCCGGCCACGTTTCGGGGTGATGCGCGCACGGGAGTTTTTGATGAAAGACGCTTACTCCTTCCACGCCAGCCAGGCATCATTGCAGGAAACTTACGAACAGATGTTTGCTGCATACACACGCATTTTCACCCGTTTAGGGTTGGATTTCCGCCCGGTGCTGGCGGATACCGGCTCCATCGGCGGCAATGCCTCGCATGAATTTCATGTGCTGGCCGAGTCCGGTGAAGATGCTATCGCTTTTTCCAGTGCCAGCGATTATGCAGCCAATGTGGAACTAGCCGAGGCTGTAGCACCTGCGGGTGAACGTCCCGCACCCAATGCACAAATGGCCACAGTAGATACCCCTGGGCAACACAACATCGAAGAAGTCAGCAGTTTCCTTAAAGTCAATGCAACACAAACCGTGAAGACACTGCTGGTTCAAGGCAGTAAAACCGATGTAGTGGCGCTAGTGCTGCGGGGTGACCACGAACTGAACAACCTCAAGGCAGAAAAACTACCACAGGTCGCCGCACCTCTTACGCTTGTGGGCGACGAACTCATCAACACCTGTTGTGGCTGCTCTGCTGGCTCCATTGGCCCGCGTGGCATCACTATCCCGGTAATTGCGGACCGAGCCGCAGCACAACTAGCCGACTTTGTCTGCGGTGCCAACGAAAACAGTAAACATTTGACAGGTGTCAACTGGAGTCGTGACCTGCCCGAGCCACAAGTCGCCGATTTACGCAACGTAGTAGAAGGCGATGCCAGCCCCGATGGCCAGGGTACGCTGGAAATCAAACGCGGCATTGAAGTAGGCCACATTTTCCAGTTAGGGAGAAAATATGCCGAAGCGATGAATGCCACGGTACTGGATGAAAACGGCAAAGCCACGGTCATGACCATGGGCTGCTACGGTATTGGCGTATCACGGATAGTGGCTTCAGCCATTGAGCAAAATCACGATGATCGCGGCATTATCTGGCCCGATGCCATTGCACCCTTCCAGGTCGCCATCGTGCCAATGAACATGCACAAATCGCAGCGCCTGCGTGATGCCGTTGATACTTTGTATAATGAGCTGATTGCCGCCGGTTTTGATGTATTATTGGACAATCGTAAAGAACGGCCCGGCGTGATGTTTGCAGATATGGAACTGATTGGCATCCCCCACCGCATCGTCATTGGTGAGCGTGGACTGGACGCAGGCACACTGGAATACAAAGGCCGTGGCGATACCGACAAGCAGGATATTCCGCTGGAAACGGTCACCCGCTTCCTTCAGGAAAAAAACACCCAGACGACATAAATAACATGATTTTTTCACATTATTCCCGGTCATTTATTTACTGCATACCGTTGCTGTTGATAACAAGTGTGGCGCAAGCAGCAACCCAGGAACTTCCCGACGAGACGTTGCGTTCTGCACTGGAAAAAGCCATCGGTGAGTCCGACAGTTTTACAGATCGCTTTGAGGCCGAAGTCTGGCTCATGGACATGTCCGCCCGCCTCAAGTCGCGCATGCCTGACGATGCCGAGCGCCTCGACCTGCTGAAGAACATCCACTACGAAGCCACCAAAGCCGATCTGCCCCCGGAAATGGTGCTGGCGGTTATTCATGTGGAAAGCAATTTTGACCGCTGGGCCATTTCTCATGCGGGCGCTCAGGGGCTGATGCAAGTCATGCCCTTCTGGCTGAAAGAAATCCCCCAGGCAGGCGACAACCTGTTCGACATCCGAACAAATCTGCGTTTTGGCTGCACCATCCTCAAACATTATCTCAAACGGGAAAAAGGCGATTATCAACGCGCCCTGGCGCGTTACAACGGCAGTCTGGGCAAAGTCTGGTATCCCAATCGTGTATTCTCTGCATTAAACAAACGCTGGTTCAGGTCACGTTAAATGTCAGCTGCCGGTACCGGCCCAAAAATTTCACCATCAATTTGCGTTCTATCAATCGATTTGTGTCATTCGTATTTTGCTGCACAACTTCTTTATCATTAATCTGAACACTGACCCCATCAGTCATCACAGTAATCATGATGTAATGCATACCATTATTCACTCCGCTCACTGAAAGAACAGCAGTTCATATTATTGGTAATTTGTCACACTCCCCCGCCCCGAAGAAACTGGTAGACTTTCTGTCGAAATTAACAGATTTACCTACATCCCACACTGTTATTAGATATCGCGAGCTTCATTGGCAAACGATAGCTCTCAAGCTAACCAAGTTTATGAGAAAGGCATTCCGAAATGAATCGAAAAATGATACGTAATTTAGCGCTGGCCACATTAGTCGTAACTCTTTCAGCCTGTTCAGGAGGCGGGAGCAATGAAGATACAACATTCACGATCACACCTGCGGCTATAGAACAGATCCAAATATTAACCGCAGACAATAATCCTTTGGCGGGCGCAATCATCACCGTATCTGGCGTTACCAGCCCGGCTACAGACATAGATGGTATATTTTCAATACTTGGAGGTTTAAGTGTCGGCGAACATATATTGGAATTAGTCGGAAGCGATGGAACCACCGTCTCAATTATAATTTCCGTAACCTCTGAAAATGGCGCTAAAATCATTACGATACTGGCACCACTGTCCTCAATCGATGAAGGCGTTACATTTACTGATGTATCAGAAACAGCGATTATAGCATCTGTTTCCGGCACCGTTCATTCCTCTTCGGGCATCATTCAAGGTGCAAATGTTTCGATTTCGGGCGGACCAGCAACTAATGGTATTTTTTCCACTGCAATTACCGATGCGAATGGTCGCTATAACTTGCTAATAAACGTCAACGCCTCTCTTGCCAATGCATTGCAAACATCCACTATCATCGCCTCAGCTGACGGGTATCAATCCAGATCAATAAACTATTCAGTCGTTAATGGCACCACCAACACAGGCATTAATATTCAACTAACAACAGGCAGTAACACTGGAAATGCGCTGTTTCATGAAACCTTTGAGCCCGACTCACCGACAGTAGATCAATGGGCTACCACTAAAGTCACTGGCAATAATGTTAATAATATGTGGCATATTCATACTGCGGGCGAGAATATTATCAACGAAGCCTATAGCGATGGCTTCGTACGCCTTGCACCGAACGATACCTCAGCCGGTGCTGTTCCTGACCCAATAGAAGGTATTCAGGCATATTGGTATGGCAGTAAAGTTGTCGATTCTGCGGGTAGCGTACAAGGTAATTTTATTGATGCCCACAATGAAACAGACAGCACCGATAGCGGTGGGACTTCTTCATCGGGAATGAATAATAGTGGCTGGCTAACATCGCCTGTAATTGATTTAAGCGGCGTGGCGGGAGACCTGTCATTAACTTTCAGAACGTTCTGGGAGATCGAATCTGTCAATCCCAATTCAAGTGGGTTTGACCTCATGACAATTGAAACTTCCAACGATGGGGGTACAACATGGACTCCGATTGCAAGACTTAATCCTTTGAGTGACCCAATATCCCTACAAAACAGAAATCCGATTCCATTTTCAAATACAGGATACAATTCTGCACCCATCTGGTCACGACAAGAACTGATTCAACTTTTGGATATCGCTGGTAGCAGCGAGGTCATGATACGGTTTGGTTTTGATACGGTAGACGAACTATATAATGGCTTTCGTGGCTGGATGATTGACGATATAAAAATCATCAATCAACTCGGTACTTTCCCTGCACTGGACGCCCTTTCTGAAAAATCAGGCACGCTTTTAAGCATTCAAAAAGGTACTCCACGAAGCAGATAGCAATGAAACATTATAGGTGTATTTGCCAATGCCATTAAGTTAAATACAGAGGCATTATTCACTAAGTTATAAATACGTGTTGATAACACCCGGCGACATCATCTTAATGGTGCATTAGCACTCTTTCAATGTGATATTGCCGGGTTCAGCTGGCCTGTCAGCGTTCATGGCAAGATCAAAGCCACGCAATAAAACCTAAACCTCAATTGCTTCGGGTATAATAGAGCATTCACGGCTGACGACTTGATGATCCAGACAAAGCAACCTCACTATCAAGCCATTTTTTTAATTGCCTTACTTCCTGTTGTAAAAACTCTTTATCTTCAAAAGCATTTGTTACCGTAACGATACCTTGCACTCTGGCAATAAAATGCATGGCGATTTTTTTTACATTTTTTTCAACCCCAAGAAGCTTGAGCTGCACCATTAACCAATCACGAAACACTGTAAACATTTTATTTGCATCATTTAACATCGCATGACTGGTTTTGGCCAATTCCGTGCATAAACTACCGATGGGACAACCATGAAAACGAATTTCCTCCTGGGCCCGCAACAGCATATCAATGTAGCAATAGAGGCGCTGCAAGGGGTCAGCAAATTTTTCATCCCACTCATCTAACATTGCCTCAATACCAGCAATACGAGCATCAATCACAGCATTTAATATTTCATCTTTGCTTTTAAAGTGATAATAAAAATTTCCGCGTGATATGCCGACCACATCCGCAATATCACTGAACGAGGTATTTTCATATCCTTGCTGATAAAACAATTCATCCGCAGCAGCGATAATCTTTTGTCTTAATGCTTCGCCTTTATTGCCCATAGAGGTTTTATGTCGTCATTTGTCCAAAAAATGGGTAGTCAATATAACCATGTTCTGTACCACCATAAAAGGTATCAGAATCCGCATCATTTAAAGCCAAATCCTGCTGATAGCGATAAACCAGATCCGGATTAGCCAAAAAGGGAACACCGAATGCAACAAGGTCGCTATCTCCATTACTGAGCGATTGATTGGCGCGCGCTTTATCATACCCACAATTTGCCATGTACAACCCATTATAACTGGCGCGTAAAGCACGATAATCGACACTGGTGGATTTACTCATCATGTCACCTTCTAACATATGCAAATAAGCAAGGTTACGTGTATTAAGTTGTGAAACAAAATAACTGAAATGTTTGGAAGCATTACTATCTGACATATCATTAAAACTGTTTTCAGGTGAAAATCGCACGCCTACTCGGCTACTGTTCCACACCTCAATCACTGCATCTAACACCTCGTTCAATATACGCATGCGATTTTCAACACTGCCACCGTAATGATCCTCGCGCTGATTCGAACCGTCACGCAAGAATTGGTCGATTAAATATCCATTTGCTGCATGCACTTCAATACCATCAAAACCCGCTTTTTTTGCCATTTCGGCAGCATGTTTGTACTGGGCAATAATGCCGGGGATTTCATTTTTTTCTAGTGCCCGAGGAGTTACAAATGCTTTCATGCCGTCAAAAGTAACGGCTTCACCTAAAGGTTGAATCGCGGATGGCGCGACAGGTGTTTGATTGTCAGGTAACAAATCAGGGTGCGACACCCTTCCGCAATACCACAGCTGAATAAAGATATGTCCACCTTCTGCATGTACTGCATCTGTAATCTTTTTCCAGCCAGCAACTTGTTCGTCACTGTATATTCCCGGCGTACCAGGGTAACCGACACCTTCCGGCGAAACCTGAGTGGCTTCAGTGATAATCAAGCCTGCTGTTGCCCTCTGTTGATAATAAGTGACATTGATGTCGTGCGGTGCATTATGTTCACCTGCGCGGTTGCGTGTCAGTGGAGCCATCACCATGCGATTGGCCAGCGTCATATCACCCACGGTAACCGGGGAAAATAAATCAGTGCTCATCGAATTTCTCCATGTCATTTATTCGTTGCAAGTACATGCCTATTCAGATTATAGGATGATCGCCCTACAATCTCGAAAAAATAATACAAACATCCTATTTTGTCAATGCCATTTACACCATCAGGACAAACCACAAAAAAATTGGGCATCGTTAAATACATATAGTTGAGGCATACTTTGGTTCCCACCAGAAAATGGTAGAACGTTATGCAAGAATGTCCTCGCTGTAAAAGCCGGAATTTTATAAAAAGCGGCGTAGTTAAAGAGCGCCAACGCTATAAGTGCAAAGAATGTGCCTATCACTATAGCGTTATTCAAAAATCAGATACCTCGAAAGAATCTGAACGTAGATTGGCTTTGACTCTTTACCTGGAGGGGCTGGGCTTTCGTTCTATTGGACGGATACTCGGTTTTAGCCATGTAGCGGTATACAACTGGATCAAAGCCTTTGGTGAGCAAATTGAATCGCTAAAGCAGAAAGAGGCAACCATTGTTGAAATGGATGAAATGCACAGCTATGTAGGCAATAAAAAAACTATTGCCGGGTCTGGATTGCTGTTGATCGACCTGGACACCGCTTCATCCATGCTGTCACAGGTTCAAGAGGAACCCAAACAAGAGAAAAGCTCTGGAATGGGATGATAGCCCTTCAGCAATAGAGCTGATTGCCACTGATTACTGGAAAGCTTATGAAGCATTTGTTCCTCAGGAAAAGCATATACCCGTAGCGTTTGAAATTTAGGTGTTCAGTGTGCGTCATATTCATTTCATGGCAAGGCGAAATGACGAGTAATAGCCGGTCTATTGTGAGGAATTTCAACGCAGCCATGGAATGAAGAGGGCGTGCAATGAGTGCCTAAATTTCAATCGCTGCGGGTATATACAGTCTAAAGCTGAGACATTTACCGCCGAGGGATACAACAGCCTTTTCCGGCATTTTCCAGCAAGGCTCAGAAGGAAGTCGAAGTGCTACAGCAAGAGCGAAACAATGCTTAGGTATTCAGTGATGCTGCTCATGGCTAAGCGAAACGGTGAGCTGGATAATATACTAATTTAACAATGCCCGGTTATTATTCGTCATTTTACCTTGCGGGAAACGACACATCACGCAGAACCAAACGCCTAAAATGGTGGCGTCCGAAAACGGCGAGAACAACAGGGAGGCATTTGTTAGGCTTGCCGAATGAAACTTGATCACGATGCCTGCTACCGAGCTATTGTAACGCGCGATGCCCGCTTTGATGGTCGTTTGTATATCGGCGTTTGCACCACCGGAATTTACTGCCGGCCGGTTTGTCCTGCTCGCACGCCTAAACGCGAAAACGTTTCATTCTATCCAACTGCCGCCGCCGCACAAGAAGCCGGGTTTCGACCTTGCTTGCGTTGTCGGCCAGAAAATTCGCCGGATCTGACCGTGTGGAATGGTACATCAAATACCGTGAAACGGGCTCTGGCATTGATTGATGAAGGCGCAATGGATGGAGAAACAGTTGACTGTCTCGCCGAACAGCTTGGCGTTGGTGAACGTCACCTTCGGCGACTTTTCCAGCAGCACCTCGGCGCATCACCCATTGCCATTACGCAAACCCGTCGTATTCTTTTTGCGAAGAAATTGATCATGGAGACACGAATGCCAATGACTGAGATTGCGCATGCCGCCGGTTTTGGCAGCATTCGCCGTTTCAATGCGGTTTTTCAAACGCTGTATAAACGACCACCTAGCGCATTACGCCGCACACGCCAAAATATACATGACAATGTATCCGCGGCTTCAGATGTCGTGCTGACAATGTCCTATGCTGCGCCTTACCATTGGGCCAGTATGATTTCGTTTTTAAAAAAGCGCGCCATTCCAGGGGTTGAATGGGTAGACAGGCACAATCAGTATCACCGTTCAATTGCATTGGATGACTGCCAGGGCACGGTTCGGGTGGCATTTGATAAAAATAAGAAGTGTTTGCGCGCAACAATCCGTTTCCCGCGCGTATCAAGTCTCGCTTTTATTATCAGTCGGCTTCGCCGGGTATTTGATCTCACTGCCGACCCTGTTGCCATTGATGATCATCTTGCCAGTGACGCCAGGCTTGCACCATTGATCACTGCTCGCCCTGGTTTGCGCGTACCGGGTGCGTGGGATGGGTTTGAACTCAGCATTCGGGCCATTCTTGGACAACAAATCAGTGTTGCTGCCGCCACAACACTTGCGGGCAAGCTGGTATCCCAATATGGGGAGCCGCTTGAAACGTCGTTAAAAACAGAAGGTTTGAGTCATATTTTTCCATCACCTGAGCGGCTTGCCGGAGCTGATTTGCGTTCACTCGGCATGCCAGGTGCCCGCGCTCAGGCATTGTCGGCATTGGGCAAAGCTGTGTTGGAATATCCTGGCATGTTTAGTGCCGGCCAGACATCAGCTGCCGTGATTGAACGTCTGAAGGCATTACCGGGTATCGGTGACTGGACAAGTCAGTACATTCTTATGCGCGCGTTTTGCGAGCCGGATGCATTTCCTACAGCGGATATTGGTTTGATGCGTGCAATGGCCACCAAAAACGGGCAACGCCCGACACCGGCAACACTGCTTCAACAGGCTGAAACCTGGCGACCCTGGCGGGCTTATGCTGCGTTGCATCTTTGGGCTTCTGAACGGGGTTAGCGACAACACACTTTTGACACTTCACAAAGAGAACGCGACCCATGCCACAACGTTTACTGCCTAACATTTTGTTTCGTGATCAGCTGGAAACACCCATCGGCACGATGCTGCTTGTCACTGATAAACAAGAACGTTTGCGCGCGCTTGACTGGCATGAATACGAAGACCGTATGCTTCGGCTTTTGCAACGTTATGGCAAAAAAGAAAAAAGAGAATTTGAGCTGCAATCGGGCTCTTTACCAATGGCAATACGTGAGGCACTGGAGGCATATTTTGCGGGAAATATTACCTTGATAAAGACTATTCCCGTTTATACCTCCGGGACTGCTTTCCAACAGGCGGTCTGGCAGGCGCTTCGACATATCCCCGCCGGAACCACACTCAGCTATGGCGCGCTGGCCAAAAAACTGGGACGACCAAAAGCAGTTCGTGCTGTTGGCACGGCCAATGGTGCGAACCCTGTCGGCATTGTTATTCCTTGTCATCGGGTGATTGGAATGGATGGTGCTTTGGCGGGGTATGGCGGCGGGCTTGAGCGCAAGCGTTGGCTGCTTGCTCACGAAAATACGGGAACCGGGTCATGATTTTTGTTGACGTAAAAAGAATGATAAACACAATACTGAGGAGCTTTTCATGAGTATATCGACGAAACATAACGCAAAAATTTTCCGTGACCTGAGCATTCAGGGGCACCTGCTGTTACCTAATGTCTGGGATGCGGCCAGCGCCCGTATTTTCGAAGCAGCGGGTTTTCCTGCTATTGGAACCACCAGTGCCGGTATTGCCTACAGTCGTGGTTTTTGTGATGGCCAACACATCAGCAGAGAAGAGATGATGCATGAGGTAGCCATTATTGCCCGTGCAGTGAACATACCCGTAACGGCGGATATCGAAGCAGGTTATGGTTCCAGCCCTGGCGATGTTACGGAAACCGTGCGCGGAGTTATTGAGGCGGGTGCGGTGGGCATTAATCTGGAAGACAATGCTCACAAGAAACCCCTCTCACTCTTTAGTATTAGCGCGCAGGCTAAGCGCCTTGCGGCGGCAAAATCAGAAGGTGAACGACAAGGGATTGCACTGACGATCAATGCACGTACGGATGTTTTCCTGCTCGGTCTGGGAACTGATGAAGCTGAACGAACGGCCATGGCCATCGAGCGCGGTCAAGCCTATCTTGCCGCTGGGGCAGATCTTATCTTTGTGCCTGGATTGCTCGACCCTCGTGCTGCACAAGATTTATCGAACGCCTTTGAAGGTCGCCTGAATCTAATGGCCATGCCTGGCGCACCTGCAGCAAGTACGTTATTTAACGCCGGAGCACAGCGCGTCAGCCTCGGCCCGTCCGTAATGTTGGCAAGCCTTGGGAATATACAAAATATTGCCAAGGAACTTCAGCAAACCGGCACTTGGTCAACCATCGAAGCACGCTTTTTCGGTTTTGCTGAAGCAGAAACGCTGTTCAAACACCGGTGATTTTATTCCGGCAGGGTGCAATCAGACAGAGCAAACCACAACAGAAAAACAGAGGAGCGGGCACGTAATAAACTTCCCCGCTCCTTATTCAACGGACATTTCCAAATCATCCAGAATTGCATCCAGTCCTGCCTGCGCACAGTGTTCATCAATTTCACCTGATGAGCCGGATACGCCAATACCACCGAAAATGGTGCCAGCGGCCAAAATGGGCAAACCACCGCGGGCAATCAGGAGTCCTTTGGTTTTCGGCACGTTGTAAGCGCCTTTAAAACGACCTTGCAGGTCACCTGTGGGCGAATTGAAGGACATGGCGGTATAAGCCTTGTCCCGACTGATGGAAAGAGAAACGTCCATCGCCAGCACATCACGTAAAACCACCTGTGGATGGCCGCCACGTTCAATAATGGTCACGGTGACTTGTGCGCCTTTTTTACGGCATGCTGCAATGCTGGCCTGGGCTGCCGTCAGTGCTGTATCCAGTGACATACGCGAAACATTGACAGTAACAGGCTGCTCATCAGCAAAACTGTTGCCCGCGAAAAATATAAACAGTACAAACAGCAAGCTATAGTGGGTTTTCATGAATGTGCTTCCCTTGGCTGAACGGTCGTATTGCGCGGCTGAAAATTTCAGTCGCTACGGGGGAGTATATTACTCCATATTTTTACCTTGGCTATCATCACGACTCACCAGCGCGGCATCCGTTGCCAAGCCAAAAAACCTCCCCTGCTGTTGCCACAGCTGGATATCCACGCTGCCTTGCAATACCTGCTGTTCCTCAATACGCGCCAGTTTTTCCGTCAACGCCGTTACATAGAGCGTTGATACGGTTTCAGTAGCACGGTTGCGTACTTTCAGTTGTGCCGCAAGACCACCCTGAATGGAGCAATAACGTCCACCCACCAGTTGAAAATCACGCTGAATATCCGCAGGCAGATTCAATGGAAAATCCAGACGCTGCATCGCCATCCGTAATGCCTCCGGTTCCATTTCCATATACTCCGCATCCAGTTTTTTATTGTGGTTCATGGCGATTTCTTCCAGCACCAGTGCGGTCAGGTTATTTTGATGCGATTGCTGGTGATAAAAGAACTGAGCCCCCATCACCAGCACAAACAATGAAGCAACCCATGCCAGTCCCACCAGTGGACGGCGAAACCCTATTGTGGTCAACGATGTCGCTGATTTTTCTGTTTTTGCCTGTGCAAGCAGACGTTCCACGCTGTCTGCTGACAGCGATTTACGGTGATAATAGTCTTTGAGGCTCGCACCGAGTTTATCGTTATCCTGTGTATTCATGGCGTCACTCGCCTTGCCTGAGTACAGTAACGGTGCTCTGCTCCAGCATATTCACCAGTTTTTTCCGGCCACGCTGAATCAGGCTTAACACAGTATTGCGCGAGCGCTCCGTCAGCTCCGCAACCTCTGCTGCGGTATAGCCTTCGACCAGATGCAGATATATTGCTTCACGTTCTTCCACTCTGAGCATGGACAAGCTGCGCTCCAGCCATTGAATATCCATGGCAATTTCCTGTTCGCTGCCGGACTCATCGTGCAAACCAGCCCCGGCCAACGGCTCATCCAGCGGTTCCAGAACCACCAGACGATTGCGTCGATAACGATCAATATACAAATTACGCAGAGTCACAAAAAACAGGGATTTGCTCCACGATGGGTCTTGCTCTGACTGCTTGCGGCGCGCCAGCTTGAGCCAGGCCTCCTGTACCAGATCTTCTGCCTCAGCCTGCTGATGGGTCAATGAGCAGGCATAGCGAAACCCGCTTTGCAACAGCGCTTCAAGATCATTATCAATATCCACTTTTTACCAATCCACCGCCTGGAGATAGAAACCCTGTCATGATCACCTTTACACTATAGAACGAATGACGCACCGCATTGATTGCACACGGAAAAATAAATGACTCCGCAGTCTATTATGCAATAACCGTACATGATTCTAGATTCCGCAGTGCGACCGAAATAAACGAACAACATTCCGGTATGCATATGAGCAAAAAAAAGGGGGCATTGCTTGACATTACGCTTTAGCATTGCCCTTTTCCATCAAGCAGTAGGCATAACATAACTATCCCTGCTGGTCTATTTCTCTCCCCAGTAAATCCAAAAACAATTTACGGCCGTCATTATCTTGATAAATCGCGGCTTGCGTATTACCTCGCGCCGTTAGATGGTAAAGGCCACTCGCAAACTCTAATCGTAATTGTCTCGCCATGCTGGCAATATGACCGGGCAGTCATGCAATGACCCCTTTTCACTTGTTAATGAAAAAACATTAACGGGTTATGCACTTATGACTTGAATTCAGGACGTAGTATTAATCAAACTAATGTAGAAACATAAAGGGAGTATTACAATGAAACAATTCAGAACATCCATCCAAATTGCTGGTCCAGCTGCGGTCGTTGTGCTTTTGATTGGTGCTTGCACCAATTCACAAATCAAAGATACCGCCGAGACGATCGATTCGTTGATTCCAAAAATTACCGACCTGCAGCAACCAGCCTCTGTCAGTACTGATTCGGCCACGCTGCGTGCCACTTTCATTCCTGGCGCTTGGGGTAACAACGAGACCCCAACCGACAAACGCTTGGTTTGGTCGCGGACTGCTCCCAACTCGGAAGGGCAGTGGACTGATAAACACACGATTACACCGCAGTGTCAGCCCAACAACGCCGCGCCCAACGCCGAGCGTTGCCGCGCGACGATTAACTCAACCTCCAATGGTGCGCACTATTTTGAGTGGCGCTACGCCAGCGCCACTAACACTAACAGCGATGTGATCTACGCGCCAAGCAATGGTAATGGGCAATATATAGTCAACATCATGCCGCCCCCGCCGCCTGTCAGTGGTGATCCAAAATTAGTTTCTTTTAGCGCCGGCGATCCGGTTTGCATCGGTGGCACGACCAAAATCGAATACGAGTTCGATAAGAAGGGCTGGAATATCAACAGTAACGCGCAGGTTTGTGTGCATCTTGAGGTCAATAATAACAACGGTAACGTCAATACTTACGGTGGTCGCGCTTTAGCCTGTTGGGGTCCAGTCGCCGGCGGCATCATCAAAACTTGGGATGACCCGACTGAGGGCAGTCATTTTATTGATCTAGACGAGCACTACGGCAATGTCGCTAATTATCCGTCTAATATTGAATTTCTGTTGGAACTAAGAAGTGGTTTGGGAGTTACCCTCTTAGATACGATGACGACGACCAGCACGGTCGATGTCTGTGATTAGTGAGATCCATTGAGTCAACAGCGAGGAATTGCAGCGGCACTCCCCGTAAAATGATCCTTTCGTTCACAATAACGGGCAATATCAACAAAGTCACTCCGGCATGACCCAAGCTAAAGAGGGATAGGAAGGGGGTTTTGGAGTCACAACTAATTTATTGGTGCAGACTTATGGGTAATAGAAAGCCCACACCACCTGGCATACGAGTCCGTACCAAGGCGGTTACCAAAAGTGTCGAACCGTAGTCAGACAAGTAACCAAGGCAAGGTATCTTGATTAACTTTGAAAATCACGTATCCATCAGAGGCTGTAAATTAAATTGTGTAACTGCACATTGTTCAATACCCTTGATAATAAAGGAACAGAACCATGCGCAAAAGCAACAAGCACCCTACTGCACTTGAGCAGCACATCAAAAACCTTGGTAGTA
>JAKISS010000001.1 GCA_021648485.1 Gammaproteobacteria bacterium
CCGAGTATCCGTCCAATAGAACGAAAGCCCAGCCCCTCCAGGTAAAGAGTCAAAGCCAATCTACGTTCAGATTCTTTCGAGGTATCTGATTTTTGAATAACGCTATAGTGATAGGCGCATTCTTTGCGCTTATAGCGTTCACCTACAAACAAGTTGAGGCGCGCAGGCGCTACAGGGAATTTGTGCAGCAGGGTATAGGTCAGGCATTGCCGTGGGGGCAGCTGCGAGGGCAGATTTATTTGGGCGAGGATGATTTTTTAGTGCGGATGGAAAAGCTTGCCCGCACGCAAAGTCCTGCGAATGTCCCTAAGCAGCAATTGTATCCAACACGCCGTGCTGGCCTGTGTCAGTCAAATATATTCGCTTCAAGTAGATGAAATCCTGTCGAAGTCACATGCGGAAGCCTACCATTGTGCCGCCTGGTTGTTGTTACGGCGCTCGGCAAATATGCCATTAAAAAAGGTCGCTGATTTATTTGGGGTGTCGCCATCCAGAGTTTCTCATATTCAGCGAGCAATGGAGACAGGGCAGCCTTCACGGTTGCGGAAAAGGGCGATGCTGAAGTGCAATATCAAGCAATGACCCCTTTTATTTCCACTTCATTTTTGGGCAACGTGGTGCGGTATATGCAAATTAGAGGAAAACAGTATTTCTGCTCTTGCTGGAGATTATCAGGTTCTTACTGTTTCCATGCAGTCTGGTGATGCTCGCGAGGTGCAGTCATACCTTGATGAAAGAGGAGTAAATTTCCCCGTCATAGTGGATGAATATGGAAAGATCGCACAGCGCTTTGGTGTCAGTAGAGTGCCGGCCAGTTTTATCATTGACCCACAGGGAATGATTGCCTTTACCGAAGTGGGATACACCTCGAATTGGGGATTGCGTCTGCGATTATGGCTGGCAGACAAGTGAATATTTTCCGTTTTCCTGAAATCTCTCTATGCATGACGGTGTGTGTTGGGTTAGCCATGGGATCAAAGCGGGATTGACGACTA
The DNA here is from genome assembly GCA_021648485.1 of Gammaproteobacteria bacterium. Taxonomy (GTDB): domain Bacteria; phylum Pseudomonadota; class Gammaproteobacteria; order SZUA-152; family SZUA-152; genus SZUA-152. The sequence goes on from JAKISS010000001.1 coordinate 996, forward strand.
TGAGCAATAGTTGCATTTCGGATAATCCGTGCAGGCAGTGAAGAGCTTTCCTGAATTTTTTACAATGCGTTGTATCTGGTGTCGGATCTGCGGGTATCGTGTTACCTTTTATCTGGGAGATGCTTCGTTTTGCGTAAAATCAGGCCAAAAAAAACCCGCCAGAGGCGGGTTTTCCTAGCAATAGGTAAATATGATCAGGCTTGTGTGCGACGGCGTTTATAGCCCGTAACTGCAAATCCGACCAGGCCCAGACCCAGCAATGCAAGCGAACCCGGCTCTGGAACCTGTGTAGGTGTAGGCGCAGAAGCGGAGGAAAACACCTGTAGCGTACCGCCACCAATGCTGTTGCCGCTATAGGCCCAGTTATAAGCAGTGTTATCGTAACCCGCGCGCATCAAGGTACCTGTGCCAGACAGCGCTAAATCCACACCTGGTCCGGTGGGGCCAACTACAATGGTTTCCAAGTCAAATGAGAAGCCACCTATTGTCCACAAGGGTGAAACGCCTGCAAACGGGGTAGAATAGTCAAGTGGGTTGAAAACGGCCGTATTAAGAGCCGTTGCTGGGTCTAGCGGCCCACGGGCTACCACGCCTTCAGCAGCAAAGTCCCCATCAACACTGGCAACAGTGGCACTATTGCCAGTGAAGGTAACGACCTCGCCTGCAACGGTTGATGTACCATAAAACGCAATATTGCCGGTAATCGGTACAGCCATAACCGCGCTGCTTCCCATCGCTAGCAATAAAAGACCTGCACCCCTAATAAAATTCTTCATCATTTTATATTCCTTTTTTTATAACTTAAAGCAAGTTTACAACTGAGTCTTTATGCAAAACCTACAGCAAACACTGTAAATCAACGGCTTACGGCATATTTTTCTCGTAAGTTGTTGATTTTTCATTACAGTGAAATAGCTTCGCAAGCACTCAATGAGTTAATCATCCCCTAACAAGCATTTTTCATGCCACATATATAAGTCATTGTTTTTAAAAAAATTTATTCGGTCTGTGTGCTCTACCCACCAAAAATGTAAAAAAATCCGACAAATCTGACATCGCCTGTACACACCACCCACACTGACTATTGTACTATGTGTGTCACACATTATGTCGCTTTCTCCACAAGGTGGAGTATGGCTAAATCAGGTTGATAATTCCAATGGGTGGAATCTTCGTTCTGGCCGGGATCATTTTTCGGTATCAGAAATCGATTCCGCTTTTACGAAAAGCACGATGTATATCTGGATTTGTGCATAGTCTGCGGGTATAAACGCTGTTCCATTCATGCGTTGTGGGTAAACAATGAAAAATCGTAAGACCCTTCTAAACTGTCTCTCTCCGCTTTTATTGTTGTTTGCCTTGCTGGCGAATGCCAGTGATAACCCTCCGCGGGCTGCTATTGCTACCGCACACCCATTGGCGACACAGGCAGGTCAGGACATTCTCAGTGCTGGCGGAAATGCCTTTGATGCTGCGGTGGCGGTTACTGCTGTGCTGGGTGTGGTGGAGCCGTACGGGTCTGGTCTGGGCGGGGGCGGGTTCTGGTTATTACATAGGAATGCTGACAATTTTCAGGTAATGGTGGATGGTCGGGAAAAAGCGCCGGGAGCGGCTCACCGTGATATGTATCTGGATGACAAGGGAGAGGTGATACCCGGTGCGTCCATCAACGGGCCATTGGCAGCCGGTATTCCAGGTGTGCCAGCGGCCATGGCGCATATAGCCAAAAAATATGGCCGTCTGTCGCTGGCGAAAAATCTGGCACCTGCCATTCGGCTGGCGCGGAATGGCTTCAAAGTGGATAAACAATACCGGCGTTACGCCGAAATGCGCCTGAAAACCTTGCAGCATTTCCCGACGACGGCAAAGATATTTTTGCACAATAATGCGGTGCCACCATTGGGTTACCGGTTAAAACAGAAAGATCTGGCCAATACCCTGGAATCTATCGCACAACACGGTGGGTCGGATTTTTACCGGGGGGCTTTGGCTAAGCGTCTGGTGGATGCGGTAAAAAAGGCGGGAGGTATCTGGTCTCTGGATGATTTGAAAAATTACAACATTGTTGAACGGGAGCCGGTGCGTACAGAATATCGCGGCATGACATTAATTTCCGCAGCGCTGCCTTCATCAGGCGGTATTACGTTGGCCAGTATGTTGCAGATGTTACAACAGTACGATCTGCATAAAATGTCGGATACCGACCGGGCACATTTAATCATTGAGGTGATGCGCCGTGCATACCGTGACAGGGCGGAGTATTTGGGGGACAGTGATTTTGTGGACGTACCCGTTGCGCGTTTGACCAGTACGGCTTATGCCAAAGAGCTGGTGAAAGGGATTCGCATGGACGAGGCCACACCCAATACAGCGCTGAAACCTGTGGGCAAGCCCGGTGGGGCGGGTACTGATACCACACATTTCTCCATACTGGATAAAGAAGGTAACCGTGTTGCGGCAACCTTGAGCGTGAATTATCTTTTTGGTTCCTGTTTTGTGGTGCCGGGCACCGGTTTTTTGCTCAATGACGAAATGGACGATTTTTCGGCCAAGCCCGGTGTTGCCAATGCCTATGGTTTGATTGGTGCGGAGGCCAATGCCATCGAACCGGGCAAACGCCCCTTGTCGAGCATGTCTCCCACCTTTCTGGAAGACAAACGGGGTGTGGCCATTATTGGTACGCCCGGTGGCAGTCGTATTATCAGTATGGTTTTACTGGCTGCCTTGCACTATGCAGAGGGTGCTGATGCACCTTCCATTGTGCAGCTTCCCCGGTTCCATCATCAATACGTGCCGGATATGGTGATGTTTGAAGATGATGCATTTTCCGAAAAAACGGAACAGGAACTTGAACTGCGTGGACATGTGCTGAAAAAACAAATGTCACCCTATGGTGGTGGTTTTGGTCACTACGGCAACATGCAAGGCATTGTGTGGGACAAGCACAAAAATAAAGTCACTGCTGCCAGCGATGCGCGAGGCATTGGTGCCGCTGTTGTTTTCGGGCAATGAAAAAGGGCAATGAAAAAGGGCAATGAAAAAGGGCAATGAAAAATATCAGGCAGTGGTGATTGAAGGGATTTTATGATGTTTGGTTTTATGCGACAGGCTGCATTGCTGGATAGTGAATCCGTTGACTGGATGCTGGATGTTTTTGACTGGGCACTGGTCAATTTTAATCGTCAGAAATTACAGGCTGAAACACGCCTGATTTATCCCAATAATGAATATTTTCCGGGAGAAGAAAGCAGTGTAGAAGGTATGGCAGCGTTGATTTTTACGCAAGTCAAAACCTATGCAGGTATTGCAGCGCTACCCTGTGATCTGCAAAATGAAACGGGCATCAGCCATGCAGTGTCGTCCGGGCCAGAGCTGCCAGTGGCCGCCGACAGTAAAAAATGGGTGTTTACGTACCACACACATACGCTGAACAATCCCGAAGTATTGATTGCCTCTTTTGCACATCAAATTGCCTTTCATATTGTTTCTTCGACACATAATCCACCACCGGGCGGAAAGGAAAACTGGCCACATGCCGCAGAAATTCTGGCAACGCTGATGGGCTTTGGGGTCATTATGGCGAATACGGCAAACACACAAAAAATTCGATCCTGTGGCAGTTGCAGTGGGCCGGCTGTGGAACGGGAGTCATTTTTATCGCAGTATGATATGAGCTATGCCCTGGCGATATTTTGCGCATTGAAAAATATTCCCGCAAAAGAGGCGACATTGCACCTGAAAAAAACATTACGTGCTTTCTATAAAAAGTCGCACAAGGAAATATTGAATACGGCTTTTCCTGGTAACGCCAGACTGGCATCTTTACAGGCCACATATTTTTCAACTCATCAACACGCTATTAAGGACAACCCATAAATGAATGAATCTGTCGATGTGATGAATGCGCGCATTTCGCCGGAAGGGCGGCTTGATGTGCTTTCCCAGCTTGAAGTGAGCAAATTACTGGATGCCAGCCAGGGGGATTTATACAAAATCTTCAGAAATTGTTCTCTGGCTGTGTTGAATTGTGGCAACAGTATGGATGATGGAAAAGAGTTACTGGAACGTTATAGTTCGTTTGATATCAGTGTGATTCAGCAAGAGCGTGGCATCAAACTTGAAGTTAAAAATGCACCGGCAAATGCCTTTGTCGATGGCACAATGATCAAAGGTATTAATGAACATTTGTTTGCTGTGCTGAGAGATGTTGTGTACGTCAATAATGAAATTGACGATAACCCGAAGTTTAATCTTGATACTTCGGAAGGGATAACAACCGCCGTATTTCATATCCTGCGTAATTCAAAAATTTTACTGCCCATGAAACCACCCAACATGGTGGTGTGCTGGGGTGGTCATTCCATTAAACGTAAAGAATACGACTACACAAAAGAAGTCGGGCATGAAATGGGCCTGCGGGGAATGGATATTTGCACAGGCTGTGGCCCGGGCGCAATGAAGGGGCCCATGAAAGGCGCGACTATCGGTCATGCCAAGCAACGCATTACTAATGGCCAGTATCTGGGCATTAGTGAACCCGGCATTATTGCCGCCGAATCACCCAACCCGATTGTGAATGATCTGGTGATCATGCCCGACATTGAAAAACGTCTTGAGGCCTTTGTGCGAACCGGTCACGGTATTGTTGTGTTTCCGGGAGGGGCAGGTACAGCAGAAGAGATTCTTTATATTCTGGGTATATTGTTGCACCCGAAAAACAAAAACATTCCGTTTCCGTTGATTCTGACAGGCCCGGAATGTGCGAAAGATTATTTTGTGGGGATCAACCAGTTTATTGCGGACACACTAGGGATTGAAGCACAACAACGTTACACAGTTATTATTGATGATCCGGCACAAGTGGGACGTGAAATGGCCGCTGGCTTGAAAAAAGTGCGGGAGTTTCGCAGAAAAACAGGAGATGCCTTTTATTTTAACTGGCTGTTGCATATTGACCTCGCATTTCAGCAGCCCTTTTTACCCACGCACAAAAACATGTCAACGCTGGAATTGCATAAAGATCAGCCTGTGCATTTATTGGCAGCAAACTTACGCCGCGCTTTTTCAGGTATCGTTGCCGGTAATGTGAAGGATGAAGGTATTCGCACTATCGAAAAACACGGTCATTTTGAGATCAGGGGTGATGTGAGCATGATGAAATCACTGGATGTATTACTGACTTCATTTGTTCAGCAGGAACGAATGAAATTACCGGGTAAAAAATACACGCCGTGTTATCAGGTTGTTACGTAGCGTTTGTCACAATATGTGCTGGTTAGTGAATAAAGCTATTGGTTTGTATGGAGAAATTAAACTTTTCAGCAAGCGCAATAATGAAGCAGATGAAAAGTAAACATGGTTTATCAAAGTCCTAAATTAAAGTATATATTTTCAGTAGCGGCAATATTGTTTGTTATGACAAAATTATTTACTGCGGTCATTATCTTAAAAGATGACCCTAGTGTTTTTTTAGTGTTAAAGCTTTCGCCCTCTTTAGATAGTCAATTATCTCTATCGTTAGTTGATGAAAAAAAATATATTACGTTATTCTCAGATGAAAATGGTTTTATAGGGGAAAGTCTTTATTATTTGGTTGCTTTTTATTTATGGTGGTTAATGCCTGTGTTTATGGTGTTTTTTATCTTTGTTTTTTCTCGAAAAAAGCATGAACAATTAGCTGAATATTAACTGTTTTATACGCAGCTTCGTTGCACCAGGCAGTATAGTAAGGTGGAAAGTGAGCATAGTACTATCGGAAGTGATCGTTTGTTATACATAAAAATATATAAATAGGGAGTTTTCATGAGAATTATTTTGTTGGGTGCCCCAGGGGCGGGTAAAGGGACGGTGGCAAAAGTGTTGACGAAATTGGATGGTGCCGTACAGATTTCTACCGGCGATATTTTGCGTGGTGCCGTTCAGGCGGATACAGAGCTGGGGAAAAAAGCCAATGCGTTTATGAAAGCGGGGGATTTGGTGCCGGACGATTTGATCATGGATATTATGAAAGATCGGCTACAGGAGCCTGACTGTAAAAAAGGCTTTTTACTGGATGGTTTTCCCCGCACCATTCCACAGGCTGAGGCACTGAAAACCTTGCTGGGTGATCTGGGTATTGAGCTGGATATGGCAGCCAGTCTTGAAGTGCCGCGTGAGGAAATTCTGAACCGTCTGAGCACACGTCGAACCTGTGAGAATTCCACCTGTCAGGCGATTTATAATGTGAAAAGCAGCCCGACAAAAGTGGATGGTATTTGTGATAAATGTGGCAGCAAGGTCATTCAGCGTGAGGACGAAACGGAAGAGGCGATTACTCACCGCCTGGAAACTTACTGCGAAAAAACAGCACCTTTAATAGGGTATTATGAGAAGGAAGGGTTATTAATGACGGTGGATGCCTGTGTGACGGATGATGTGGTCAAGGCCATTCAGGCACGGTTGAAAACCTGAAAATCGACCAATTGCATAAAGACCGGGTCCGGTATATCTTTGGCGGGCCCGGTTTTTTTGTGGTGATGGACATTTATCTCGTTTCATTCAGCGGTATTGACCCTTAATCAGAGAAGGAGGCCACCATGTCTACATTTATGCCTGTATTACGTGTTTTTATATTAGGAATCGTTGCACTTGGATTATTGAGCAGTGTTGCTGTTTTTGCAGGGAGTGACCATGAAAAATCGGCCACTTATCAAATAGCAGAAATCATGCATCGTTTGAAACATTACCCCAGTCCTGCGGGTAAAGAGGTGTTGAAAAAAATCACACAAGCGGCGAGTACAACTGAAAATGAGCGTACCATCGCAACGGCAATGCTGAATTTACAGCACAAAGTGGTTAGCAGTGATATTCCAAAGCTGGAAGCGGTTATTGCTGATAAAAAAGCAACAGCCCATGAACGTGAATTGGCCGGCATTGTGCTGAGCCTGGATCATCGTCCTACCCAGCAGGATAAGGCCAAGCTTAAGGCGATGATGCAATAGTTTTTACTTTCTCTCTATCCTGGGCGCTTGTTCGAGAATATTGTTTTGTAGAAGATCGGTTTTGTAAAAAACCGCGTTCTCGGGCGGGCTCCTGATACTTTTTCAGATGCAATCCGTTTATCGTTTATCCCATATGGATTAAATGTGTTTGTCATTCACATTGACTCGCCAGAGGAAAATAAACATGTTCACTCCGAGTGTAAAAGGTTTGCTGGCCAGTGTGGTGATTATGGCTGCATTACTATCTTTTAGTGCGTTTAGTATGGACACGGTTAAAACCGAAAATTATTCGCTGCGGATAAATACGCTGGTTACAGGCCTGAAGCATCCGTGGGGACTCGCATTTTTACCGGATGGTCGCATGTTGGTGACGGAGCGTGCAGGGCGTTTGCGTCTTATTGCTGCAAATGGTGTGCTTGATCCCAAGCCCATAGCCGGTTTGCCTCATATTGAAGTTGACGGTCAGGGTGGTCTGCTGGATATTGTTCTCCATCCGGATTATGCGAAAAACGGTTGGCTTTATCTTTCTTATGTCGCGTCAAACAAACACGGTAACGGTACTGAAGTGGCACGTTTCCGGCTCGATGGTTATCGCCTCAAGGATTTTCAGAGTATTTTTCGTATGGAGCCCAAACTGCCGGGCGCGCGCCATTTCGGTTCGCGATTATTATTCGATGAGCAAGGCTATCTTTATATCACGCTGGGTGACCGTGGTGACAAGGAGCGGGCACAGCAATTAAGTGATCACCTGGGTACGGTTGTTCGTTTGCACGATGATGGCAGCATACCCACTGACAATCCTTTTCGTTATCAAAACAACGCCAAAGCGGAAATCTATACTTATGGCAATCGTAATGTACAGGGCATCGCTCAAAATCCCTGGACCAAAGCAATCTGGGCACATGAACACGGCCCCCAGGGCGGCGACGAAGTGAATGTGTTGCAGTCGGGGGTGAATTACGGCTGGCCGGTGATCACCTATGGTGTGAATTATGGCTGGGGTACCCGGATTGGCGAAGGCACTGCCAAAAAAGGTATGGCTCAACCCATTCATTATTGGGTGCCCAAATCCATTGCGCCTTCTGGTATGACTTTTTATAAGGGTGATAAATTTCCCGACTGGCAGGGTGATCTGTTTTTGGGTGCATTACGTGATCAAATGCTGGTGAGGCTGGAAATTAATGGTGAAAAAGTGACAAAGGAAGAGCATATCCTGAAAGGTAAATTAGGGCGCATCCGTGATGTTAAAACGGGAGCCGATGGTTATCTTTATCTGCTTGTCGATGCAGGCAATGGCAAGTTGGTCAGACTGGAGCCTGCGAAGTAGGGTGATGCCAGGGGGCACATGTTATACAGTGCTGATAGCGGTTTGTTTGCCCTGTATTACGGCTGCACAAACACCTGCACCCTCGAAAGAGCCACTGCATATTACGATTACTGCGGGGCGGCTCGATAACGCGTTGGCGGAAACACCTGCGGCGGCCAGCGTGCTGACCGGTGACGCACTTCATGGTGCGCGCCAGCAACTGGGTCTGGATGAAGTGCTTGCTGGTGTCCCCGGCGTTTTCGCCGTTAACCGTTATAATTTTGCACAAGACCTGCGTCTGTCTATTCGTGGTTTTGGTGCCCGGGCCAATTTTGGTATTCGTGGCGTGCGTATTTTGATCGATGGTATTCCGGCAACGACACCGGATGGTCAATCCAGTATCGATGACATTGATCTCGACACGCTGGACCGTATCGAGATTATCCGTGGTCCCGCAGGTGCGCTTTATGGCCCTTCCGCAGGCGGAGTGCTGAGTATGGAAACCCGCCACAGTATGACGACCCCATATGCGGAAAGCGGTATCAAACGTGGTGCTTACGGTGTTTCTGACCTTCGCTTTAAAGGCAATAATACACACGGCAGGTTGGGTTATGCACTCAATGCTTCCCGGTTTCGTATTGAGGGTTATCGTGCGCAATCCGCTGCGGAAAGAGAATTGTTTAATGGTCGGCTTGATTATGATTTCAAAAACGGCGGTGAACTGACAACGACGTTTGCATCACTTGATGCTCCGCTGGCACAAGATCCCGGTGGACTCACCGCCGAGCAGGTGCGTGCTGATCCACGTCAGGCTGCGCCGGTTAATCTGCGTTTTGATACCGGCGAGTCCGTGCGCCAACAGCGACTGGGTTTGCACACTCGCCATCCTCTTGCCGGTGGCGCTGAAGTGCGTTTAAGCGGTTACTTTGTTCAGCGCGATTTTGCCAATCGTTTGCCGTTCAATATGATCGAGCTTGACCGGCGTTTTGGTGGTGTTGGTGTGGAATACCAGCGCGAAACGCAGTGGTCAGCCGGGTCCGGGCGGTTGCTGCTGGGTGTTGATGTTGACTATCAAAACGATGAACGCCGTCGTCGCGAGAATCTGGACGGTGTTGCGGGGGACTTGCGCTTTGATCAACGCGAGCGCGTGATGAACAGCGGCGTTTTTATCACCCACGAACAGCAACTGGCGCAGCAGCTGCGTCTGGATATTGGTTTGCGGTATGACCGCTTGCGTATTACTGCCGATGATCGTTTTTTAAATAATGGTGATGATTCCGATGCCGTCAGTTTTGCGCACTGGAGCCCCAGCATCGCATTACTTGTGCAGCGCGACAGTGCAACCCAGCTGTACGTCCGTATTGCCACCGGTTTTGAAACGCCCACTACGACCGAACTTGTCCGTATTGATGGCAGTGGCGGTTTCAATAATGCGTTAGCCCCGGCAACGTCCGTGAACTATGAACTGGGTGCCCGCATAACACCTGTGCCAGATATGCATCTCGAAGCCGCGTTGTTTCAGATTGATATAGGCGACCAGCTGGTTCCTTTTGAAATTTCCGACTCACCCGGTCGCTTTGCCTTTGAAAATGCAGGCCGTTCGCGCAACCGTGGTCTGGAGGCGGCGCTGTCACTGGGTAAATACACCGGATGGGGGCTGAAACTTGCGTACACTTATTCGGATTTTCGGTTTATTAAATTTACCGATAAAAACAGTGTGGCGCTGGATGGTAATCATTTTCCCGGTGTGCCCATGCATTTATTTAATCTGGAATCGCGGTATCGCCACTATTCAGGTGTGTATGTGGCCTTTGAAGCGCGTTATACCGGTCGCTATTACGCAGATAATCTCAATACCGTTGAGATTGCTTCATCCATCAACAGCGGCCTGCGCCTGAGTTACCCGCATTTTGTTAATGGCTGGCGGTTTACTGTTTCCGGGGGCATTAATAATCTTTTTGATGAACGTTATTACGCCAATGTGCGTTTGAATGCCAGAGGCGGGCGATACTTCGAGCCTGCGCCAGGTCGTCACGGGTATCTGGGTTTTAGTGCAGGCCGTGATTTTTGACGATGCTCACTACCTGCACTTGATACCTAACGGATCATCAGGATCAATGCCGTCCATGAAACGTTTTTTACGGTCACTGTTTGTGGTTTGGTAAACACGACCTATCCAGTTGTTGATCATCGCCTCGCCGGTGTCATGCCAGGTGTTGTGAAGGTATGAACAAATCAGCGCTTCGGGGAATACCGGCAATGGCTCTTTGCCTGCTTTTGCTTTTATCAGCCGGGCCTTGTGCTCAAGCAGAATGGCTTGCACCTGCTGACTGAAATAATTATCGGGGAAGGGAGGGTAGCTGTCCCGTTTATCATCAACAAACAACATAACTTCCCGTTTGTATTCCTTTAACAGGCTGTTGATGTCGTATTCCGGGTGACCCTGGAAATAGACAATGCGAAACAGGTCTTCACTGACCGCAAGATGCACGCCTGCATCAGGGCTTGCAACCAGCACATGCAAACCCGCATCTTCAAACTGCTGTTGGGTAATTTCGTTATAGCGGGAGTGGGGTACATTAAAACGTGTGTTGATATCGCTGACCAGTGGATGGGCGCGATCCATTACTTCGTGCTGGAAGACACCCCAGCATTTTTCCGCGAGTTTTTTCCGTTTTTGCTGATGTCTGAATTGCACAACGGCATGGGTGGCCAGACAGGAGCACAGTATGGATGTGACATTGTTATACCCCCAATCGATGATCTCGATCAGGGGCTCCCAAAATGCCTCATCTGCCAGATTGGGCTGGGTGACGTTGGCACCGGTGATAATGAGCGCGTCCAGTCCCTCTGCCTTGATGGCATCAAATGTTTCATAATATTGACGGATGTGCGCAGCCGCCTTTTCACCTCGCGGCAATTGCGGCAGGGTGAACAGGTGAATATAAAACTGTGCGATTTGATTGCTCTCACTGACAATGCGCAAAAACTGGCGCTCGGTTGCTTCAAGTGCCGCATCCGGCATCATGTTCAGCAGGCCGATATGCATTTCCCGGATATCCTGTTGCCGGGCACGAGCCGGGTCCAGCACGGAGTCTCCTTCTTCACGAAGACGGGTAAATGTTGGCAATGATGAATTGGCGACCAGCGGCATGAAGGTTTCCGGGTTAGTTAATGGGATTGTTTTTTCGAGCAATAGCAGTGGCGATCAGATTGACGAAGTTCTCTTCTGTTTGCACCTCTGCCAGCTCATCCGTGCTAATGGTGTAACCGTATTTTTTTGCGATGGCTTCATAACGCGGAATACGCGAATGAAACAAGCGGGGAAAAACCCAGCGCACAAATTCATCCGGGTTGATCAGGGCGATATACGGCAGATTATTTTCTGACATGTATATTTCAAGCTGTTCATCAAGAAAGGTTTCACGGTAATAAAGCGGCTTGGGGTCATTTTCAGCACGCTGAATCAGCTTTTTTTCATCCTGTTTGCTGGCTTGAATGTAAAGAATAAGCGTGTGTCTGGCCAGCGTGTCAATAACGGCGGGATCATCAAGTTCGCAGGCGCTGCCACCGGCATCATTGATGAAATGTTTGTAGCCATAAATATCCTGCGCCTTTTGAATAAATGCCGGCACATCATTCATCGCGGCAATTTCAGCTTCCCGATGCAAGTGCTGGCGACGTTTAAACTCATCCAGACTCAAACCATCCTGTTCCGGGTTACCCAGCTTTCCCATGAAGCTGGCCACCGGTTTCAAGTGATCCACAGTGATATTGTTACAAATATAAATGGAATCTGACTGTAAAAGATCACGTAAAAAAGGCACCTGCATGGCCTGTATTTTAATATTATCGAGGATAGCCTCATCCAGGTAATGTGTACCAATGCGATAATCCGCAGAATAATGAAACCAGTCACTCTTCCTGAGAATGGACGCCAGGCGCGTTTTGCCCACACCGGACATGCCCAGCAGGGTGATGCGCTTGTGTTCCGTCGAGAGAAATTGCTGTGGGTTGAATTCCATTGATTGCCCCGGTTATACATCGCTTTAGTGAAAGAATGCGTACTACCTAGATCCTGTAAGTGATCGTGCTTGCGCAGTGCAAGATATTGATTCGTAGAGCGAATGACAACTTTGAGTGTAATCCTTATTGTGATTGCCGAAAAGTTTCATATCGCTATACGAGTCAAGAGCTTGTGCTGAGTGAGTGCGAGCACTTGCAAGATCTAGGTACTATATCGTATTGTTTCTTTGGCTCACAGCAATCGGTTGATTGGAGCGAAAAACCCTGGTTCGGAAATCAGGAAAGCGCATGAAGCATTGAGTGTTCAAACATGGGGGTAGTGCTGAAACAGAGCATCGTGAAATGCTCAGGCCTACCTTGTAGGGAACAAAGAAAAAATCATTTACCTGTGTGTTGATATCGATACTGAATGATATCCGGAAAAACAAAAAAGCCAATGAAAGGTGCTTAAATGGGATAACGGTGCTATTGTTAAACAATGTTAAACAGTAGCAAAGGATGGAGTAATAACCATGTTAGGCGTTCGATTAGACCCTGAGCTGGAACGCCGCCTGGCGGTACTGGCAAAAAAGACCAAACGCTCAAAAAGTTACCTGGCTAAAGAGGCTCTACGAGATTACATCGACCGGCAGGAAAGTCAGGAGCGGCGGCGGCAGGAGACTCTGGAGCGCTGGGAAGCCTATGAACAGAGTGGGGAAACCATCGGGCATGATGCCATGGTGGACTGGCTGGAATCCTGGGGTGAAGATGAGGAGAAAGCGTGCCCGGTTATCAAATAGAGCGCCAAATAGAATGGTTGCCGGATGCTGCCCGGGATGTGGCCCGATTACGAGAATTCATCAGGAAAGACAATCCCCTTGCCGCTAAAAAAGCCAGCCAACGTTTGTTGAGTGCGGTGAAAATCCTGCTTAAAAACCCAGAAGTCGGGATGCCTGGCCTCGATGAAGCCTGTGACATGTTCAGGGATTTATACGTTCCATTTGGTCAAGGAGGTTATACCATCCGCTACCGTGTTGACCAACACATTATTCTCATTGTCCGGGTTTGGCATAGTCGGGAAGAGCGTGGCTGATGTTGCCATATCGTATTGTTTTTTGACTCACACCAACAGCGTCCTTAATTTTTAGCCGATTTTTTTAATTTCGCCAGCGTTTTATTAATGACCCGCGATGCCGCCACATTTCCAAACGTTGCTGTGACAGCCGTGGTCGATCCATATCCCAGCGAGCAATCCAGTGAAATACCGTGAATGCCGGGTTTGGCATGGCTGATGCTGCCATCGGGTTTCGGGTACACCGGCTGCTGGCTGGAAAATACACATTCAATGCGAAAGCTGCGCTTGCTGTTGCGTGGAAAATGATATTCGCTGCGTAATTGTGCCCGGACTTTGGCGGCGAGGGGGTCATTGTAGGTGCGTGATAAATCCTTGACCTGAATGGCCAGGGGATCGGTGAGTCCGCCCGCGCCTCCAGTGGTGATGATTGGAATTTTGTTGCGTCGGCAATGGTAAATAATGGCGGATTTAAACTTGATGCTGTCGATGGCATCGATCACATAATCATACTGGCGTTCTGGTGACAGGTAACCCCGGATGTTTTTTGTCGTCAAAAAATCATCAATGATTTTGCACTGACAATGCGGATTGATACCGGCAATACGCTGCTGTAAAACGGCGGATTTTTTTTCATCCAGCGTGGTGTCCAGCGCGGGCAATTGCCGGTTGATATTACCTTTGCTGACAGTGTCGTAATCGATGAGCGTAAGCTGACCGACGCCGGTGCGTGCCAGTGTTTCCACCGCCCAGGAGCCTACACCGCCCAAGCCGATAACACAGACATGCATCTGCTGAATACTATCCGCAGCGGTTTGTCCATACAGGCGCTGGATACCGCCAAAGCGTTCACTAAAATCCTGATTTTTTATCATGTGTTTGTCCGGGAAAAATCCAATACGGCTTCGGCGTTGGCCGTTGTTTGTGCAGCGACCTTGTTGATGTCTTCAGCGCGCAGTTTTGCTAACGCCTGAAGATATTCGGGTAAATATTCGGGACTGTTGCGTTGTCCGTGATGGCGGGCACCTGTCATATCCGGAGCATCGGTTTCCAGTACGATGGCTTCCAACGGTAATTGTTGGGCCAGACGGTGCAGTTTATGTGAGCGCTCAAAACTTAACATGCCACCGAATCCCAGTTTAAAACCCAGGTCAATGTATTGGTGCGCCTGTTGCTGGCTGCCATTGAAGGCATGGCAAATACCGCCGGTAACGGTTGTTTTACGCAGACAGGCAAGTACCGCATCATGTGATTTTCGTACATGCAGCAATACCGGGAGTGCTGCATTGGCGGCTACGACAAGCTGTTCTTCAAACAGTGTGCGTTGGCGGCTCTGATCCAGCGTTTGACAATAAAAATCCAGACCGATTTCACCCACAGCAATGGGCCGCCGGTGTTTGATATATTCAGCCAGCTTGTCAATATCATCGGGACTATGCTGATCCAGATAAACCGGGTGCAGGCCAAAAGCGGCGTACAGGGCAGGGCTTGATGCGCAGATTTCCCACTGTTTGTTCCAGGTCTTTGCCATGATGCCCGGTACGACGATATGTGAAATCCCAACGTGTAGACAGTGTTCAAGCACGGTATTGCGATCAGCATCAAATGCGGCAACATCAATATGTGCATGGGTATCGATCAGTTTCATTTGGCGTATTTTACGCGATCCTCCTCATGGATCGGAAGTGGCAAGAAAAAATAGCATCATCAATGATTTACCGCATGATTCTCATCAGTGTTCCAGATTTGAAAATACTGTTTTATTCGTTACACTCGGGAAATTGCATTTTTGCCTTAGGGAGGAAGAGAAATGCGTTCAACGATTCGGGGTGTGTTATCGGTCGTCTCGGTTTTAGCATTCAGTTGCAGTCTGGCCGGGTTGGTGAGTGCGGCAGAAACGAAGCTGTATGATAAAGGTCTTGCAGCATATAACGCGGGTGATTACACGGCGGCCTATAAATTCACCATGCCACTGGCTAATCAGGGGCATCCTGCCGCAAAAAACCTGCTGGGTATGATGTATGAGCTGGGTAAAGGCGTGCCGCAGGATCTGGCCCGCTCAGTGAGTTATTATCGCCAGGGCGCGAAGCAGGGTGACCCGTATGCCCAATACAACCTGGCTGTTTCGTTTGATTCCGGCACCGGTGTTCCGCAAAATTACCGGGAAGCTGTTCGCTGGTTTCGGCGCGCAGCAGAACAGGGTATCAGTGCCGCACAATATGATCTTGGTGTGATGATGGAACGGGGTCGCGGTGTCGACAAAAATTTTCAAAAAGCCGCCAACTGGTATCAGAAAGCAGCAAAACAAGGGCATGTACAGGCTCAAAACAATCTGGCGTGGTTGTACGAAAAAGGTCAGGGGGTTGAGCGGGATCTGGTAACGGCCTATGCATGGTTTGATGTTGCTGCGGCGCAGGGTTTTGAGTCTGCGCAACACAAACGTGATGCCATCAAGGTTGAATTAACAGCTGGCGACCTGGACAAGGCGCAGGCCAGATCAACACAATTGCGGAAAAACATTTTACAGACTACTCACTGAACCCCGCAGCATGGCAGGCCGGGCCTGCCATGCAATGTCCACAATCAGGGTTGGTTTTCACCCACTTTTTCATCGGCATAACGCCAAATATCCACATCCCGTCCCTGCTCTCTGAAATGATCCGCGTAATCCGTCAGGTAACGCTGAAAGCTGGGTTGCTTTTTATAGGCCTCACTGAGCACATAACTCAGTATTCCCTGAGTATGAAAGACTTTGAAAAAGGCTTCGGTACGGATAATCTCTTTACCTTGTGGATTAAAAACCAGAATGGAGGGCGCATATTCTACGTTGAGTTTTTTGGCCCATTCGCGCGCGGTCATTTTTTCGCCTTCGGGGGTGATAACCGGTGTTTTTGACCACATGTCCAGCTGGACAACATCAAACTGCCTGATAATGTCGAGCAGCTCGGTATCAGGCAGAATTTTCTGGTGTAGAAAATCACAATTCGGACAGTCTTTTTGCTCAAAAAATACGGCGAAAGGCCGTTTGTTTTCCTTCACTTTTGCGGAAAAATCAAAAGGTGGTTTGCTGAAAAAAGGTTCAGTATTAAGTGTTTTGCTCGCTTTGCTGGCCGGGAGATTAGCCTGAATGAAATCCCGGTAGCTGATTTCTTTTTCTTTGCGTTGCGCGACATAGTCCAGATCCAGGCTGAAGCGTTGTGGTGAGCGGTAACCATTGATACGCAGTGCGACGTTACCCTGCTCATCAAAAAAAATGATCGTCGGTGTAAATTGTACCCTGAGTTTTTCCGCGAAGGTTTTTTCCGTGTACTGCTGGCCATCAAAGTGAGTGACCGGACGATCTCCCCACATATTAATGGCAATAAGATCGAAGTTTTTCTGCGCTTTTTCTGTGATTTCTTTTTGCGAGAAGTTACGTTGCACCACTGCATTACAGTAAGGGCAGCCATCCTGATGGAAGAAAATTACCAGTCGTTTCCCCTCGCTGGTTGCTTCAGTAAGATCTTCCGGAAAATCGAGAAAACTGTCTTTGAACCAGGTGGGGTAGTCAGTTTCTATTCCCCCAAAAAACTCTCCCTTTTTGGGGGAGGCAAAAGGCTCCAGCGAAAAGAGTATCAGGGTTGAGGCGAGCAACGGGACACTGAAAGCAGGGTATCGCATGTGATGGCTTCCCGGAAAAATATTTATCGGTGTGTTTCGGTTGGTGTTTGAGTATAGCAGTGTAATGGTCACACTTCATGCTCATGTTTTCAGGTTAACTGTTATTGTAATTTATTGAGTATTATCGAGATTTTTAATTTTCTGCGTTGAAAAATAAGCTGGCTGTGTGTAGCACAAAGGATTAGCTTATTAGCTGAATTGTTTATAAGTTAATCAAATCTTCAATTATGTGTGTGAATATTATTAAGTCATACTGCGCGTACATGTTTCGAGCATTGAAGACATTTTTATTATTTTTCCTGGTTTTCCAGGTTGGAATGATGCCCATATCGCAGGCGTTTGCTGCGCGGCACATGCATGATAGTTCCCATGAAGTTTCCCATAAAAAAATAATGACTGCTGTTTTTCCATCGTCAGCGATGATTGCGGAATTTCAACACGTTGTTAAATCCAACAGAAAAGACGGTTTGTCAGATATGGCTCATGTCTCTTCCTCGTCACAGAAAACATATTTGCAAAGCAGCCGGTGTGGCAAAAGAAATGGGCACAAAGGGGATTGTGACAGTTGCCAATGTACACCGATTGTTGCTGCTCCTGTTTTAATGCAAGAGACTTCGGTATCGACACCAGCGGAATCGTATAACGTTAAATGGGGTTGTCCATTATACAACGTTTTTATGGCTCCACTTCTCAGACCTCCCGCTTCCTGAATATCACCGCGTATTTATTTGTAAGACGATATAAATCGTTCTACAAAAAATTAATGCGCAAAGAGCGCTCCTTAAGTTGTGAATACAGCCTCCGTTATATATCGAGGGTGCGTAAAACTTAATCGCTTGAAGTATTTCCGCGATAAAAATTCCTGTCGCAGATTGGTTGGTGTTCTGTTTGTTTATTAAACAGGCCCTATAAAATATTCATTATCAGAGGTAACGTAATGAAAAGATATAATGCAAAAATGTTTAAAGTTAAGGGGAAGCTTGTAATTAGCACAAGCTTTAACTATATACCGGGGGGCGTGCTGCTCTGCTCCAAGTTGGAGCATGCCTGCGATCTCAATCAAACCTGGGGGCAACACAAATGAAGAAAGTCAGTATGAAGATGTCTACGTGTTTTTGTCGTGTGGGAGCAATGTTTATGCTTCCGATAGTGGCGATAAGTATGTTTTTGGTTGATATCGGTGCCGCAGAAGCGGTACCGGCTTTTGCGCGCAAGTTTCAGGCAAACTGTGCTTTGTGCCATACCAATGTTCCTCGGCTTGCACCTTTCGGCCAGCAGTTTCTGGCCAATGGTTATCAGTTTCCGGGCACAATGGATGGTGGTGATACTGCCAAAATCAAACTGGATGGTGCTCAGGGGCCAGTAACGCTGGATACGTTATCTAACATGATGGCTGTGCGTTTACGCGGTGACATCCAGAAAGCCTCGTTCAAAAATGAACCTGGAGATGGTGTTGATGATCGCTGGGCCATTGAAATGCCTAAAATCGTCAATTTTTTCTTTGGTGGTACCGTTGCGGAAAATATCAGTTATTTTATCGAGTCTGAATACAACACTATGGAAAGTGATGAACCTTCTGTGAAATTCGAGCGGGCTGTCATGCAATTTAGCAACCTTGGCGGTGTACAAGGTGTTGCGAATGTGAAAGTAGGTCGATTTGATCCTTCGTCGCTGTTTTCATTTCCGACTCATCGCCAGCAGTTGAACCCGATTCTGCCGATTGCGGATACGGGTACGTATCCACCGATGATCCAGCGGATTCCCTTATTACCCTATGCATTTTCGAGCAAATTATTCGGCATGAGCACTGCGGGGGTTGCGGCAGGTACAGCCGGCACTGCTGTGGGTGATGGCTTTTCTCTGTTGCCATTTGCCCCAACACTGTATAACGCGCCAGTGCAGAATGGTATTTCGATACATGGCCGCCCGGGTGGTGGTGGAAGCCCATTGCTGTATCAAATAGGGCTCGCATTGAATGATAAAGCGGATGGTACGGCTGAACAGCGCACGGATGTTTATGCCATGTTGCGTTTTGATTTCCAGGCAGCCGGGGCTGATGCGCAGATTTCCGGTTTCTGGTACAACGCACCGGATGCGGCCCGCTCAACATTGTTGATGCTTGGTAATGTTCAATATGCAGACAGCGCAACAGACATCACCCGTGTGGGTATTGGTGCGCGGGCGCAATGGGAAACGGTGGATGTCTATTTTGCATATACCCAGGATTCAATTGACAATCCGACATGGAATGATTTGCCTAATGCGATGATGATCGCTGCGGCCAACAGTTCAGAATGGCAAGACACCGCAACGGGGTTTTCTCTGGAGGCAGACTGGCGTTTTGACCCTAACTGGATGCTGGGTGTGCGTTATGACCAGATGGATGCAGGTGGTCTGGAGCGATTGCCAGCAGGGGTGGTAACAGCTGCAAATGACAAGATTAATGCCACCGTGCAAATGATCAGTCCCATTCTCAAATACTATCCCAGCCCTAATATTGCGTTGTATACGCGGGCACACATCAATATAAGTTCTTCCTCTACACTGCCAGATACAAACGGTCAGGTTGCGGGGTTTTCAGGCCAGGAACATCCAGCCTCTAATCTGGAAAATGTGTTGACGTTGGGTGTCGATATGGCTTTCTAGAGGTTATTTTGGCGGGTGCAGAGATGTACCCGCTTTTTCTCTTTCTGGTTCCCTCGGTCCTCCGTGGGAATCCATATCCGGCTTTGTAGTAGTAACAACATCATACACTTTTCGGCATATCACTTGCCTTTACCACCCGTTAATTCAAGTTATGCAATATGACCCGAAACCGGGTACATTTTTCTGTGGATTCAACTTTGATACTGCCACCATGAATGTCAATAATGGATTTGACGATGGACAACCCCAGTCCGGCACCTTCGTCACTGCGATGCCGTGAGGCATCAACACGATGAAAACGGTTGAACAGTAGCGGGATGTGTTCAGCCGGAATAACCGGGCCGGGGTTTTCCACGCTGATGGATATGGTCTGCCCGGGCAATTGTTCAAGTCGCACATGCACGGTATTGCCCGACGGAGAATGACGAATGGCGTTGGATAAGAGGTTGTTCAATACACGCCGCAACATGAGCCGGTCTGCGAGCATGGTGGCGGTGCCATGCAGGACTAACGCAACACCTTGTTCTTCCGCCCATGCTTCGTAGTACTCAAAAAGATCCTGTACTTCTTTGGCGAGATCAACATCCGTGCGGTTCAGTTGGTACTGCCCGTTATCCGCTTTGGCAAGGAACAACATGTCACCGATCATTTGTGCCATGCGTTCATATTCTTCGATATTGGAATAAAGGATTTCACGGTATTCATCATTGCTGCGCGATTGAGACAGGGCTACCTGGGTCTGTGTCAGCAGACTGGTCACCGGTGTGCGGAGTTCGTGAGCAATGTCGGCAGAAAAATTGGATAAACGCTGAAAGGCTTCTTCCATGCGTGCGAGCATGTCGTTGAATGAGTTTGCCAGATCGGTAAGTTCCCGGGGTACGGTTTCCGGAGATAAACGCGTGTTCAGTTCGTTGGCACTGATGCGGTGGATTTGTGTGACGATGGTGTGCAAGGGGGCATGGCCCCGACGTACGGCTATCCAGCCCATCAGGCCCATGAGTACGGTGCCGCTGGCAACCATTAACCACAATGTGAGACGAAAATGGTCAAGAAAGCGCAAGTGGCTGTTGATAGCCACAGCCACAGACATTGTATAATACCGCGGAGTTGTCGTGTTGTTTTCCGCAAGGTGTCGGGTTAATACGCGGTAAGTGTGTTTGGCATCACTCCAATGGCGTATTTTATCATTATTGTCGAAAGTGGTTTGATTGAGCGAGGAAAGATCAGGCCCGCCAGGACTGGAAAACAGGGTATAGCCATCCGGAGTGGTGATGTGCAGTACGGTGCCATGGTGCCCCACCAGCACGTCATTAAATCTTTGCGCCAGCGCCACAGGGCTGTTTGTTGCATCGTGGCCGGCCAGTGTTTGTGATACGGCGTGAGCAACACTCGCAAGCTCAGCATCATCTTCAATCTCAAAATGACGTTCAATGGAACGCTCGATGATCCAGCCGAAACCGGTTAAAACTATGGCCGCAGCAATGGCAAACAGCAGGGTCAGGCGTAACGTTAGCGAAGGTGGTCGGCGCATCGTTTTTCAATTTTCATCTGACACGTCAAGCATGTAACCCATGCCGCGTACAGTGTGAATCAACCGAGTGTCAAAGTCGTCGTCAATTTTAGCCCGCACCCGGCGAATTGCGACATCAATGACATTGGTATCACTGTCGAAATTCATATCCCATACTTGAGAGGCAATCAAAGAACGGGGCAGCACTTCTCCCTGGCGACGCATCAATAGTTCCAGTAAAGCAAATTCTTTAGCAGTGAGTGTGATGCGTTGGCCGTTACGGATAACCCGGCGACGCATAAGATCCAGTTCCAGGTCAGCAACTTTGAGTGTGGTTTCCGTTGCGATTGTTGCACCGCGTCGCAGCAGTGTGCGCACCCGCGCCAGTAATTCTGCGAAGGCAAAAGGTTTAACCAGATAATCATCCGCACCCAGCTCCAGACCTTTGACGCGATCTTCCACGCTATCCCGTGCGGTGAGAAATAACACAGGCACTGTTCTACCTGCTTCACGCAGTGATTGCAGGATACGCCAGCCGTCTACGTCCGGCAGCATGACATCGAGAATAATCAGATCGTAAGGCTCGGTCATCGCAAAGTGATGGCCGTCCAGGCCGTTACGGGCGAGGTCTGTCACAAAGCCCGCTTCACTGAGCCCTTGTTTGAGATAGTCCCCGATTTTAGTTTCGTCTTCGACAATGAGTATTTTCATTCATAACCTACAGTCGGTATACCGGAATTCGGATAGCGCTGGATAGAGCGCTTTGTATTTTACCTTGTGTACTTTATTCGCAATATGCTGTCGATAACATGACCGGATCATTACAACATTGTAATGATCTTGTCAGCTTGAGGACAGGGAAAGTTCGCTATAGTTTTGACATCAACTCGGTGTGAACTGAACACACTCTTGCAAAAGGATTAAAGCCGCATGAGAAGAACTCCCTCAAATACGCGTGTCATTCCCGACCTCTCTCGTCGCCGGTTTTTACAGGGGCTTGCTGCCGGTGGTGTACTGGCGGGTTTGTCACCCTGGGTCAAACCTGCCTGGGCAGGTGAAGTTGCCACCACGGCCACGGGTATGGCTCCGGTGCTCAGTGGTACAGAATTTGATCTCGTTGTTGCGGAGACTGCGGTTAACTATACGGGCAGCCCGCGTATGGCAACCACAATCAACGGTTCCATTCCGTCCCCCATTTTGCGGTGGCGTGAAGGTGATACGGTGACTATTCGTGTCACTAATCGTCTGAACACATCAACCTCTATTCATTGGCATGGCATCATTCTGCCGTATCAAATGGATGGTGTTCCCGGGATCAGCTTTGCCGGTATCGCGCCTGGTGAAACCTTCACTTACCGTTTTAAGGTAGATCAGGCAGGCACTTATTGGTATCACTCCCACAGTGGCTTTCAGGAACAGACCGGCATGTACGGCACAATTATTGTTGAACCAAGAGGCGGTGAACACATTCGTGCGGATCGTGATTATGTTGTGCAGTTATCGGATTGGACTGACGAAGATCCCATGAAGGTGTATGCGAAGTTAAAAAAACAAAGTGACTACTATAATTTTAATGCACCGACGGCCATGGATTTTTTCCGCGATGCTTCCGAACGTGGTCTGGGTAAAGCCATGGAGAGACGGCGCATGTGGAATCAGATGCGCATGAGTCCCACGGACCTGGCGGATATTTCTGCCCACACTTATACCTACCTTATGAATGGCACGACACCGGCGGGTAACTGGACCGGGCTGTTTAATCCGGGTGAGCGGGTGCGGTTGCGTTTTATCAGCAGCGGCACGCAGAGTTTCTTCGATGTGCGTATTCCCGGTCTGAAAATGACCGTAGTGCATGTGGATGGCCAGGATATCGAACCGGTCACTGTGGATGAATTACGCTGCGGGCCGGGCGAAACATATGACGTGCTGGTGACGCCTCAGGACGATGCCTACACTATTTTTGCGCAATCCATGGATCGTACCGGCTATGCACGTGGCACGCTCGCGACCCGTGCGGATCTCACTGCCCCTATTCCGAAGCTGGATGAACCCGAATGGCTGACCATGACGGACATGATGGGTGCAATGGCCCAGGGTGGTGTTATGGGTGGTATGGGCGGCATGAATCACAGTGGTCACAGTATGTCAGGCAGCATGAATAAAAATGCTACACCGGTACGTCACGCCAAAACGGAATACGGACCGAGTGTGGATATGCGTGTGGATATGCCGCGTACCAACCTGGATGATCCGGGTATCGGTCTGCGTAACAATGGCCGACGAGTGCTGACGTATGCGGATATAAAAACACCTGGTGAGCCTGTTGACCCGCGTGAGCCTGGCCGGGACATTGAATTACATCTAACGGGAAATATGGAACGTTACACCTGGTCACTGGACGGTCTGGAATTTGGCAAGTCTACGCCAATACACTTCCGCCATGGCGAACGCCTGCGAGTGATTCTGCACAACGACACGATGATGACCCATCCTATGCATTTACACGGTATGTGGAGTGACATGGAAGATGCAGACGGGGAGTTTCTGGCGCGCCGACACACTATCAGCGTGCAACCGGCGCAGCGCGTCAGTTTTCGGGTCACTGCGGATGCTCTCGGGCGTTGGGCCTGGCACTGCCACCTGCTTTATCACATGGATGCGGGCATGTTCCGCGAAGTGATAGTGACGTGAATATGGTGATGAAGGAAAAGGTGACTGCAATGAACAAACGATTGACATTAGGCTGCGTATTTTTGTTAAGCAGTAGTGCTTTCCCCGTCTGGGCAGACAATGACGCCGCGCAGGATAGGCCGACGATGCCCATGAAAAATATGGATCATAATGCTATGCCGGGTATGAATCATGGCGATAAACAAAGTGCTAATGAAAAACCGGGTGCCATGCAGGGCAGGGCGCAGGGTGGATCGGCACCGGCCAATGCCCGTGATCCACATGCTTATTCAGGCGGCTATTCCATTGAGTCCGGTAAATATGCGTTACCCGGGCCACGGATATTAAAACTGGCGGATGAATATAATTTTGCATCATTGCTGGTTGATCGACTGGAAATGGTGCGCACTTCAGATAACAGCTCGATAACCTATGATCTGCAAGGCTGGTATGGGCGTGATTATGATCGTCTGGTGATCAAGGCCGAAGGTAATGTGGATAACGGGAAAATAGAGGAAGCCAGTACCGAGTTGTTATGGAGCCATGCCTTGACAACTTATTGGGATGGACAATTAGGCCTTCGTTACGACAGTGGTGAAGACCCTGGTCGTACCTGGGTGGCTTTTGGCGTGCAGGGTTTGGCACCTTATTGGTTTGAGCTGGACATTACAGGTTATGTCGGCGAAGAAGGTCGCACAGCGTTGGGCCTGGAAGCAGAATACGAAATACTGTTCACGCAAAAACTGATTCTGACACCACGCATTGAAGCCAGTGTTTATGGTAAAGACGATGTTAAACGTGGCACGGGTTCCGGGTTATCTGAATTTTCTGCGGGGCTTCGTTTACGTTATGAAATTCGGCGGGAATTTGCACCTTATGCAGGTATTGAATGGGCCAGCACATATGGTGGCACGGCCGATTATGCGCGTGCAGCGGGACTCGATACGCGTGAAACACGCGCCGTAGCAGGTCTTCGATTCTGGTTTTGAAGGGTGATGGGTGCAATGTGCTGATGCCACATTTAAACACCTGAATTTCAAATGCACAGGTATATGAGGACGTTAACGATGAAAAATATACTGATACGTTTATCAATCTTCACGTTATTGTTTCCCTTTGTCACAATTGCACAGCCGTTGTTGTATGTCCCCACAGGTAACACGAATGATGTTGTGATTATTGATCTCAGTACAGACAAAATTATTGGGCGAATTGATGAGCTGGAAAATGCTCATGGCCTGTCGAGCAGTCGTTACACTGAATATCTGGTTGCAGGCAGTATGCAGGCACCGGGTACAAAAAAATCCGCTGCAGCCAAACCCGCGAAAATGAGTGAAGCTGAACATGCGGAACATCATGCGAATACCAAAAGCAAGGCTGAGAAAACGGCTACACCAAGTTATGTTTCCATTATTCATGCCAAGCATGGGCACGTCATGCGTCGTGTCGAAGTAGGTGCGCTGACACATCATACGGCCGTATCACCGGATGGGAAAATCGCGATTGCCGTACATTCCGGGGCGGGCGATATTTCTGTTATCGATCTCGATAAAATGAATGTTATCAAAATATTGCAAACCGGAACATGGCCTAATTATGCAGTGTTTAGCAGCGACGGAAATTTTCTTTATATCACAAATGCCGGCATGGATATGGTCAGTGAAATTAATACCCGGACATGGCAGGTCACACGGGAAATAAACGTTGGTAAAGCACCGGAGCACATGGTGATCAGTACTGATAATAAATTTCTTTATGTTGCCAATAAGACTGGCGGGTCTGTTTCTGTTGTCAATTTAACGGATGGAAATGTGACAAAAACTTGGCCAGTGGGTGAAAAAATACACGGCATAGATTTGTCGGACGATGGCCGTTGGTTGTTTGTGGCCAGTAAAGGTACTGACACGTTAAGCCGGATTAATCTTTCCAACGGAAAAGTTTCTACAATTGATTTGTTACCTTCACCGTACCATGTTGCATATATTACCGGACTGAACAAACTTTATGTTTCCAGTCGGAAAATACCCAAAATCTGGGTGCTTAACCCGCAAACTCTGCACGTCGAGAATGAAATTGACTTGGGTAAGGGGGTAGCACATCAGATGGTTATTCGTTCAAACAACAACAAATAGGACAACAAAATAGGAGTCACCTATGTTTACAGTGAGTGAATTGGCAAAGCGAACCGATGTCACACCGGATACGGTGCGTCATTATGTACATATTGGCATGCTGAAGCCTGAGCGTAATCCTCATAACGGTTATAAATTATTTAGTGGTGAGGACGTTACCAAGCTGCGCTTCATTCGTCAGGCGCAGAGTCTAGGGTTCACTCTGGCAGAAATTGGTGAAATTCTTAATCATTCCATGGCAGGAGGGTCTCCCTGTCCCCAGGTGCGTGAGCTGATGCAACGCCGGGTTGTTGAAAATAAAATCAAACTGGATGCGTTGAATGCCTTACAAAAACGCATGGAAGAAGCCTTGTTACTTTGGGAAAACATACCCAATGGACAGCCTGATGGCGACTCGGTTTGTCATTTGATTGAATCGGTCACTTTATTGAATCCAAAAGCTTGACCTATTAGCTGCGCATAGGTTTTACACTTGCCAGTAGAAAACAAATAAACGGTTGTTTGTTTCCAAACAGAGATTAAAGGAGATTGATCATGAAATTCACAATGAAACCGGTTTTAGGCACATCTGTTTTGCTGATTGCATTGTTGGCAACCCCTCTGTTGTATGCAGGAGAACAGCATGCCAAAGGCATGAACGGCATGTCCGGGCAGCACAGTAAGCAAATGATGAACATGGATAAGATGCAAGGCCAAATGAGTGAGATGTCGAAAATGATGGAAGAGGCCCATGCGACAAAAGACATGGATAAACGTCACGAGATGATGCGTAAACACATGAAAAAAATGCAAGACGTGATGGGTAATATGAAGGGCATGATGAGCGACAATATGTCGGGTACCATGAATATGGAACAACATCAGAAAATGATGTCAACACGTATGGACATGATGCAGGGCATGATGGAGCAGATGCTCAAACAGCAATCCATGATGATGGATACAAAGAAATAATTGCTTTGTTATGGTGATGTTTACCCGTTTATAACAATAAAAGCAGGCAGCAGGAGTGAGACAATGACCAAGGATCCAGTATGTGGAATGGATGTCGCCGAAACATCCGGGCATCACTCAGAATATGAAGGAGATACCTACTATTTTTGCAGTGAGAGTTGTCAACACAAGTTTGAGGATACTCCTGCTTCATATGTGAAAAACAGCCAGCTTAAGGATCCGGTGTGTGGCATGGATGTTACCACTGACTCTGATTTCCATACAAAGCATGAAGGTGAAAATTATTATTTCTGTAGCGAAAACTGCCAGCACACGTTTGGAAAAAATCCACAACAGTATTTACACAATCAGGAAAGCAATGCTTGCAGTCATGAACACAAGAGCGATACCCGCCAGCAGCCTGTCGATGAATCTGCGATTTATACGTGCCCTATGCATCCTGAGGTTGAGCAGCAAGGGCCGGGGGCCTGTCCCAAATGCGGTATGGCACTGGAGCCCAAGAATGTACCTTTGACCGCTACCAAAACGAAATATACCTGCCCTATGCATCCGGAGATTGTTCAGGATCAGCCTGGCAGTTGTCCCAAGTGTGGTATGGCACTGGAAGCCGTTACTGTAGAAGCAGAAGAAGATACCAGTGAACTGGAGTACATGAGCAAACGTTTCTGGGTCAGTGCTGTATTGGCCCTTCCTGTGTTATTCAGTGCCATGGCGGCTGAATTCTGGCCTGAAGGCATGGCAGAATTGATTGACCCCAGTTTGCGGCAATGGTTGGAAATGATTGTGTCAGCACCGGTCATTATCTGGGGTGGCTGGATATTTTATGTGCGCGCTATCCAGTCTGTGATCACACGTAACCTGAACATGTTTACCCTTATCGGACTCGGTGTCTCGGTTGCCTTTACGTATAGTGTCATTGCCACTGTGGCTCCCGGTATCTTTCCGGCGGCGGTCTTTAACGACGTTGGTGTTGTGCCGGTTTATTTTGAAGCCGCAGCCGTTATCACTGCCTTGATACTGCTGGGGCAGGTGCTGGAATTGCGGGCACGCAGTCAAACCAATGCGGCCATCAAATTGCTGTTAGGCCTGGCACCCAAAACTGCACGCATCGTACGTGAGGATGGTACTGAAGAAGATATTCCCATGGAACACGTACAAGTCGGCGATGTTCTGCGGGTACGCCCGGGTGAAAAGGTACCGGTGGACGGTACCGTGATTGAAGGTGAGAGCAACGTTGATGAGTCCATGGTCACTGGTGAACCGCTGCCGGTAGGAAAAAACAAAGGCGAACGTCTCATTGGTGCTACGGTTAATGGTACCGGTGGTCTGTTAATGCGGGCTGAAAAGGTAGGCGCTGATACATTGTTATCACAAATTGTACAGATGGTAGCCGATGCCCAGCGTTCACGGGCACCCATTCAAAGACTGGTTGATCTTGTTGCAGGCTACTTTGTGCCTGTAGTGGTGGTGATCGCTATTATTACCTTCATCGTCTGGAGTTTGTGGGGGCCGGAGCCAGCAATCGCTTATGCCGTAATTAATGCAGTGGCGGTGTTGATTATCGCCTGTCCCTGCGCGTTGGGTTTGGCAACCCCCATGTCCATTATGGTAGGTACCGGCAAAGGCGCGATGATGGGTGTACTGTTTAAAAATGCCGAAGCACTGGAGGTCTTGCGCAAGGTGGATACTCTGGTGGTGGACAAAACCGGCACGCTCACCGAAGGCAAGCCAAAACTGGTGGCGGTAACATCTGTTGGTGATTTTTCTGAAGACGATGCCTTGCGCCTGATTGCCAGCCTGGAACGTGCCAGTGAACATCCCTTGGCCGAGGCCATTGTACAGGGGGCAGAAGAACGCAAACTGGTCTTGGTAAAAGCCGATAACTTCCAGTCAATCACCGGCAAAGGGGTAACAGGTGATGTGGATGGACACAGTGTGGCCATGGGTAACATCAAATTGCTGGAAGACCTTGGTATTGATGCGGGCGACTTGCCTCAACAGGCCGATACACAACGGGCTGAAGGTCAGACAGTCATGTTCTTTGCCATCGATGGTAAAGCCGCCGGGTTGATTGGTGTTGCCGACCCCATCAAGGAAACCACGCCCGAAGCGATTCGCGACTTGCATGCCGCCGGTATCAAAGTCGTTATGCTCACTGGCGACAGTCGTAAAACGGCTGAAGCAGTGGCTGCGAAACTGGATATTGACCAGGTACAGGCCGAGGTATTGCCGGATCAGAAAGCTGCCGTTGTCAAGCAGCTTCA
The DNA here is from genome assembly GCA_021648485.1 of Gammaproteobacteria bacterium. Classification (GTDB taxonomy): domain Bacteria; phylum Pseudomonadota; class Gammaproteobacteria; order SZUA-152; family SZUA-152; genus SZUA-152. Next base: position 30,195 of record JAKISS010000001.1, read on the forward strand.
GGATGAAGGACGTATTGTCGCCATGGCAGGTGATGGCATTAATGATGCCCCTGCCCTGGCACAGGCCCATGTCGGTATCGCCATGGGAACGGGTACTGATGTTGCCATGGAAAGTGCTGGGGTGACGCTGGTGAAAGGTGATTTACGCGGCATTGTGCGAGCACGGCGCTTGTCTCAGGCCACCATGCGCAATATTCGCCAAAACCTGTTCTTTGCCTTCATCTATAATTCGTTAGGCGTACCGGTTGCGGCGGGGCTGCTCTATCCCTTCTTTGGTATTTTATTATCACCGATCATTGCCGCAGCGGCCATGAGTTTCAGTTCGGTGTCGGTGATCATGAATGCCCTGCGACTGAAGAACTTGCGCCTATAAAGCAGATGCAGAAAGAAGAACCTTGTACATTTTGGCAGAAAAGTCAGACCTTCAGAAGCCACTAAAAACGAGGAGCTTAAAATGCATAGTGTTGGGTATGCATATGGTATGTGGGTGGTGGTCGCGTTTAACGTTGGCCTGTTCCTCTTTTTTACTCTGAGCTTTCTGAAACCACGGGGCAGCCAGGAGTGGCGCAGTATGAGCGTGGTGACGGCCTTTTTTGTCGCCCTGTTTGCCGAAATGTACGGCTTTCCGTTAACGATTTATTTACTGACCGGCTGGCTAGGTGATGCCTATCCTGCACTGGAGCCCTTCAGCCATAAACTGGGACATCTGTGGGTCGTGGTGCTTGGCGGATCAACGCTGGCCTGGGCAGTGGTGATGGCTCTGAGTCTGGTATTGATGCTCATGGGCTACACGCTGCTGTCAAAAGGCTGGACACAAATCCATGCTGCTCGTGGCGGTCTGGTGACCGATGGTATTTATACCTATGCCCGCCATCCACAATACACCGGACTCTTTCTGGTGATCATCGGCTTTTTGGTGCAGTGGCCCACGATACTTACCGTAATAATGGCACCCGTTCTATTGTTTGCTTATGTCCATCTGGCCAGAGTGGAAGAGCGGCGAGCCGAGGTGGAGTTCGGTGTAGAGTACGACGAATACGTCCGTAAAACACCGGCCTTTTTTCCACCTCTGAATCAGTGGAAAGCATTTTTAACAGTGAACGTTCCGGATGAAGAAACATCGTAATTATTATTAGAACAGGAGGTGACATATGGAAGGCCTGGGTTCGTTTTTACTGTTTGCGGCGTTTTTTTATTTCATGATGCGCTTCGGCTGTGGTTCACACATGACACACGGGCAGGGTGGTCACGATCATTCCAAAGGTAATGCTTCTGGTCACGATGATGGCGCAGGAAAATATATTGATCCCGTTTGTGGTATGGAAGTTGAAACCGAGCAAGGCTACGGAAAGATGTACCAGGGCATGCTCTATCGTTTTTGTTCCAGGAACTGTCTGGACAAATTTGACAATGAGCCAGAGCGTTATATCAATAAACAGCAGGCTCTCGTGATGGAGGAAAAAAACAATGACCACTAATACAATGACAAACCGTTATCAACAACAGGGGATTTCATTATTAGGTGTAGGGCATGCGACCAGCTTGTTGCTGGCGATCAGTTTTGCACTGTGTGTCAGTTTTGATTTGCTTTTTCCTGAACATGCCATGTACAAAACCTGGCAACAACTGTTACCCGGTTTTGAATGGCTAAGCTGGAAAAGTTTTTTCCTGGGATTGATCGAAGCTTATGGTTATGGCTGGTTTTTCGCATTGATCTGGGTTCCTATCTATAATTTTGTTACGCTGCGAGGTAGGCAAGAAAAAAATTGAGTTATCAGGGAGGCAATATGTCACCGGGATATCGTAAAAATAACAAGGTAAAAAGAAACAGGCGCACAACTATCTGGCATCATTTTCTTGATGCGCACCCGGAGTATTTAGCACGACATTATTGGTGGGCCTATTTATGGCGGTTTGGAGTATGGTTTTTTGATCATCAACCTATCATCAATGCCATTCTGTTCGGGCAGTATCAAACCCTTAAAAAGCAGGCATTGCAAGCTTGCATGACAAACCGGCCAAAAGGCCGTCTGTTACAGTTGACCTGTGTGTATGGGAGTCTTACACCTTCATTGATCAAATCAATGAAAAAAGATGAAGATCTTTACCTGATGGATGTTGCCGACGTACAACTGGATGCAACACGCAAAAAGCTCAACAATAAAGAAAAAAGTCGATTGCTGGCGACACGTATGAATGCGGAACATCTCGCTTATTGCGACGATGCATTTTCCACTATTCTGATGTTCTTTCTGTTACATGAATTACCCGCTGATGCACGGGAACGCACGCTTAATGAAACGCTACGGGTGTTGCAACCTGGTGGCCGCCTTGTGGTTACTGAATATGGTCAATATCCTCGCCAGCATTTTTTATGCCGGTTTTGGCCGATACGTATTTTATTATTAGGTTTGGAACCTTTTTTGGGCGATTTTTGGCACAGGAATCTGTTTGCCATGTTACGCCGTCATGCAAAGACGCATAACAAAACACTCAAACGGGTAAATGAGTTTCACTGTTTCTCCAATTTTTACCGGGTATGTGTGTTTGAGGTAAATAGCCCGGATGATGAATAAAAGTATGATGAATCAAAACCATGTCGGTAATACCGTTGCAAAGTACCCGCGAATGGGGGTGCTATTAAGCTCAGGAGGAGGGCGCGGTGTTTATGCACATACGGGGTTTCTCTCAGCTCTGGAAACATTAAAGCTGCCCATTACCGCACTCGCAGGTTGCAGCGCAGGGGCATTGGTTGGAGGAATAGTGGCCAGCGGTACTTCTTTGCCGGATTGGGTTGCTGCACTTAACACAGTGCAGCGAAAAGAATTCTGGAGGCCAGCCTCTTTACCCGGCTTACTCTGGTGTATGTTTCGTGACAAAGGGCGTGGTATTACCGGTATTTCAGATACCAAATGGGCGATAGAGTTTTGTCAGAAAAACCTTCATGTAAAAACGTTTGAAGAATGTCAGTTTCCTTTTTATGCCTTGGCCATTGACCTGGACAGCGGGGAAAAAACCATATTTTCAGAAGGCGAACTGGCCCCCCGTATTATGGCGAGTGCAGCAATTCCTATCGTCTATCAACCGGTACATATTGACGACAAATATTTTTGTGACGGAGCCGTGGTGGATTTTGCACCCACGGATGCAATCTGTTGTTTACATAACCTGGATGTGGTTATTGTGCATCATGTATCACAGCGTTTTGATAAAAATAAAAGTATTGATCACGCACGGACTGAACCGTGGACGTTGCTAAAAATCACGGATCGTCTGCTTTATCGAAATCGTCCATGGTACTTATCGGATGAAGGCGCATCCTCACAGCAAATTTCATCACAACGCTGTCCCTGTGGCTGTGGTGCGATAATCATTGTCATCGAACCTGAATTGCCCGAATTGACCTGGCCAATGACCAAAGGAGGTGCTCAGGTATTGTATGAAGCGGAACAGCAAACGATAGATTTACTGACACCGTATCAAGCGGCCCTGCAAACTGATCCACGGGGAATGTTTCCAAAAAATATCAAAGCATGTGATAACAGTGACTGAAACAAGAGGTTTTTGTAGAAATGAATGATCAATATGTATGGCTTTTATGGTCAAGTGCTTTTTTGGTACCATGGATAATCATTTATATCAGCTTCCCGGCACACCGGCGTGCCATGCTATGGGCAAGCCTGTTCACCATGCCCTTTGGTTTGAGTGAACCATTATTTGTACCGGAATACTGGAGTCCTCCCAGCCTGTTTGATCTGGCTTTACGCACAGGCTTTGATATTGAAAGTTTGATTTTTTGTTTTGGTATTGGCGGCATCGCGGCGGTGATGTATAACCTCCTGACGCGCCGGGTTCCTGTTAGGATACCGACAAATGAACGTAAGCAACCTTTGCATCGTCATCATTACAAGGCGATGGCAGCTCCTTTTGTTGTTTTTATTCCATTATATTTTCTACCATGGAATCCTATTTATCCCTCTATTGTTGCCATGATCGTTGGTGCAGTTGCCAACATTCTTTGCCGCCCGGATTTAAAATGGAAAACATGGATTGGGGGGCTGCTGTTTCTGGTTTATTACGCACTGTTTCTCGTCGGGCTGGAATGGTCTGCACCGGGTTATATTGATCGCGTCTGGAACTTATCGGCACTAAGCGGTATCAATATTGCATTTATGCCCCTGGAAGAACTGCTTTTTGCCATTGCTTTTGGTATGTACTGGGCAGGTGTTTATGAACATATCACATGGCGAAAATGACATGCGAACAGGAGATAGATAATGAGCGAACAGCACACAATGGAAGCTTGTCCCGCCACCCGCCCGCGCCGGTTTTATGATTGTACGCTCAATGAAAAACTGCTTTATACCTCATTTTTATTGTTAGCGGGATTAGCCTATCTGATGGCATTGGGCTATCTTTATTCCAGTTTTCAAGGTATCGATGGTAAGCCGGGGCTATCCGTGGAAGATATCGCTGAGAATTATTATGGTAACCGCAGTGGTACGCGACTGGAATCTGCATTGCGTGGGCCCATGGCCAGTTACATTGATGTTGAACAACGTCACCACATTGTTGAATGGCTGAAGTCAGGTGCGCCGGAAAGTGGTTATGACAGCAAAATCCGTCCCATTCTTGCTGAACGCTGTTTTGGTTGCCATAGCGCTGCTTCGGGTTTACCGGTTCCTGATTTTACCCGCTACGCAGGCATTAAACCCGTTGCCAACGTGGATACCGGAGTTTCTCTGCACAGTTTGATGAAAGTTTCACATATCCATTTATTTGGCATCGGTCTGGTAGCCCTGGGTATTGGTCTTATTTTCCGTTTTACTTTTCTGCCATCCTGGCTTCAACACACGCTAACGTTAGCGCCATTTATTGCTATTTTTACTGATATCCTGGCCTGGTTTTTCACTAAATGGGACCCGCACTATGCGTATATCGTTGTTATCGCCGGTGCTGTTCTGGGTTTAGCCTGGGCGGCGCAGATCAGTATCTCTTTGTACCAGATCTGGTTTTTAAAATGTCGCGTGACACCGGGACATAATCGACCTTGACCTGTGGTCAGCACGCACATCATACACTTTATTCATCCTTGGTATAACGATTGCCTGGACTGGTGGATTTGACGTTAACGCAGACCAGAGCCGCTTTTCGGTGAGGAGTTTTCGATGCTGATTAAGACGAAAAAAAATTGTCTGTGGTGCGATAAGCCAATCACTAATGGGGTACACACCACTGACAATAACGATGTCTTTTGTTGTGAGGGATGTTATCTCGGATACATGGCGCATCAGCGTTTTCAGCACGAGCGTGATGAAATTCAGTTATCACTGGTTGAGGCGTTGGCAGCAGCACTGGATGCCCGCGAACATGAAACGGGAATGCACTCACAGCGCGTCGCATGCCATACCCAGGTATTGGCACGGCAATTCAGTAAAGACAAAAGTGTGCTTCAGCAGATCTACTGGGGTTCACTGTTACACGATATCGGTAAAATCGCTATTCCTGATTTTATTTTATTAAACCCTCATGCACTGAATGACGATGAATGGAAGATTATGCGTAGCCATTCACAACGTGGATACGATATTATCAGTGATATTCCATTCATGAGTGAAGCGGCAAATATCGTGTTATGTCACGAGGAGCGCTGGGATGGGGGTGGTTATCCGCAGGGTTTGAAAGGGAAAGCCATTCCATGGGGTGCAAGATTGTTTGCTATTATTGATACACTGGATGCCATTACCTCGGATCGTCCCTACAGGAAAGCACAATCTTTTGATGCGGCCAAAAAGGAAATCATCAACATGAGTGGTCAGCAATTTGATCCGGAGGGCGTGGAAGCCTTTCTGGCCGAAGAAGATATTTTACGCGGGATGGTGGAGGTGAAATGCACGCTGGTGACAGAGCGCTAATAATGCGCAACGATGGTTTTTGTGCGGTGAACGCGAGCAACTTATGCTGAATACAGGTGGATGGCCAAGATTAACATCAGGTTTGCCACCCGCCTGCAACAAACAGGAAAACCGGCTTATATGTTGAAAACACATTATTTCATTTTAGCGGCTGTGCTGAGTTTGTTTTTGGCAGGCTGTGACAGCCTGGACCCGGAAGAAATACGCAAGCGTCAACATTTCCCCGGGAAGGATTTTGTCGCTGATGCTCAACAGGGGGAGACGCTGTTTGTGGCGAATTGTTCACAGTGTCACGGCCCGGCAGGGCAGGGGACACGGCAGGGACCACCACTGGTGGACAAAATATACCGCCCTGCACATCACGCCGATATTACCTTTCACTGGGCCGTAAAAAACGGTGTCAAACACCACCACTGGGGATTCGGCGACATGCCGCCCATCAAGAATGTTTCTCCCGAGGATGTCGGTCATATTATCGCCTATATCCGCCAACAACAGCGTAATGCGGGTATTCAGTAATCATTGAATCGCCCTGTATGCCGGGTGTTTTTGTCAGCTTATGAATATCATAAACTGGGTTAACCGCCTGCGTGTTCGTCACACACTGACGCAATATCCCATTCCCTATGAATTGTGGGAAACTGTGATTAACAGAGCCAGCCTGCTACATGACCTGAGTGCCACAGAGGAAGCCGGTTTGCGCGAACTGGCGACGCTGTTTCTTCATCAGAAGACAATTACCGGCGCACAAGGCTTGCTGGTCAGCGACGAAATGAAAGTGATTATTGCCGCTCAGGCAGTGCTTCTGGTGCTGGAGCTTGGGCTGGATTATTACAATGGATGGGTTGAGATTATTCTTTACCCAAGTGCCTTTCGGGTCAATCATGGAGATGTTGATCAAAATGGGCTGGTGTCCAGTGACTCACATAATCTCAGCGGAGAATCCTGGTTGCGCGGGCCGGTGATTCTTTCCTGGGAAGATATCGAGTACGAACTGCATACGCCTCACTCAGGGTATAACGTTGTTGTGCATGAGTTTGCACATAAACTGGATATGCTGAACGGGCGCGCCAATGGTATGCCACCACTCCATCCCCGTATGGAAATCGATCAGTGGACACGCGCACTCAGTGGTGCATTCGAAATATTGCAACAGCAAGTCGCGCATCAGCACCCAACACGGATTAATGCTTATGCGGCTACAACGCCTGCTGAATATTTTGCGGTAGTCAGCGAATACTTTTTCACTGCACCGGATGTGCTCGGGAAACACTGCCCGGATGTATATTTGCAGTTAACACAATTTTACCGTCAGAATCCTGCTTCACGCCGAGAGCACAAAATGACAGAAAATGCCCGGTAATGTAAAGCCGGGTTAAATGGTGTGTCGCGGGCGATAACTATAGCAGTTTTCGTATGCGTTCAAAGCCCTGCTTGATTTCATCGGCAACGAGTTTGCTTGCTTCAATAACGTTGGATGATGTGTCCGCCGCTTCTTTGCGTAACACATCTGCTTTGCTGCCAAGTTCTTCGAGTTTCTTTTCAAGTTCAGAAAGTTCGTCACGCACTTCGGCTTTTGCCAAATGGATTTGCAATCGTATTTCATCCTTTTGCTGTTTCAGGCTTTCAATGATGTTGTCAATATCGCGTTGATGTGACATGTTTTTCTCCCTTTGTGTGTGGGTTATTTAGATTGAGGTTATACACGTCCTGAACGTGATATGCCTCGCAACAGACGAAAAGTCACCCATAACGCCAGGGTGTAACCACCCAGGGCAATCAGTGGCATACCGGCAATCACTGGTTTTAATTCACTCTGTGCCAACAATGATGACGCAATATAAAGCCCCAGCGCAACCAGTGCCAGAGCTATCCGATTACTGCTGCGATCAACATGGTTTTCAAAATCGCGTAATCCACGATGATGAAGCGGTATTTCGAATTTTCCTGAGCGCGACCGCCGGAGAAATCTCGCCAGTGCCTTGGGTAATTCCTGGGCAAATACGGATGCTTCGTATTTGAGACGCGCTGAACTTGATCCCCCTGCTGACTCTTTAAGCGCTGTTGTCATCAGTGTTGCCCCCTTGCTTTGCCAATAATCAGCCATGTTAAATTGCGGGTCCAGACTGCGCAGGGTGGATTCCATGATTAACAGGGCGCGCATGATTAACAGTAAATGGTAAGGCATACGCAGGTTGAACCCCCAGCCCATGCGTGCTGCACTCAGCATGGCTGTTGCCAGTGACCATTCCTGTAATGACACGCTGGCATATTCCTGAATAAGCTCGTTCATTCCTCGTTGTACCTGTTGGCGATCAATTTCTTCGCCCAATAGTCCGAGGTCGAGGTAGCTATCGAGCAGCCATTCACTGTCCTGATTAATCAATGCCAGAAAAAAGCCGGCCAGTTTTCGGCGTGTGGTGATATCGATGAGTCCCACCATGCCAAAATCATGAAAACAAATTTTCCCGTTGTCCATGATAAAGAGATTGCCGGGGTGTGGGTCGGCATGAATGCAACCCATGACAAAAAACTGATGCAGATAAGCATCTGCAAAATTGATGGCCAGTTGCGGCCCGTCTTTTTGCACGGAAGGGTCGGTGACCAGCCGACCACCGCTCATTTCTTGAACCATCACTGACTCGGTGCAAAGTTCCGGAATGGCGGCCGGGATGTGAATCGTTGATGAATCTTTGAAGGCTTCACGAAAACGGTGCGTATTGCGCATCTCCTGACGAAAATCCATTTCCTTCATCAGGGTAAGGCCGTTTTCACGTACGATTTCCGGTAGAGAATATTTTTGCAGCTGAGGTGCCAGCGCCAATACAACCCGTAACACCAGTTTGAGCAGGCGTATATCCTGTGTCACCTGGTTACGCAGATCTGGTCGTCGCACCTTGATGATGACCTTGCGTCCATCCGGCAATATTGCTTTGTGTACCTGTGCAATGGATGCTGCTGCCAGGGGAGTGTCGTCAAATTCGGCAAACAGGTTTTCGATAGAATCCCCCAGTGCCTGTTCGATTTCCCGCCGGGCTATTTTACTGTCGAAAGCCTGTACGTGATCTTGCAGGTTTTGCAAGGCCTCTACGTAATCATTCGGCAGAATATCCTGACGCAGACTCAGGCCTTGCCCCAGTTTGACGAATGTTGTTCCCAGTTTTTCCAGCACTTTGCTCAAGCGTTGTGCCGGGCTGATAGCGGGATGTAAAAGATGGCTGTACACCAGTCCCAGCCAAACGATGTGGCTACCGATTGCCCAATAAATTTGTATCAGTCTTCGCAAGGTACCCATAGCGTGTTTTGTTTGTCCTGTTTGGTGATCCCGGCCAGTTTTTTGTCGAATTTTTATTAAGCCTATCACACCAAAGCTAGCGCCTGTTCTGTATTACATACAGACAAAATGCAGGTCGAGGATAAAAGCCTGAAAATAAAGTTGATTCTGATGTCAGGTTGATAACGTTTACATTTCACTTCTAAGTGGAACGATAAATGCAAAAAGTAAAAACACGTCATTTGTTTATTACTTATAATCTGAAATGTTAATCATATTTGGCCTTCCAATGGCTTCTATATCTTCAGAATTATAATGTGAATGTGCTTGACCTGTAGGCTACATTCAGGTTTTACACTGTGAATGGTGTTATACAGGAGGGCGGATCACTGATGAATATTCTCAGTGACCATTAGGACAGTATGTCGGTATGTATGCTGCCTGGATTTAATTTTATATCGAGAGTAATCAGGAGACCGCAGGCAGCATAATACAAGCATATCGTATTGTCGAAGTGTGTTAGTTTCCGGTGATTAAAAAAGAAGGCGGTTACACGATTGATTACGAATATTGTAAAGGGTGTGGTATTTGCGCAGAGGAGTGCCCGTGCGGACATATTGATATGGAATCTGTGGTGTAAGGATGGTGGAGTTAAGGTGTTTATGATTTTTTGTGTTCCACTCTCATTCAACATACGGCAAAACCGTAGGGTGGAACAAGCGCAGCGGTTCCACCAACAGGCTATTAAGGAACAACAAATCGCCTCTGTGCCACGACCGCTGACAAAAAAATCAAAACCCTGCACCAAAAAACCGATTGTCTGAAACAGGAGAAAAACTCTCTTATGTAACAACGACGCACCGGAAAATGGTGAGTCAAGGTGGACGTTGATAGTTGATCGAATCTTGAAGATGCCCGTAGCGTTTGGTGGAACCGCTGCGCTTGTTCCACCCTGCCCAGGGTATACCTTTAAGGGGAGAGAGTTGGGGTAAGGGGTGAATTGCACAGGGTAATGTGATGCTATTGGTCAGGAATTCAGAGGAGAAGAAATAATGGAATGGTTAATACTTTTGTTGGTGGCTTGCTGTATTACCATGATCTTTTTTATGTGTGGCGGGCATGGGGAATCAGGTGATAAATGATAAATATTCGTTCTGACTTCGGAAAAAAATAATGACGGAAACAAAAATAAATCAGGAAACGCCTGTAGAAATCGCTGGTGCCGGTCCCGCCGGACTGGCAGCAGCAATCACTCTGGCCCATGCCGGGCGTCAGGTGATCGTACATGAAGCACATAAAAGAGTGGGGCATCGTTTTGGTGGTGACTTTCAGGGGCTGGAAAACTGGACAACTCAGAATGATGTGCTCAACGAATTTAAAGCACTTGGTTTGACGACAGACTTTACAGCCATGCCAGGTTGTAACGGGACGGCTTTTGATTCCGCCCGAAAATCCTATGAAATCAAAAGTGATGAACCTCTGTTTTATCTGATTGAGCGTGGCCCCGGTCCCGATACGCTTGATAGTGCCTTGTTAAAGCAGGCGCAATCGCTTGGTGTCGAGGTTCGTTTTAACAGTCGTCTGCGTCAAATGGCCGGTGAAGGCATTCTCGCCGCCGGGCCGCGTGCTGCTGATGCCATCGCCGTGGGCTATCACTTTGAGACCGACATGACAGACGGTTATTGGGTTATCTGTGACGATGACCTGGCTCCTCAGGGTTATGCCTATCTCCTGGTAATGAAGGGCAGAGGCACGGTTAAAAGCTGCATGTTTTCCAGTTTTAAACAGGAGAAATGTTATGTGCAGCGAACGGTGGAAGCCTTTCAGGAGCTGGTTGGTCTGGAGATGAAAAATCCCCGGCCTCATGGTGGCAGTGGTAATTTTCGTATTCCGCGTAGTGCTTATAGCGGCCCGCATCCCCTGGTGGGGGAACAGGCCGGTTTTCAGGATACGTTATGGGGGTTTGGTATGCGGCTGGCGATTTCATCCGGCGTACTGGCGGCAAGAAGTTTGTTGAATGATGAAAACTACGACATGCTCTGGCAGCATGAGCTGCGGCCGCAAATGGAAACGTCAATTGTTAACCGCAGTCTGTTTTCATTGCTGGGAAATCGGGGTTACGGCTGGTTTCTGGGGAATCAGCTTGCCAGGCCGGATTTACGAGCATCATTGCGACGGCAGTATCAGCCGTCCCTGATTAAGCGGTTACTTGGCCCGTGGGCCAGGCATCGTTATAGCAGCCGTCGAAAAGATATCACTTGTGATCACATTGACTGTTACTGTGTCTGGTGTCGGGAAGAGTGTTGTGTACATGAGCAGTGAAACAAAAAAATAGCCACAGGTCATTGATAATCCTAAATTAATCAGTTAAACCGTAGCGAGAGCGACTAAGGTGCGGAAGATAAAGCGTTTTTCAGGTTATTTTGGACGAAAGCGTATCACCCATACGGTGAGTTCAACATGTTCTGAAAAATGCTTTAGATTCTGTGCATTAGGCGCTCGCAGTAGATTTAACTGATTAATTTAGGATAATGAAAGTCAGCGAATTATCCAGACTAACCCGGGTAACACCGGCAGCGATACGTCATTACGTAAGGGTTGGACTGTTGCACCCAAAACGAAATCCCGTCAATGATTATCAACTATTCAGCGATTTTGATGTCAAAAGAGTTAACTTTATCCGTCAGGCGAAAGGGCTGGGGTTCTCCTTGAGTGATATCCAGGAAATTTTCAAACACGGAAAACAGGGGTAGTCACCTTGTCCCACTGTCCGGGATATTATTCACCAGCGTATTGAAGATAACCGGGTGCAACTGGCTGAACTGAATATTTTGACAAAACGGATGAAAAAGGCATTGGAAAAATGGAAAACCATGCCGGATGGGGAGCCGAATGGTGATGAAATTTGTCACCTTATTGAGACAGTCGCAAAACCACTGTCACTATAAATAGTGTGTCAGAGGGAAATTAAAACAGAAGGAGAAACGATATGAATCAGAATGAAGATCCGGTCAAAGACCCGGTGTGCGAAATGATGGTGAACCCGCAGGATAATGTGATTGAATATCAGAAAATGTCTTTTGCGTTTTGCTCAAAGCAGTGCCAGGAACGTTTCCTGGCTAACCCGCATTTATATATCGGCATACCAGGCATTAAAGCACCTAAACAGGAAGGGCGGGAAGTGATCAAGCGGCGCAGGATGCATCTGTCTCATACCTTGTCCCCGGATGAAATTACGCTGGTCAGTGAAGCATTACGGGCAATGATGGGCATCAAGGATCTTGCGATTACGCAAGACACTGTCGAGATTACCTATGATCTTCTACAGGCCACATTGAAGCAGATTGAAGACAAACTGATTGAGATTGGTATTCAATTGGGTGGCGGCTGGACAGAACGCCTGCAACGTGCGTTTTTACAGGAAAGTGAGGAATTGCAGGTCGAAAGTATGGAAGTAACGACAACCCCTCACTATCGGGTTTAACTTTTTGTTATCAAGGGTATTGAACATATACCCGCAGCGATTGAAATTCAGGTACTCATTGCACGCTCTCTTCATTCCGTGGCTGCGTTGAAATTCCTCACAATAGACCGGCTATTACTCGTCATTTCGCCTTGCCATGAAATGAATATGACGCACACTGAACACCTAAATTTCAAACGCTACGGGTATAGCATTGGAGTATTTGTTTTATGTTGCGGCATTATTTTACGGGCTTGGCGGGCGTATATTTTTACATAACGCTATACCTGTAACATTTGAGGTCCATTATCCCGGCCCTGCCGACAATATTGCTCAATGATTCTTTGGGCGGAAGCCATCCGGGAATATTTTTTTGATGAGCACAATCCCAAGAGAAAACGCGCCCAATAACAAAAGCGTGATTGCAATAGTGTTGGTTTCGGTGGAGGCCAGTTCGCTGCCGAAATGCGCCAATAGAAAGCTGCTGGGAATAATGCCCGCCAGTGTCGCCAGGGCAAATCGCCAAAAAGTCAATGCGGTAACGCCAGCCGCATAACTGACCATGTCGAAAGAAATAAATGGCAACAGCCGGGACACAAATACAATGCTCATTAACGTCGTCTGTGAACCCAGCAAGTACTTGTCATAACGATCACCTAACCCGTTTTTGAGAGCCTCGGCACCTGACAGACGAGCGATAAAAAAAGCAATAATTGCACCCAGTCCTGCACCTATTACTACATATACGGTTCCCAGGTAATGACCATAAACTGCACCTGATACCAGTGCGATGGGCGCGCTGGGGACAGGACTCATCACAATGGCCAGTGTCAGCAGGCCAATGATAACGAGCGGGCCAAAGATGCCCAGTTGTTGTATCCAGGCTTTGAGTGCACTGCCATCACCCAGGAAATCAATTATACCTTTATGCGAGAGTACAAAATATCCCGCAATAATCAGCGCAATAATAATGCCGGGTTTTATCAGCCGTGACATCATCCTAAATTAATCAGTTAAATCTACTGCGAGCGCCTAAGGCACAGAATCTAAAGCATTTTTCAGAACATGTTGAACTCACCGTATGGGTGATACGCTTTCGTCCAAAATAACCTGAAAAACGCTTTATCTTCCGCACCTTAGTCGCTCTCGCTACGGTTTAACTGATTAATTTAGGATCATACATTGTCTACGGATGGTTATTGTCGTTGGCGTTGCAAAGCTTCATTGTTGATGTCCGCCTGAATTTTTCGTGTTTCTTCAGGCCAGCGACTTTTTATGTAGGCAATAACCGCCCAGATATCGTCGTCACTGAGGGTGTCTCTCCAGGCTGGCATGTCACTTTTGTAATCATCTGGGGCATAGGGCGGTATCATTCCCAGTTTGGTGATACCGAACAGAAGCTCGTCAGCATGATGCCAGGTATGCCCGGTTTCATCATGGGGCGGAGCAGGTAATTTGCCGTCGGGTTTCCGTATTCGCCAGTTTTTCTGCCCTTCAAGATTGGCTCCGTGACACAATGAGCAAAAGCGTTTGTAGACAAGTTCACCGCGTTTTAGCTGTTCATTCTCGGTGTTTTCTGCCTGTGCAACCATTGGCACAACCATTGTCATACATAATAAAGTCACGTACGCAGGGCAGCGCATGATTTTAAAAAACATATTTGAGTTTTCCTTGCGCAATGGAAATTAATAAATACCGTTTTCACGCTGTAACCAGCGAATAAAGGGTAAAAGAACATCAACATCTTTTCGTGTTGCACCTGGCACCGGTGGCATGTCGCCAAAGCGCCAGTGATGAGCTTGTACACCTTTGAGCACTGCCCGGTAAAATGTCGGATCAGCATGGTGTGACGGCTTGTAAAATCCGTGCATCAACGGCGGACCCTGAGGGGTGCCATTTCCCCATTTTCCGTGACAGCTGGAACACAGGTCTCTAAATTTTTCCATGCCGACAACATATTTTTCGGGTACTTTCGGTGGGTTGTCAATGGAATATTTAGTGGCAGCGATCACGCCCGACAGGGGAGCCAACGATAAAATTGCCAATGTAAGCAAGCTACAAAATAAAAATCGGAATTTCATCATCATTACCTTTTTGTAATATTAAAGAAACGGGGTTGTTTGCGTGTATTATATCGTCAAATTGATTGTGTATGTGATGCATTTGATGAGTCGGATGCAAGTTACACACAGGAAGGAACCTACGCTTTGTGATCAGGTCAGACTGCACAATGTCCAGCGGCATTATGTATAGGCAATTGTTGACAAAATCACATACTGGCACCTACACTTTATCCCTAATCATGGCTATCTTTATACAACATCTTCGTCTACTGCTGATCATTGCCATCGTGCTGTCACCTGTACAGCCTGTGTTTGCTGTGCAAGCTGACGATTCGATGGCTCTCTTGATGAGCGCAGAGGCAGCTATAGTCAGTGATATTGCCCAAAGCGATACGGTGAAAATGCTGGATGATGCTTGCAACAAGCAGGGGAAATGCAGCAATTGTCAGGATGTCAATCATTGCAGCAGTTGTCCTGTGTCGCTGGGAATTCCCCAGATTCTGTCGAAACATACCGAACTGAGTACGCATATTCAACTCACTGTTTCAGGCGTTTCGCTCTACAGCGCTGATCTCTTGCCGGATTACCGGCCTCCACGTTACTCCTGATTTTTAACCTGCGGGGTTTGCCCGCATGGCTGCGCTTGCGCGCGCGTGTTATGAATATTTCAGGAGAATCTGATGATTCTGTTCCATTTGGCAGCTTCCGGTCAGAAAATGACTGGCATTACATTATTTTCAGGATTGCTCACAGCATTTCATTATGCTGTGGGTTTTATCTGCTTCAAGGAAGGAGGGTGGTATGCCGTTTAAGCAATTATTTTCTCTGTTGGCGATTAGTGGTTTGCTTATTGTCAGCAGTGTCAACGTTGTGCTTGCAGCATCGGAGCCAAAGCAACTGTCTCTGGCGGATGCGGTGGCCATTACCCTGACGGATCACCCAGGGCTGGCGGCGATGAAAACCCGTGCCGAAGCGCTCGCCGCAGTGCCTTCACAACAAGGTTCGCTGCCTGACCCCCGCTTGTCATTGAACATGCTGAATTTACCTATCGATAGTTTTGATTTTAATCAGGAAGGCATGACTCAGTTACAGGTCGGATTCAGTCAGATGTTGCCATTTCCCGGCAAACTTGGGTTACGCGAGGCCGTTGCCGAGCATGAAAGCACAGCGGCCCGCTGGCAGGTTGAAGAATTACGTTTGAAGCTGGTGCGTGATGTGAAAACGGTGTGGTGGAATCTGTATTTCACGGATCGTGCGCTGGAAATCGTGGCTCGAAACAGGGGGCTGTTGCGTCAGTTTGTCGATGTTGCACAAACTAAATACAAGGTGGGCAAGGGGCTGCAACAGGATGTTCTGCTTGCGCAACTGGAATTGTCCAAATTGCATGATCAAAGCATCAATTTGCAGGGGTTGCGGCGCAATCAGGTTGTTCAACTGAATACCTTGCTGGACCAGCCCACCAATAGCCCATTGCAATTACCCCAACGAATAACGGAAACGCTGGCGGAGATTACTGATGAACAAGGGTTACTCAGTTATGCCGCAAAAACCCGTCCTGTGCTGGCTGCGGCTCACAGTAAAATTGATGCAGCCCGTGCCCGCCTGGGTCTGGCAAAAAAGAGTTATTCCCCTGATTTTACGTTAGGTGCTGCGTATGGTTATCGTGGCGGAGAAAATATCGATGGCAGCAGCCGTGATGATTTTCTCTCTGTGATGTTCAGTATGAATCTGCCTATTTATGCCGGAGCCCGGCAAGACAAGGCTGTCGATCAGCGTACTTCTCAGGTATTGCAAAACCGGTATGAACTGGATGATGCCCACAGCAGGGTAGCGGCCGAGGTATCGCGCGCATTGGCTGACTATCAGCAATCCCGCGAACAGGTCAGCTTGTTTAAACAGGGCATTATTCCCCAGGCCGCGCAGACCGTTGCTTCTATGCTGGCGGCTTATCAGGTGAGCAAAGTGGATTTTCTGAATCTGGTGCGTGCGCAGATTACCTTATTCAATTACGAGACCCGTTACTGGAAGGCTTTGTCCCGGGGCAATCAGGCGCTGGCACGATTAGCTGCGGCTGTTGGCAAGCAAAGTTTGTTTGATGGCGATGAAAAAAATAACTGGAATTAGTATTTTTAATGCTAATTGATTAGCACGAAATTTTGAGGTGAATTCATGAACAAACAAACTGTGATGGTCGCAATACTGGTTGCATTGGCCGTGGGTGGCGGTGGTGGATACTGGTTTGCATCACGTATGGCTCCTGATGCCATGAGCACGGCTGGCGATGCCAAACAGGAACGCAAAGCCCTGTTTTATCGAAATCCTATGAACCCGGCCATTACGTCTCCGGTGCCTGCGCAGGACGAGATGGGTATGGATTATATTCCGGTTTATGCGGACGACAATACACCCAAAGAGCGCAAGGCACTGTTTTACCGGAATCCCATGAACCCGGCTATTACCTCACCAGTACCCGCTCAGGATGAAATGGGCATGGATTATATTCCGGTTTATGCGGACGAGGACAATGCCGGAGATGCTCCCGCAGGTACGGTGAAAATTGATCCGGTTACTGTACAAAACATTGGTGTGCGTACGGCCATCGTAGAGCAACGTACCCTGAGTCGGCATATTCGTGCAGTGGGTCGGGTTGCGTACAACGAGGAACGTTTATCCCGTCTGCATCCTAAGACTGAGGGTTGGATCAAAGAGCTGCGCATTGACAAAACGGGTTCACCGGTCAAAAAAAATGACATCCTGTTAAGTATTTATGCGCCGCAACTGGTTGCCAGCCAGGAAGAATATCTGTTGGCAATGAAAAGCAAACAGATTTTGGCAGACAGTCCTTTCGACGATATTCGTCAGGGAGCCATTGATCTGGAGAAAACGGCACGGGAACGTTTGGAATTGCTGGATATGGCTGAGCACCAGATTCGAGAGTTGGAGCGCACGCACGAGATAAAAAAGTATCTGCATATTCATTCACCTTTTAACGGAATCGCAATAAAAATTGGAGCCCGTGAGGGACAGTACGTTACCCCCAAAACAGAATTATATATGTTGGCCGACCTGTCCAAAATATGGGTGTATGTTGATATTTACGAATATGAATTGCCCTGGATTACGGTGGGTGATCAGGTCGAGATGGAATTAACGGGTGTGCCTGGCAGAGTTTTCACAGGCCGTCTTGCCTATATTTATCCCTATGCAGAGGCCAGAACCCGCACGATCAGAGTGCGTCTGGTTTTTGATAACAAAGAGTTGTTGTTGAAACCCGATATGTTTGCCGAGGTCAGCATTGCCGCGAGTCGGCAGATTGCTGCCGTAGTGGTGCCCGCCGAAGCTGTGGTGCGCTCAGGGACTCGTGAACAGGTATTCGTGGTGCGCGGTGCCGGAAAATTTGAACCGCGTGAAGTCAAAATCGGTATCACTACCAGCGGTGTCACCCAGATACTGACCGGTCTGAAGGTTGGTGAAGAAGTAGTGACCTCCTCCCAGTTCCTTATTGATTCAGAGTCCAAGTTGCGTGAAGCGACCGCGAAAATGATGGAGATACTGAATGCGGGGCAGGGTGATAACAACTCCGCAAGTGTATTTGATGATATGTCTATGGATGATATGTCTATGGATGATATGTCTATGGATGATATGTCGCCGGAAAAAGCAAAATAGGGGCACATGATGATTCAAAATATTATTAACGCCTCGTTGCGTGATAAATTCCTGGTACTGATTGCCACAGCATTAATCGTCGTGGCCGGTATATTTGCCGTCAAAAACACACCACTGGATGCCATTCCGGATCTTTCTGATGTGCAGGTTATTGTCTTTACCGAATACCCGGGACAGTCACCGCAGGTTGTGGAAGATCAGGTGACCTATCCCTTGACCACAGCAATGCTGGCGGTACCCTCTGCCAAAGTGGTGCGTGGTTATTCTTTCTTTGGTTTTTCCTTTGTCTACATTATTTTTGAAGACGGTACTGATATGTACTGGGCCCGTTCGCGGGTGCTGGAGTATCTAAACTATGTTAGCTCCCGGTTACCTGCCGGACTATCGCCTTCGCTGGGGCCGGATGCTACCGGTGTCGGTTGGATTTACGAATATGCCCTGGTGGATCGCACTGGCAAACATGACCTGGCACAACTGCGTTCCTTGCAGGACTGGTATTTACGTTATCCCTTGCAAACAGTACAGGGTGTTTCCGAAGTGGCCTCGGTAGGCGGTTATGTCAAACAATATCAGGTGGAGGTTGACCCCAATGCTTTGTTAGCCTACGGCATTCCGTTGTCCAAAGTAAAATATGCTATTCAGCGTTCCAATAATGATGTAGGTGGCAAACTGGTAGAGATGGCCGAGACCGAATACATGGTGCGCGGCAAAGGCTACATTCGTTCCATTGCGGACCTGGAAGTTATTCCGGTGGGCGTTGATGCCAATGGCACACCCATACGCCTGATGGATGTGGCGAACATCCAGATTGGTCCCGAATTACGGCGTGGTGTGGCAGAGCTTAATGGCGAAGGTGAAGTCGTCGGTGGCGTGGTGATTATGCGCTTCGGCGAAAATGCCTTGGCCACCATCGAACGGGTACGTGAAAAGCTGGAAGAACTGAAAAGCGGTTTGCCGGAAGGCGTAGAGATTGTGCCGGTCTATGACCGTGGCGACCTCATCGAACGCGCAGTGAATAACCTGGCTGAGAAACTCATCGAAGAATCCATTGTAGTGAGTCTTATCTGCATCTTGTTTTTGTTGCATGTCCGTTCGGCGCTGGTGGCTGTTATT
Source organism: Gammaproteobacteria bacterium (assembly GCA_021648485.1). Lineage (GTDB taxonomy): Bacteria > Pseudomonadota > Gammaproteobacteria > SZUA-152 > SZUA-152 > SZUA-152. The sequence continues at coordinate 49,692 of JAKISS010000001.1, forward strand.
AGCTTGCCTGTAGGGATTCTAATGGCGTTTATCATCATGAAATGGCAAGGCATTAATGCCAACATCATGTCGCTCGGTGGTATTGCCATCGCCATCGGAGCCATGGTGGATGGTGCCATTGTGATGATTGAAAATGCCCATAAACACCTGGAACACGCAGGTAATAAAAAGGGCCGTGAACTGACCCTGCCCGAACGCTGGGAAGCGGTGGCCTCGGCCTCACGCGAAGTGGGCCCCGCGTTGTTTTTCTCACTATTGATTATCACCGTATCCTTCCTGCCGGTATTTACGCTTCAAGCCCAGGAAGGGCGTTTGTTCGCACCGCTGGCGTTCACCAAAACCTATGCCATGGCAGCAGCAGCCATTCTTGCGATTACTCTGGTGCCGGTATTAATGGGCTATTTTATTCGCGGCAGGATCATGCCCGAAGCCAAAAACCCGGTGAATCGTTTTCTGCATGCCATTCATTCGCCGACACTGAAAAGTGCCATTCAGTGGCGTTGGTTGACGCTGTTTGTGGCGGGAACATTGTTACTGGTAACGGCCTGGCCGGTGAACAAACTTGGCAGTGAATTCATGCCGCCGCTGGATGAAGGTGACATCCTGTACATGCCCACCACCTATCCGGGATTGTCGATTACCAAGGCCAAGGAAATTTTGCAACAGACAGACAAAATCCTCTACACCTTTCCGGAAGTGCATCAGGTTTTCGGCAAAGCGGGGCGTGCTGAAACGGCTACCGACCCGGCACCGCTGGCGATGCTCGAAACCACCGTACGACTAAAGCCTCGGTCTGACTGGCCGAACCCGGACAAGACCACCAAGGAACTGATGGCCGAAATGGATGCCGCGATCAAATTCCCTGGTGTCGCCAATGCCTGGACCATGCCGATCAAGACCCGCATTGACATGTTGTCCACGGGTATCAAAACACCGGTTGGTATCAAAGTCAGCGGACCGGACCTCAACGTACTGGAAGAGGTGGCAGGTAATATTGAACGGGCGCTAAAAACCATGCCGGATACATTGTCCGCCTTTGGAGACAAAGCAGCGGGCGGTTATTACCTGGACTTTGATATCGACCGTGTTGCGGCGTCGCGTTACGGTCTTACTGTGGGTGACGTGCAGGACATTATTCAAAGTGCCATCGGTGGTATGAACGTCACGCAAACGGTAGAAGGACTGGAGCGTTATCCCGTTAATGTGCGTTATCCGCGTGAGCTGCGTGACAACATGGAACAGTTAAAGCGGGTATTGATTCCCACACCCACGGGAACGCAGATTCCACTGGCGCTAGTGGCCGAATTGATATTACGACGCGGGCCACCTGCCATCAAAAGTGAAAACTCACGACCCAATGCCTGGGTTTATGTGGACATCAAGACTTCGGATATTGGTGGTTATGTGGCCGATGCCAAAGAGGTGTTGAAAGCCCAGGTGAAAATTCCGGCGGGTTACACTCTGGTATGGTCCGGGCAGTTTGAGTACATGGAACGTGCTGCTGAACGTCTGCGTATCGTGGTGCCAGTGACACTGCTGGTGATCTTCTTGTTGTTGTATCTCAACTTTCGCAACGTTTCGGAACCGTTGGTGGTTATGCTTTCCATTCCCTTCGGACTGATTGGTGGTTTTTGGCTGATTTACTGGCTGGGTTTCAATATGTCAGTGGCGGTGGCAGTGGGCTTCATTGCCCTGGCGGGTGTAGCAGCGGAAATCGGCGTGCTGGTATTAACCTTTATTGATCATGAAATCGCGCGCCGCCGTCGCGACAAAGGAGCAGCGTTGGATGCAAAAGAAATCATGGAGGCAGTACATGCAGGTACCTCGGAACGTGTACGACCGATTGTGATGACGGCTACGGCCATCATCGCCGGTTTGTTGCCCATTATGTGGGGCAGCGGCACGGGTTCCGGTGTCATGCAACGTATTGCTGCACCCATGGTGGGAGGTATGGCCACCGTCACTATCCTAAGCCTGCTGGTGCTGCCAGTGATTTATGGTTTGGTTTTGCAGTTTCAGGAACGACAACTGCGACGACAAACTGCAAAAAACAATGTGGCATGAATGTCCCACATAATTGTAATTAAGCGGTTTTATTCCTCTCCTCTTGATGAGGGGGAAACTGGGAGGAAGGATGATATTACCGAACCTGATTCAAGCCTTCCCCCAACTCTTTGAAGTATATAAAAAGACGGAATATTAATATTACATATCAACAGGAGAATGAAAGATGAAAAAATTAACACTGATTTCGGTTATTACCACTTTGCTGGTTTCCATGAGTGCTGTTGTTCAGGCATCGGAAGGTCACGACCATGGCCATGATGACGGTCACAGCAACATGAGTGGAATGAAACATGATGATCATCATGATGGTCATAGCTCTGCGGGTCATGATGAAAAGGGCATGCCACACAAAAAGGGCGAGATGTTTCTGGTGAAAAAAGAAGTTGATGGTTACGATGTCAGCTTCCACATCATGAAAGCCAAAGCCGGTAAGGAAATGGGAGGCAGTCATGACTTTATGATCAAAGTGGAAAAAAATGGCAAGGCACTGGACAATATCACCATGAATACCAAAGTAGTGCATCCTAATGGCAAAGAAGAAAGTAAAAAAGTCATGAAAATGGGTGACTGGTATATGGCAGGCTATGACCTTGGGCATGAAGGAAAACATCAGATGATGATTCTTTTTAAAACCAAAGATGGTCAAAAACATAAAGCCGGAATTTATTATTAAGCAAATAATTACATGAGTGCCAGGCAGCTCAGTTTTTGCGCTGCCTGATACCCTGTATTTTCAGGAGCAGTCCATGAACTTTAAAAAAGTAACAGCGATTATCCGTTGTGAATCCTGTGAAAAAGTTGAGCAAAAATTACAAAAGCTCGGTGTGCATGGTTTCAGTATCAGCAAAGTAAAAGGTTATGGTGAATATGCTGACCTTTACAGCAATGACTGGCTGGTGAGTCATGCACGCATTGAGATATTTACTGAAGCCTCCAAGGCGGAAGAAATTGCTGAAGCCATTATGGAGGCCGCACATGTTGGCCTGGAAGGTGATGGCATTATTGCAGTGTTGCCGGTTGAAAAACTGTTTCGGATTCGTACCCGTAGTGAGTTTAAGCCTGGTGATGCGTGATATTCGTCGATACTGGAATATGCCTGAGTGTATAAATATGACTTAATGAGTTGTTTGCCGGAATAAAGCCAAACTATTTTCCACCAATTGACATATAAAAAATCAGAGTTGCGGCGGCTGGTCCATTTTTATGCGGGATATATTCAATGCCATATTCCACGTTATCATTGTATATTATTTGATCTATAGGTAATCCAACCGAAAGAAGGAGCTCAAATATACTTGTATAATGCGAATATCTTTTCTTTGATTAACCCCATTGATACCTACAGTACAGATTGTACTATCCCTGTTATCATTGCATTTTCTTAACGTAGAAAGATGGTAATACCTTACTAAAATCGGGAACTACTACCAATAGAAAATTCATTGTGGTTTTGTCATCCGGTGTCGAATGCAAATGCATGACACACCAGCAGAGGGCGCGCAATTTACCTCGTTTTCACTCGCGAAAAGGTCAGAATGTGATGGCAAAAGCACCTACAGGGTTGTCTTTCTGAGAAAATCATAAACTTGCTGCCTGAATTGCCGATACAGTACAGACGGGTAGAGAGAGTTGACTACGGAGCATGCTTGCAGCAGAATCGACACCGATGCGAAAATTTCTGATCTCCATATTAGTACTGATGAGCCTGTGCTCCGGGTCGGCCTTTGCCTGGGATAAACACCCTGCATCGATGTCGAACCATGGGGTGGCTGTTGCTATGGATATGGTTGCTGACCTGGATCATGATCATTCCGGTGGTTTCTCTCAAAACGGGTCGTATCCTGATGACCATTGTGGCCATGGCGCGGCACATCTGGTGGGCATCTTTTATGACGCTTCGTTGAAAGCGCTGAATATCGACCACAGCTACCGCGCTGTTGCGATGGTTTCTTTTCCTTCCCTGTATATTTCTCCGCTACTCCGACCTCCTATCGTTTAATCCTTTTTGTCTTTTTTTCGTGCGCAGCTGTGCTTGTTGCGGTGGTGCGTGCTTTTTTGTAAAAGATTTTTGAAGGATTATTCTCATGTTGTTAACACGTATTTTTTATGCGGGTGTTTGCATTTATTGGCTGTTACCTATGGCTGCCGTGGCCGATGTCAGCACTTCTACCGGTGTTAGTCGTACCATTACTGGCACTACAGGGGCGGATAAAATCGATCCGGCACTGCCTGCATTTATCAAACAGGTCTGGGCAGAAAGTCCCGCTGTGCAAGGGGCTCAGGCGGCAGTAGAAGCTGCACGGGCTCGTCGCGATGGGGCAGACAGGCCGTTGCACAATCCGTCACTGGGGCTGGATGCTGAGCGTACCGATATCAATACCAGCACCATTGGTTTGACCCAAACGCTGGACTGGAGTGACAAGCGAGGTGCGTTGGTCAATATTGCCAAACAGGAAGAGCAAGCCGTTCAGGCTGCCTTTCAGGAAGTCCGGCGCAGTACGGCACTGGAAGCGCTCAATGCGTTAGTGGATTTTTCCACGGCGCGTGAAATGCAGAAACTGGCGAAGCATCGCATGCAATTGATGCAGACGCTGGTGGACACGGCAACACAACGCCAGGCCGCAGGTGATATGCAGGCGCTGGATATGATATTGGCTCAGGTGGCGTACAGCGAGGCATTGATGACGCAGGCGGAGGCTGAAAGCGCATTGAGTGAAGCTGAGACGGCCTTGCAGGCTGTCAGTGGTTTGATGCAATCGCGGTCACAATCGTCATTACAATGGCCGTCATTGCCCGGTGCGCTCGCGTTACCTTCCGCACAACAAACCGAAAGCACGGCATTTGAAACCCTGCCAAGGCTGGCCATGTTGCGTAGCCGTGTGGAAGCGGCCAGGGCGCGAGTCAGTCTGGCACAGAAAACAGGACGTATTGATCCGACGCTCGGTATCCGGGCCGGTAAGGAAGACAGTGCAACATTGTTGGGACTGAGTTTGGAAATCCCGCTTTTTGTGCGCAACAGCTTCAAGGCAGAGGCGCGTGCTGCTTCTCATGAGGCCATCGTTGAAGAGCAGGCGTACCGTGATGCTTATCGACGCGCCAGGGCTTATTTTGCCGGTGCGCTTGCCCGTTATCAAAATACCAGTCGTGCCTGGAGCGTCTGGTTGGCGGCAGGTCAACATGCCCAGCGTGAGCAAATGAGTTTGCTGAATCAACTGTGGCAGGTGGGTGAATTAAGTGTCACGGAGTATCTCATTCAGGCCAAACAAAATATCGATACACAAGAGGCTGCAACCCGTTTGCTGGGTGAGGCCCGGCAGGCGCATTTCGCCTGGCTGGCGGCGTCCAATCAGGTTGAACACTGGTTGGGCCTGGCACAGCACGATATCGAAACGAATTCCGGAGAATCAAAATGAAACGCACATTATTTTTGCAGCATGCCGTTTATTGTTTGTTGTTGTTATCCAGTCTGGCGATGTCCAGCGTTGTTTTGGCTGAAGGAGATCATGACGATCTTGATGATTTTTCTGGCATTGAAATGGAAGATAGTCACGAAAGCCATGGTGATGAAGGTCATCAGCATCAAAAAGAAGGCCATGGCCATGAAGATGATGGCCATGAAGAAAAAGGGCATGACCATGGTGATCATGACGAGGGCGGTCATGATGAAAGTGGTCATGATGAAAGTGGTCATGACGAAGGTGACGATGGTCACGGTCATGGCGAAGTTGCAAGCGACGCTGAATTGAATGATGTTCAGCGCCGTTTAGCAGGCGTTGAAACCATGGCTGTAAAACATCAGTCACTGGGTGATGCAATTACCGCACCTGGTGAGGCAATGCTGAATGCCTACCGTACCACCAGAGTAACGCCACGCACACCTTCTCAGGTGACAGAGCGCCATGTGCGACTGGGTGATCATGTTAAAAAGGGTCAGCGGTTGGTAACGCTTTCCAGTGTGGAAATGGCTGAGGCACAGGGCGCACTGATGGAAGCTAATGTAGAACTGCGTCGTGTCACAAAACTGGGGCGAAAGGTGGTTTCTGAAAAACGCTTTGTGGCGGCACAAATTGCCTATCAGCTCGCGTATGCCAGAGTCAGTGCTTACGGTATGGCGAAAAAGCAAATTCAGTCTTTGCTGAAAACCGGGGATGCCACCCGTGCGACGGGTGAATTTCATCTGGTTTCATTACAGGATGGCACGGTAATCAGTGATGATTTTGTTGTGGGTGAATTAATTGATCCGGGTTATGTGTTAATGACCATCAGTGATGAGTCGGTGCTTTGGATCGAAGCTAGGTTAACTCCTGAAGATGCAGCACGCACTGTTCTGGGAGCAGTGGCTCGCGTTCAGGTGGGCAAACGCTGGATTGCAGGCAAGGTTGCACAGGCTAGCCATACCCTTGACGAGACGACACGTACGCTGGCAGTGCATATTGAAATTGCTAATCGCAATGAAGTTGTTCACCCCGGTCAGTTTGTTAGCGTTTTTATTGAAGGCAATAAAAAACAGCAAGGTATTGCTGTGCCGATAGAAGCGGTATTACGTGGCCCTGATGGTGACTGGCAGGTGTTTGTGGAAACCGCACCGGGACGTTTTGAGCCCAAAGAAATTACCGTGTTGAGCACCCTGGGTGACCAGATGTTGGTAGAAGGTATTGCTGAAGGCACCACCATCGTGAGCAAAGGTGCATTCTTCGTGCAGTCCGAAATGGCCAAGGGCGGATTTGATCCGCATAACCATTAATCTACTGACTCAAGGAGAATAAACATCATGTTAAATCGTTTAATCGACTGGTCAGTTGCCAACCGTTTACTGGTTGTGATTGGCCTGCTGGCGCTAATGGCGTCGGCAACACTTATTATACCGAAACTGAATCTGGATGCATTTCCAGATGTGACTAATGTGCAGGTATCCATTAACACCGAAGCCCCTGGTCTGGGCGCAGAAGAAGTTGAGCAATTAATTACCTTTCCCATTGAGGCGGTAATGTATGCGTTGCCGGATGTAGAGCAGGTGCGCTCCATATCAAAAACAGGTTTGTCAGGTATCACCGTGGTTTTCAAGGAAGGGAAAGATATTTATTTTGCCCGACAGTTGGTTTTTGAACGTTTACAGTCGGCCAAAGAACTGATACCCGAAGGCGTTGGTACACCCGAAATCGGCCCGAATACGTCTGGACTGGGACAGGTCTACCAATATCTCATGGTGGCCGATGCAGAGTCCGGCCTTGATGCCATGGCATTGCGCAGCCTTAATGACTGGGTGGTCAAACTGTTACTGATGCCGGTAGACGGCGTGACCGATGTTTTATCCTTCGGGGGTGATGTCCGGCAGTATCAGGTGAATTTGAATCCTTCCCGATTGCTTGCTTACGGCTTACGTCAGCAGGATGTGATTGATGCTTTGGAAAACAATAACTCTAACGCGGGCGGCTGGTATATGGACCGTGGTCAGGAGCAGTTAGTTATTCGTGGCATTGGCTGGCTGAGCCATGATGAAAAAGGCTTAGAAGAGCTACGCCAGATTCCATTGAAAACGGTGGATGGTACCGTTGTTACCATCGCGCAGGTTGCCACGGTAGAGCTGGGTAGTGAAATACGCCAGGGTGCGGTCACGATGACACGTCGTGATGCTCAGGGGCAGCCGGAGGCATTGGGTGAAGTGGTTGCCGGTATTGTTTTGAAACGTATGGGTTCAAATACCAAAAGTACTATTGACGGCATCAACAGTCGTATCGCATTGATCCAACAGGCTTTGCCAGAAGGTGTTCGATTCGAAGCATTTTATGATCAGGCAGATTTAATTACGCAAGCAGTTAAAACGGTGGTCGATGCCTTATTGTTGGCGTTTGTTTTCATCGTTGTAGTGTTGGCGCTGTTTTTGATGAACCTGAGCGCGACGTTTCTGGTATTAATATCAATCCCGATCTCCATTGGCATCGCGTTGATGATCATGGCCTGGTTTGGATTGTCCGCAAACCTCATGTCATTGGGGGGAATAGCCGTGGCCATTGGCATGTTGGTGGACGGCTCGGTGGTTATGGTGGATAACATGTTCAAGCATCTGGCCCATCCCGATGCTGAACATGACAAAGAACGCAGGGCACTGCTGAGTGCGGATGATGTTGATCCTCATGATGTCGTGCATGACCAAACCGGTATTGCCTTACGACTGCAAATTGCTGGCAAGGAAGTCGTGCGTCCCATATTTTTTGCGACCTCGATTATCCTCGTGGTGTTTTTGCCCCTGTTCAGTTTTGAAGGGGTAGAGGCAAAATTATTTCAACCCATGGCCATCAGCATTATGTTGGCCATTGTGTCAGCGGTATTCGTTGCGCTCATCATTGTTCCGGCATTGGCGACCTACCTGTTTCGACATGGCATACGTGAAAGAGAAAGCCCTTTTTTAAAGCCGCTTGATACACTTTATCGTCGTGGTTTGCGTTGGGCATTGAGAAAAACCAAAGTGGTGGTGGGTTTTGCCTTGGTTTTGTTGATTGGCGCACTGGCTGTGGTACCGCTACTGGGTACAGAGTTTGTTCCGGAGCTGGAAGAAGGCACCATCAATCTGCGAGTTACTCTGGCACCGACGGCCAGTCTGGACACAGCGCTGACCGTCGCACCCAAACTGGAAGCCATGCTGCTGGAATTTCCGGAAGTGATTTATGCATTGAGTCGCATCGGCAGACCTGAAATTGGTGGTGACCCGGAACCGGTCAATAATATCGAAATCTACATTGGCCTGAAACCCGTCAGCGAATGGACGAGTGCCGATAACCGGCAAGCCTTGCAAGGTTTGATGGAGCAGAAACTGGAACAACACCCCGGTTTGTTGTTGAATTTTTCTCAGCCCATTGCCACACGGGTTGATGAATTATTATCAGGTGTCAAAGCACAGCTTGCCATTAAACTGTTTGGACCGGATCTGGCAGTCCTTGCAGAGAAAGGGCAGGCCATCGAAAAAGTGATACAGGGCATTGATGGCGCGAAAGATGTGGCCATGGAGCAGATTGTAGGTGAAGCACAATTAGTGGTACGCCCGGACAGAAATCAACTGTCGCGTTACGGGTTGGCGGTGGGTGATGTGATGGCTCTCGTAAGCGATGGCCTGGGTGGACGTGCAGCCGGACAAATCATCAACGGTAATGAACGTTATGATATCTATGTTCGACTGGCGGAAGTCTATCGTGCCGACGCTAATGCCATTGCCAATTTGCGCTTGCAATCACCCACCGGACAATGGGTTCGTCTGGGCGATGTTGCACAAATCAGCATTGAATCCGGGCCGCCCCAGGTACGACGCGACGATGTGCAACGGCGTGTTGTCATTCAGGCCAATGTACAGGGACGCGACATGGGCAGTGTCGTTGCTGACATTCGAGCCGCCATTGATACGCAAGTGTCCTTGCCAGCAGGGTATTCCGTGGACATTGGTGGGCAGTTCGAAAATCAGCAGCGCGCGCAAAAGCGCCTGAGCATGGTAGTCCCCCTGTCACTTGCCCTGATTGCTTTACTGTTATATTTTGCCTTCAAATCGGTAGGGCAGGCGATGCTGATTCTGGTCAACGTACCGCTTGCGGTTATTGGCGGAGTATTCTCACTGTACCTTTCCGGGCAATACCTTTCTGTACCCAGCTCCATTGGTTTTATTACCCTGTTTGGTGTTGCCGTACTCAACGGTGTTGTGATGGTAGAAAGTATCAACCAGCGTATTGCTGATGGACTTTCCATGGATGATGCTATCTTTAACGGAGCAACGTCACGCCTGCGCCCGGTGTTGATGACAGCGATTACCTCCGCACTGGGTTTAATACCCATGTTGATGTCAACCGGTGTCGGCGCGGAAATCCAGAAACCACTGGCGACCGTTATTGTCGGGGGATTACTGACAGCAACATTCTTAACCCTGTTTGTGTTGCCGACGCTTTTTTCATGGTTTTCCAAAGGTAAATTCAGTGATATGAGAAAAGTATAAATTATGGGGCATGAGCATCATCACGATGTAGAAACCATGGGCGATCAGCGTTTGCTGATCGCCATTATCATTAACATGCTGCTGACACTGGCCCAGGTGGTTGGCGGTATTATTTCCGGCAGTTTGTCACTCATCGCCGATGCCTTGCACAACTTCAGTGATGCCAGCTCATTATTGATTGCCATGGTTGCGCGTAAAATTGGCCGACAACCGCCCGATGCCTTTAAAACCTTCGGCTACAAACGAGCCGAAGTGATTGCGGCTCTGATTAATCTGGTTACCCTGGTATTGATCGGGCTCTATCTCATTTACGAAGCACTATGGCGTTTTTACTCCCCACAAGAAATTGAAGGCTGGATAGTGGTTATTGTTGCCAGTGTTGCGCTGGTCATTGATGTGGCCACAGCGATGTTGACGTACAGTATGTCAAAAAACAGCCTGAATATCCGTGCCGCCTTCTTGCATAACGTTTCTGATGCTTTGGCCTCTGTAGGAGTGATAGTGGCGGGCAGCCTTATCTTACTCTATGGCTGGTACTGGACAGATACCGTGATGACACTGGCCATTGCAGGCTATGTTCTTTATCAGGCAGCCACCATGCTACCCCTGACCATACATATATTAATGCAAGGCACACCTGAAAACCTTACCATTGACGAAGTGATCAACGCCATGGAAAAAACGACAGGCGTGTGTAATGTGCACCATGTGCATGTCTGGCAGATTGATGAACATCAAATTGCATTGGAAGCACATGTCGTTATCACTGATTTCGCGCAAACGGAACAGGTCAAAAAAATATTGAAAACTGAACTTAAACAGCGCTTTTCCATCGCTCATTCCACGCTGGAATTTGAGGTTGTTCATTGCGAAGAATGTTGAAGAATGACACAGCGATGGCATGGGAAGAGTTGATATGATTTTGTTGATATAACCCCGCTTCGGGGTTTTCTACGAAACCGCTATTTGTGTAAGTCGCAAGAAAGCTGACATCGCTAATGCTGTTGTCCAGCATGTTGCTCGGCGCGGGAGAGGTGATTATCGTCCGTGTCTCTTTACGCTTGATTCGAGATAAAAGCATGAACTGTCGCTGTGCTGCCGCATCATTTACGATGGCCGTTAGATCACATGGCCTCGATGTCTTGTGCTATCTCGCCTTCAGTCTATGCCTCAGAATAAGTCCGTGCCTATGCTGGGCGTACACAAGCGCATTAACGTTGACCGGTTTTACACGCCGCTTCGTTGCACTTCGTCCTGTGCAAAACCGCCAGGTTATGCAAGGCAGGGTGTAAAAATAAAAAATTGAAGGTGGACTTTCAGGTTTGTTTTTTGTTAACTTAACCATATTATTTTTCAACAAGCACTTTAAAACAAGTTGATTTTTTTGGTATTTTATGTAAGTGAGTGCTTTTTTAAAGTTAATCACCATCGTCAATTGTCTGGTTGCATGTGATTCGCAACATTAAACCTGGCAGAAAAGATTACTCCGCTAATCGGACGCAATATTTAAGGGATTGAAAATTATGCTTCAGCGTGCAGTCAGATTTTTATAGTCAAAAGCACAAGCGGAGGTGGTTTGCCAAAATGCACTGTGTTATCGTATTTAGCCGTGGCTAATAACACATTATGTGGGCTGTAAAACTGCGCCTTTCTTTCAGTCTGTTGTGCAGTCAGTTAATCCATTGTGCAGTCAGTTAATTCAAACGTTAGGCTAATGTATACCATACAAAACTGGGAAAGTAATGACAAAAAGACATCGAATACAATTTCCGAAAGATGAATCAATCAGCCTCAATCAAGACGAAGCCTATTTCTACCTTCAAGGGTCGAGTGGCGAGAGAAAAATAAGGTTTCATGACTACGATGAAATTTATCAAGTGCCAGGCCTGTATGAACAAGTATTTTATGATCGTCTTAAATGCACATCTCCAAGTAAAGTAGCATCAATTCTCGAGTCGGCGGTAAAACAGTATCAAAATAACTTTACTGAGCTTCGTATATTAGACTTAGGTGCGGGCAATGGCATGATGGGAGAAGAGCTAAAAAAACAAGGAGTCTCCCGCTTAATAGGCGTAGATATAATTACCGAAGCTTATGATGCAACGATTCGAGATAGACCGGGAATCTATGACGCATACTATGTTGAGGATTTCACCAGGCTAGACAAGGATAAAAAGGAAGAAATAGCATCATGGCAATGTGATTGTATGGTAACGGTTGCGGCGCTTGGTTTCGGTGACATTCCAACGAAGGCATTTTTAGAAGCATTTAATATAGTCAAAAATAAAGCGTGGGTGGCCTTTAATATTAAGGATACTTTTTTTGATATTGGCGATGAATCAGGGTTTTCAAAAATGATCAGGGAATTAATTTTTTCGAAATATCTTGATATTTATTACATCGAACGTTATCGACATAGGTTATCAATTGAAGGCGAGCCACTGTACTATTTCGCAATAACAGGATGGAAGACATCAGATGTACCTGATGATTTTTTGGAGGAAAAAGGCATCATAACTTAGCAAACGCAGTAGAGTCCGACAGGCCTCCGCAGCGCTTCGTTTGTGGCCTGGTGCCACGAGCCTTTGAAGACCAATGGGGTCAGAATGGAGTAAGGCCAAACTCGTTTGATTCTTAACCAAATCTGCCCCCATTGGTTTGCATGCCTAATACCAAATAAGCCAAGCCGTTCACAAAGTTTTCGTAATTCCTTAGCAGTTCCCGCTCAAACCCCGGAGGGTTTATAAATAAAATTTAGCTCCCCGCTGTTTCATGTGGGTAGATGCTGTTTCATGTGGGTAGATCGAACTCCAGTTTTTGCCAAAGTAAGATAAGCCATAGCAATAAAATTTCGATTACTTCTATAATCTCTAGCCTGGCTCTTAGCGGATTGAATTAAACTGTTCATCCCTTCAAGTAGTGCGTTAGTTAAGTAACTGTCCATCCAGTTCAACACACTATCCCAGTGCCGTTTAATAGTTTTTCTGTTTTAATCATCGGTTCAAGGCGACTTGTGGGTGCCTTGTGTGAACATCGTAAAAGCCGTCCTCACGGTTTTGTTAGCGGGCGCAACGGCACACATTTCTTACCCTTACGTTCAACCAGAGCCTGTATCCATGGCACGGTTTCCCGTGCCAAAACACCTGACAAACAAACTGATGAACGCCCAAAACCAGGAAGGCTTGCGTGTTTTCGGGATAACCGTCCTTGGCTATTGGCCTTCCTCCGTGATGGAGCGCATTTGCTAAACGGTATGCCGTGGTAACACGAAGGTTTCGACTTGAATGGGGCAGCAATGTATTTCGTATCGTCAGCATTTCCAAAGTATTGGGAATATTAAAGTTTTCTCCTCGGTTACCGCCTTAATCTGATGTAAATCTCTTTGTCTGACAGTGCGTGGCTTATATTGCAGGGGATGAGTAAAAGATAAATAAATCAACTGGTTATATGGTTATCATTGTTCGGTGGAAAGAGATTTTCAGGCTGAAAATAACTGATTGGGGCATTCTAAAGCAGAAAAACAGATAAAAATACGGGAAAATTTAATGAGCACAAATAAATCCATGAGCTTTGCTGGCCGGTATTCATTACGAACCAAAGTTAATTTGACAATTGGCTTGGTTTTTTTGGCAATGCTGGTTCTGGTGACAACTGCTGCCGTGACCCATGAGCGAAAAAGATTGATGGAGATGGCAGAAAGTCAGGTGAAAGAAATGACGACACTGTATTTCGACAGCTTGAACACAATGATGCTCACGGGCACGATGGATCAGCGTAGTATCTTGCGCGAGAAAATGCTGGCCAGGACACAAATAGTAGTAGCTAGGGTCATTCGTGGACAACCCGTTATTGCGCAATTTGGTCCCGGTTACACCGATGAGGTGCCACTGGATGAGTTGGATAAGCGGGCGCTTTCGGGTGAGGAAATTATTCGCATTGAAGAGCATGCCGGTGAGCGGATGATGACGGTTATTACTCCCTTTAAGGCAACAGAAAATACGCGTGGGGTGAATTGTCTAAACTGCCATAATGTATCCAGTGGCGCAATAAATGGGGCTATTCGCATCGGTTATTCACTGTCAGAAATTGACAAAGCTGTGGAGCGTGAATTCTGGATAACGGTTTTATTAAATACCGGGTTTTTCTTTATTGGTCTGTTAGTAATTAATACTCTGTTGAAAATATGGATAGTGAAACCACTGGCCAGTTTGAATAACGTATTGATTAAGCGCGCACAGGGAGACAAGGATATTCGCGCACTGGTTGATCGTGACGATGAAATTGGTCAAATGAAAAAAGCCTTTAATACAATGGCGGATAATGTGAATGCCGCGGTAGACAGAGAAAGTCAGTCTGCTGAAAGCCTTCGTAAAAAAGTTGATCAATTACTATCTGCTGTTAATCAGGTGGCAGAGGGGGATTTTAATGTAAAAATTGACCTGCATGGTGACGGTGCAATAGGTGAGCTTGCCGAAAGCTTGCAGATAATGACCAATTTCATTGCCCAATCAACAGAACAAAAACAGGCAGAAGTTGAAATATTAGAGAAAAAAGTGGGTGCCATTTTGCATGTAGTCACTATGGCTTCACAAGGCAATTTAACCGGTGTGGTTAATGTCAATGGTGATGACGCCATTGGAAAATTGGCAGAGGGTGTGCAGGCTATGCTGGCAAGCCTGAATACATTGGTAGCGCAAGTACAACGTTCAGGTATTCAAGTAACCTCATCGGCAACAGAAATTGCGGCAACGGCAAAGCAGCAGGAAGCCACTATTGCGGAACAGGCAGCGACAACCAATGAAATCGTTACAACAGCAACTGAGATATCGGCTACCACAAAAGAATTGACCAATACTATGGATGAGGTTGCCAAAGTGGCAGATCGCACGCGCTCGTCAGCTGCCAGTGGTCACAAAGATCTCGGGCGCATGGAATCAACCATGCAACAAATTGTTGAAGCTGCAAAATCGATAGCCTCTCGGTTTGAGGTATTGAATGACAAGGCAAAAAATATTAACAGTGTGGTGACAACCATTACCAAAGTTGCTGATCAGACAAACCTTTTATCATTAAATGCAGCGATAGAAGCTGAAAAGGCTGGCGAATATGGCCTGGGTTTTTCTGTGGTGGCGACAGAGGTGCGCCGTTTGGCGGATCAAACTGCAGTAGCAACGCTGGATATCGAACAAATGGTAAAGGAAATGCAGATGGCAGTATCATCGGGTGTGCTGAGTATGGAAAAGTTTACAGATCAGGTGCGTAGTAGCGCTGAAGATGTGAACCAGGTGTCTTCACAACTTGCAGAAATTATTGAACAGGTACAGGAGTTTACTCCGCGATTTGAAAATGTGCAGCAGGGGATGCATTTTCAGGCGCAGGGCGCACAGCAAATTACGGAAGCCATGGTGCAATTGAATGAGTCAGCACAGCAATCTGTAGAATCAATTCATCATTCTACGTCAGCAATTGATTTGTTGAATGAAGCTGCGCAATTGTTACAAAGTGGTGTTTCAAAATTTCGTGTCAGTTAGTTACGCAATAAGGTAAATAATGTGTTGTATGCCCAGTTTTTTGTTAATGAAGATCGCTATGTTATCTCGGCAAAGGATATTGTTGAAATTATTCCGGTTGTACTGCTAAAAAAATTACCGATGTTGCCAAATTATGCAGCAGGATTGATGAATTACCACGGTTATCAGGTTCCAGTAATTGATCTTTGCTATTTGTTATTGAATCGAGCGTGTCAGAAAAAACTGAGTACAAGGATAATTTTGGTGAACAGGAGTGGAAGTTCCGGAAAATCAATGACACTAGGTTTCATGGTTGAAAAATCAACGGAAATGATCACTATTGATGAAAATCAATATAACCTCCCGGCAATGAGAAACCCCGATGCGCCTACGAATGGGCCGATTATAGAGTATCAAGGGGAGTTGGTAACAAAAATATTAATCGAGGATGTGTTTGATAAGCTGGACAAAAGGTTTTTTCAGCAAGCTGAGATTTTCACTAGTGAGACAATACTGTAATGGCATTTGTTCATATCAAAAACCTGCTGCAGAAGGTTATCGGGTTGCATGTTGATACTGTAGGAGAATCAAGTATTGATAGAGCAATAAGTCATAGAATGCATGTAACAGCTTGTGGTAATGTGAGTGAATATTACAAGATAGTAAAAAAAAACAATTTGGAGTTGGATGAATTAATTGAAGAGATTGTTGTTCCCGAAACATGGTTTTTCAGGAATGTTACACCATTTGAGATGTTGCGTGATAATGCATTAAAAATTTATGAGAATATTACAAATACAGATAAATTAAAAAAACATAATAATGAGGTATCAGGTTCTCTTAAAATATTAAGCATTCCATGTTCGAGTGGTGAGGAGCCATATTCCATTGCAATAATGCTGAGTGAAGCAGGGTTAAGAAATGACGACTTCCTGATTGATGCTGTTGATATTAGCAAACAAGCCCTGAAAAAATCCCAACGTGCTATTTATGGAAAACATTCGTTTAGAGAGAAAGGGATGGATTTTCAAAACAAATATTTTTACCCTGTAAAGGCAGGTTTACAGTTGATACCAAGTATTCGTGACTGCGTATCTTTTCGGCAAGGTAATATTATCATTGATAATATAAGTTCCCTGGAGGAGTATTATGACATAATATTTTGCCGTAATTTATTGATTTATTTTGACCGTGAAACACAACAAAAAGTATTAAATAAGTTATCAGGAATGTTGAGATGTGGAGGATTATTGTTTGTTGGTCATGCAGAATCAGGGCAAGTTGATAAGAATGACTTTACTAAAGTTCGTGTAGCCAAGGCATTTTCTTTTCGTAAAAAACATAAGAGAAGGTCTATAATTCAGTCTACAAAATTAAGCAATCATCCCGTGAATAAACTTAAGGATATCTATGATCAGCTTGTTGAGGTGACTAAAAAAGATATTGAACTATCCAGGAAAATTAATAACCCAAAATATAAACTGATAGAAAGTGATAATAAAGAAAGGGATAATAATTTTCGTGATAAAATTGATTTTTTAATAAATAACAGACATTTTTCTGATGCTTATCGATTGTGTGAACAGTTGTTAAAAAAAGACAGGGAGAATTCTGAAGCATATTATTACCTTGGGGTGATTAATGCTTTAAAAGGTAATAATGCTGACGCTGAAAGATATTTAAGGAAGGCTATTTATTTATCACCTGGTCATCGAGAAGCATTGGAATTATCTGCTATATTAGCAGAAAAAAGAGGCGATGATGATAGTGCAAAATCACTTCGCCGGCGTGAAAAAAAAGCACGTAACCGTAATTCATAGTTATGGATAAAGAAACCAAAAAATTTTCCGGTATCGCTAATTGTTGGAATACTATTGGTGTCTGGAGTTGCGCGAGAAAAAAATGTGATAAATTGACAGAATACATTCACTGTAGAAATTGTCCGGTATTTTTAGAGGTTGGTCATTCTGTATTTGAGAAAGTAGCTCCGTCCGGGTATTTGTCTCAGTGGCGAAAAGAAATTTCAGCGAAGAAAAATGTTGATAATCCCAGAAATAATAGTGTGCTGGTATTTCGTGTTGGTCACGAATGGTTTGCACTGCCTTCGGTGATTCTTGGTGAAATTGCTAATGAACGGATTATTCATCGAATCCCCAGAAATATGAATCGGTTTATATCCGGTATTGTCAATATCAACGGAGAAATAAAAGTATGTTATTCGTTAAGTGAATTATTGGGGTTAAGTAGTGTTAACGGTGAAAATAAAAAAGAAGATAATTACAATCCCAGGCGATTGATTGTTATTAATCTGGATGAAAAAGATTATGTTTTTTTGGTTGATGAGGTGAAAGGATTATATTTATATGGTGATTCTGATTTACTTTCTGTTCCCTCTACGCTGGATGCGACTAATGCACTTTTATTATTAGGTTCAATAAATCAGTCTAATCATCAAGTCGCCATCTTTAATCTCAGTAAATTTCAGGAAAAACTGGAAGGAGCTGTGTTGTGAGTCCGTCAAATGGAGGCATGGGTGATTTGTCAATGTTTGACCTTTTTCGAATGGAAATCGAAGGACAAACTGCATTATTAAGTAAAGACTTGTTAGTACTTGAAAAAAATACCACCTCAACCACCCTCTTGGAATCTGTAATGCGCGCATCTCATTCTATTAAAGGTGCTGCGAGAATGGTGTCTGTTGAGCCTGTCGTGAAAATTTCACATGTAATGGAAGAATGCTTTGTTGCAGCACAAAAAAATAAATTAAATTTACAAAGTAATGATATTGATCTTTTACTGAAAGCTGTGGATACGATTATTTCTATTTCACTTATTAATGAAGAAAATATAGAAAAATGGGTGAGTGATAATGATTCACTGGTTGATGACTTAGTTGTTTCTCTTGAACAGATTTTGACCGGAAATAACCCGCAGATAGAGAAAAGTTATACCGTTGAACCTCAAATATTGATGGCTGATGATGCGGTAACCGTTGCCGAAGTGCCGGCAACAGAAACGGATCGGTTTTTGCGTATCAGTGCTGAAAGAATGTCTCGAATTTTGGGCATGTCCAGTGAGCTTCTGGTGGAATCAAGAGAGGTGAAGAGTTTTTCTGATTCATTGTTTCAGATTAAACGACATCAGGATGAATTGTTTACCGTATTGGAAGCCTGGCGGGAATTATCAGTACAAAACAATATTCAAAATGATGATGAAATACAAAAAACAGCCTTGCTTCGTTTGAATGAATGTCGGCGCGATGTGTCTGATCAATTGCTTCTATTGGATGAATATGATCGGAAAAATGGTTATCTTTGTAAAAAACTCTATGGTGAGGTTGCTGGCAGCAGGATGAGGCCGTTTGAGGATGGTGTTGTTGGATTTCAACGTATGGTGCGAGATCTCGCACGTTCGTTAAACAAGGAAGTTATATTGGAGATTGAGGGCTTGCAATGTTCTGTGGATAGAGATGTGTTAGAAAAAATCAAAGCTCCGTTGAACCATCTGTTGCGTAATTCCATTGACCACGGTATTGAATCTGTTGAGGGGCGTGCTGCATCAGGAAAAGAAAAAGTTGCCACGATAAAATTGTCGGCTACACATGCTGGTGGGATGTTACGTATATCAGTGACTGATGACGGCGCTGGAATTAATTTGGTTATGCTGGGTGAAAAACTGATTAATAAGAAACTGGTTACCCGGAAAATATTACCAGATCTTTCTGATGATGAATTATTGGAGTTTTTATTTCTTCCTGATTTCTCCACACGTGATGAAGTAACAGAAGTTTCGGGGCGGGGTGTTGGCCTGGATGTGGTGAGAGATATGGTTAAGGAGCTTGGTGGATCGGTAGTTGTTAATAACTCGCCTGGAAAAGGCGTTAAATTTATTTTAAAATTACCGCTGACATTGTCGGTAATGTCTGCATTGTTAGTAGAAATATCCAGTGAGCCTTATGCTTTTCCTTTGACTAAGGTGGATAGAATATTAAAAATAAATATAAAAGATATTACAGAAATGGAGGGGCGACAATTTATTGCGCTGGAGGGTAAAAATATTGGGCTTATTTCTGCTGCGGAAGTTCTGGGGTTTGAGCAAATAGACTCAATAAACGATACGTTGACAGTATTATTGTTAAGTGATCGAATGGATACTTATGGTGTTGTAGTGGACCGCTATATTGACCAGAAGCAACTTTCTGTTTCTGCGCTCGATGAAAGGTTAGGAAAGGTTCCTAACGTGAGTTCCGTGGCGCTAATGGAAAATGGTGAGCCATTATTTATTTTAGATGTTGATGATTTGGTGAGAAGTATTAATTATATGGTTAATGATGGTGGTCTGGCTGATGTTTATCGTGCAGCCGAAGATCATTTGAAAGCAAGCCGTAAACGTATATTGGTTGTTGATGACTCCTTAACTGTACGCGAAGTGGAAAAAGAACTCCTATTATCGAAAGGGTATTTTGTTGATTTGGCCGTTGATGGTATGGATGGTTGGAATGCAGTACGTCGTATTTCGTACGATCTGGTGATTACCGATGTGGATATGCCGCGAATGGATGGTATTGATCTGGTGAAGTCCATTAAACAGGATTTACACCTGAAAATATTGCCAGTAATGATTGTTTCTTATAAGGATCGTTCGGAAGATCGGCGGCGAGGCCTGGATGCGGGGGCTGATTATTATTTGACCAAAGGTAGCTTTCATGATGATACGCTTATTGATGCGGTTGAAGATTTAATCGGTGTGGCGGAAAAATGAAAATTGCTATTGTCAATGATATGCCAATGGCCATTGAGGGGCTTCGTCGTGTTGTTGAAAACGCTGGGATTCATCAGGTTGCCTGGATTGCATTTAACGGGTACGAAGCCATTGAAGCTTGTCGTAGGGATGTTCCTGATTTGGTGTTAATGGATATTATCATGCCGGGAATAAATGGTGTCGAAACCACCCGTGAAATTATGCGGGAATCACCTTGTCCAATATTGCTGGTAACCTCGTCGGTGAATACGAACTCGGCCTTGGTGTTTGAAGCGATGGGCTATGGGGCACTTGATGCGGTTAATACTCCTGTACTTGTTGGTGGTAATGCATGTGATCCACAAAGCCCATTGTTGAAAAAAATAGCGATGCTCAATATTTTGACTCAACCGGTTCCACCGGGTTTTCATTCACACGTTACTGTCGCGCAATCCAAAAAATCACCTTTAACCAGCGGCTCACTGATTGCCATTGGGTCTTCGTCGGGTGGCCCGCAGGCATTGGCAACTATTCTTCAATCCATTCCCGGTGATTTTCATTCACCTATTGTGATTGTTCAGCATGTGGATGCACAATTTGTCAGTGGCCTGGCTGAGTGGTTGAACACCCTGTCAAATATTCCTGTGCGTATTGCGTGTGATGGCGACAGACCTGTGGCCGGGGTTGTTTTTCTTGCGGGGTCGAATGACCATCTGTTGTTGGCTGAAGATGGCACATTTCGGTATTCACCTATTCCTCGTGATACTCCTTACCGGCCTTCGGTTGATGTTTTTTGGCAGTCACTTGAACAACACTGGAAGGGGAATATAACCGTGGTTTTGTTGACTGGAATGGGCAGAGACGGTGCCCGGTCCATGTTGAGTCTTCGCCAGTATGGGGCACATACCATTGCACAGAATGAAGAAACCTGTGCAGTTTATGGGATGCCAAAAGCAGCAATTGATATGAATGCAGCAATCGAGATATTACCGGTCGATGATATCGCAATTTCGCTATTAGGAACTGCTAATGGAGCACGCTCTGCGGGACGTTAACAGGAGCAGGCGTAATTATAAATAATGATGGCTTTATAGGGATAAAGTGAAAATACAATGAACAATTTGGATTCAAATGCGATTGTATTGCTGGTTGATGATCAAATGATGGTGATTGAAGGTATTCGGCGTATGCTTGTGGATGAGCCGGATATTATTTTTCATTATTGTAATGATCCAAATCAGGCGCTGGAAAAAGCGATCACATTACAGCCCACCGTTATTCTGCAAGATCTGATTATGCCTGATATTGATGGTTATGCTTTGGTGGATACCTATCGGAATAATGAAAAAACAAAAAATATCCCGGTTATTGTGTTATCAACGAAAGAAGATCCAGAAGATAAAAGCCTGGCATTTGAGAGAGGCGCAAATGATTATCTTGTAAAGTTACCCGATAAAATTGAATTGATTGCGCGAATTCGTGCTCATTCCAAGAGCTACTTGACACAGCTTCAACGGGACGAAGCTTTTAAGGCCTTACGGGAGTTACAGTCTGAGCTGGAAAAAAGTAATGTCGAATTGCAAAAGTTGAGTAGTCTCGATGGTCTGACGGGCATTGCAAATCGTCGCAGTTTTGATGAATTTATTGATAAAGAGTGTTTGCGCTCTGCCCGCGAGAATAGCACTCTTTCACTCATTCTTATTGATATCGATTTTTTCAAACCATTTAATGATAATTATGGGCATCTTGCTGGCGATGGTTGTCTTCGCCAGGTTGCTGCTGCGTTGGATGAAATGGTTCATCGTCCTGCTGATCTTGTTGCCCGCTATGGGGGAGAAGAGTTTGCTGTCGTTTTGCCAAATACTGATATTAAGGGGGCGGAAAAGCTTGCGAAAAAGCTGTGTGAAAAAATTCGTTCGTTAAAAATTCTACATGAATTTTCTGAAGTAACAAACCATATTACTATAAGCTTGGGTATTACCAATGGGGTGGCATGTGAGGGAGTTTCACCTTCAGATTTAATATTGCAGGCGGATGAGGCGCTTTATCTGGCAAAAGAGCTGGGTAGAAATTGCTATAAAATATCAAAAGGGAATTAATTCAGTTTTCTCCACAAAGCTTGTTTTCATCATGAAGCCGTTTTTCTGGACGCTTCCACCGTAGGTGTGTGTACCCTCAACAACAAGCAGTTTTTTCCACGGGCGATGAGTTGACTGCTTTTTTGTTTGTATGAACGAATGATAACGTCTCCGCTGCGCAGACAGTTTTTATTGTTATTTGAGCCTATGCGGCCCCACCAATGCCGCACTGGACTACTGGTTTTATTTTCTGCATCAAGTTGCGCACTGCCTGAGATAAGCAAGTACATGGTGTAACGCTGTGGCAATGTTGTCAGATTGATGGATGTTCCTTCCTGGAATGCCAGCAGGTCTGCTGTAAGTCCTTGGTCTGCATACAGTCGCCGCAATATTGGTTGGCCGCCTTTTGCTCCCTCTCGCCGGATATATTCGATATTGTCATTGTATTGTGAGTCGTAAGATAATGACCGGTGTAATAACTGTAGATTCGATTTTGCGATAGCCGGAATGTCAACGGGTGAACGGTCAGCATACCGCTGTAGCATTTGCATGCCAGCCTGAAATGCTTTCCAGGCGGAGAGGGATGAGGGTGCAACCGACGTTTCATTACTGTGCGCTTTGAGTGAGCTGGGTGGGAAATTTGCGATTTTGTGTGTCGTGATCATCATGGGGTGTCCGGTTTCTATTTTATCGTAACGGTTGCTGTTGCGAGATATCTGTGTAACGATTTTGTAATAAGTCGCAACGCGACTTGCCATGCTGCATTATGTGATGCCAGAATCGTGGGGCTATAATGATGCCCTTGTCATTTTTAATCCGATTCTCTCTTTTCTGCTTATCAGAATAGGCTTGAGGGCTCTGTAGGGAAAGGTGGTAGTACACTTGTTTGCTGTGAAAATTCCCATTTTGGGCCAATGATTTTGGACATAGTCCAATTATAAAGTGAGACTTACTGTAAGGAGTATTTACGTGGCACTCAGAAACATTGCGCTATTTTCGGGGCTATCAGAGACAGAAATGGCCGCCATATCCAGTCTGGCGGTTACACGTAGTTTTCCGAAAAATACCTTGGTAATTTGCGAGGGTGATGCATCAGATTCGTTGTATGTAGTGTTGTCAGGCAAGGTTAAGGTATTTTTGTCGGACGAAGAGGGCAAGGAAGTGACCTTGAATATGCAAGGGGCCGGGGAGTATTTCGGTGAGCTGGCTATTCTCGATGAGGCACCGCGTTCGGCATCGGTGATGACGGTGGAAGACACCAAATTGGCGGTATTGTCAAAAGCGGCCTTTGAAAAATGCATGGAGCAGCATGCCACGATTGCTTTGGTTGTGATGCGTGGGCTGGCGTGCCGCTTGCGTGAGCTGACCGAAAATGTACGCAGTCTGGCTTTAATGGATGTGTATGGCCGGGTTGCCCGCTTGTTGCTGGAAATGTCCGAAGAAGAGAACGGGAAAAATGTCATCAGACAACGACTGACGCAGCGTGATATTGCCAGTATGGTGGGTGCATCACGGGAAATGGTCAGCCGTATTTTACGAGATTTGTCCATTGGCGGTTACATTACGATTGAGAACAAAATCATTACACTTAATGAGCGTTTGCCGCCAGCCTGGTGATTTTTCCACAAAAGTATTTTACTCAATGAGCGTTTTCTCGCATGACGCTTCCTGACGCATCACACTGGTTGCGTGAAATTAGCACGCAGTTGCCCGAGGGCGCGCACGATGCGTTGCTGGAAGCCGATGCCCTTATTGTCTCTGTGGCAAAAACACAGGGTGTTTCTGTTGAGCCATTGCTGCAACATGCCCGAGGTGTGGTTGAGATTTTAATGACACTGCATGTGGATGCTGATCCTCTGGTTGCCGCGTTATTCAGTGATATTCCCCCGGTGATGTTGCCGCCAGAGCAACTGGAACCCCTGTTCAGCGCCAGTGTGGCAGATATGGTTGCGGGTGTTCGCAAGTTGCGGGTTGTTGACGATTACAGGCTCCAACAGCAAAGCAGTGATGAAAAAACCATTCATCTTGAAGGTTTGCGCAAGCTGTTACTGGGCATGGCAGAAGATGTGCGTGTGGTGCTGATCAAGCTTGCAGAGCGTGTGCAGGTCATGCGTGAATTAAAGACCATGCCGGAGGAGTCCTGGCGCAGGGTGGCCAGTGAAACAATGGATATTTTTGCATCCTTGGCTAATCGTCTGGGTATCTGGCAACTAAAGTGGGAGTTGGAAGATTTAAGTTTTCGCTTTCTTGAACCCGAAAATTATCAGTATATTGCGCGATTGCTGGATGAGCGCCGGGAGGATCGTGAAAAGTATATTGCTGGCGTTGTAAAACAGTTACGCCACGAGCTTGATGTGGCCGGTGTCGATGGGCAGGTTGTGGGGCGACCGAAGCACATTTACAGCATTTGGCGAAAAATGGAAGGCAAGTCGGTGGGTTTTCAGGGCTTGTTTGACGTGCGCGCAGTACGGGTTTTAGTCGATGATGTGGCAGCGTGTTATGCGGTGTTGGGATTGGTACATACCTTGTGGCAGCCTATTCCCAGCGAGTTCGATGACTATATCGCATCACCCAAAGAAAACCGCTACCAGTCTTTGCACACAGCGGTGATTGGCCCGGATGGGAAGACGCTGGAAATACAGATTCGTACTCATGAAATGCACCAGCATTCCGAGCATGGTGTAGCAGCACACTGGGGATATAAAGAGGGCGGTCGTCAAAATGATGTTTATCGGGAAAAGATATCCTGGTTGCGTCAAATATTGGAATGGAAAGATGAAGAGCGAGACATGGACGACTTTATTGATCGTTTCAAGTCTGAAGTTTTCCAGGATCGTGTTTATGTGTTAACGCCGCAAGGCAAGGTGCTGGATCTGCCCAAAGGCTCCACACCACTGGATTTTGCCTACCACATACACACAGATGTAGGGCACGGTTTTCGAGGGGCTAAAGTCAATGGGAAGATTGTGTCTATTGGTTATGAATTAAAAAACGGCGAGCAGATTGAAATCCTGACCTCTAAGCAAAGTAAACCGAGCCGGGATTGGTTGAATCCACATCTTGGTTATCTTACTGGTGCGCGTGCGCGAGCCAAAGTACGCGCATGGTTTCGGCAGCAGGACTTTGCCAATAATGCTGCGGATGGTCGTAATGTGGTGGAAAAGGAGTTTCAGCGTCTTGGTCTTTCTGAGGTCAATTTTGACTTTCTTGCAAAGCAATTCAAGCGCTCTTCGATAGATGAGTTTTTTGCTGCGGTAGGCTGTGGGGATATCACCAGTGCGCAAATTGCCGGGCGTTTGTCCGCGTTGGTTTTGCCGACCATACGGCAGCCGGGAAAAACATCTCTACGGACAAGGTCTTCCTCTGCTAAAAACGATCAGCTTGATGATGTCCATATTATGGGTGTGGGTGAACTGGTTACCCATATTGCGCGATGTTGCAAGCCAGTGCCGCATGACCAGATTGTTGGTTACATCACGCGCGGTCGTGGAATTACCGTGCATGGTAACGACTGTCAAAATTTATTGCGTCTGAAGCGGGAAGAGCCGGAGCGGTTGATTGATGTTGAATGGAGTCGTGGCAGCCAGCAAACTTACGTGGTAGACATCTATGTGCGAGCATTTGATCGCCAGGGTTTATTGCGTGATATTACGGAGGTGCTGAGTAACGCGCAATTGAATGTCTCAGCAGTGAATACCCTGACAGACCCCAAAAGCAATCTTGTCAATATGACCCTGACGCTGGATATTTATGATGTTGAACAGCTGAGTCAGGCATTGGCCAAATTGGAGCAATTGCCCAATGTTATGGAGGCCGTACGTGGTTTTTCTGAAAAAAAGAGGAACATGAACACATGCACAGATTGATTTCCGACTGGTTTCGTTTGCGCAGATGTCAAAGGGTTGATCTGGAACAATCACTTGCTACGGTAAGAGTGGTTTCCGAGTGCAATGCTCGGTTAACATTTGGGCAATGGCCGGGTATCGTTAATGCTGGCATTGGGGGCGCTCCAAAATCTACAGCTGATGTGGTACCCTTGCCCGTCTTTAAACCTAAACCCTGCAAGTATGATCACTTGCAGGGTTTAGGTTTAATGGTATGCAGTTGTGCAGAATATGGCGATTTAGATCATAAATAAACTAGCGTGCAAATGCTTAAACAACAAAATGGTGTTAACCATCCTGGGGAGGTGCCACTAATTTAGGTGGCGAAAACAATTAGTTATGTCAAAGCAAAATCAGTTTTCACGAGAAGAATTGTTGGCCTGCGCGCGCGGTGAAATGTATGGGCCGGGTAATGCGCAATTACCCTTGCCTCCGATGTTGATGTGTGATCGCATTACCCATATATCCGATGAGGGTGGTGAATTTGGTAAAGGTGAAATCATTGCTGAGCTGGATATTACTCCCGATCTGTGGTTTTTCGATTGCCATTTCAAAAATGACCCGGTGATGCCTGGTTGCCTGGGTGTTGATGCCATGTGGCAGCTGGTAGGGTTTTTTCTTGGTTGGATGGGTGGGCCAGGCCGAGGTAGGGCACTGGGGGCGGGTGAAGTGAAGTTTTTTGGCCAGGTGACGCCAGAAAACAAAAAAATCACCTATCGCATTAATATGAAACGCGTCATTTTGCGCAAGTTGGTGATGGGTATAGGTAATGCAATAATGGAAGTTGACGGTCGCGAAATTTATTCTGCCAACGATTTGCGAGTGGGCTTGTTTACCTCAACAGAAAACTTTTAATCAAAGAATGTGCCAGCAGAATTCAAGTCAATGGCAGAATTTAAGTAAAGCGTCCGGCAGGAGGAAACAGTTTTGAAACGTGTCGTCGTCACGGGTATGGGCATCGTGTCCAGCATCGGAAATAATCAACGGGAAGTGGCGGAGTCCCTTCGTGAGGGTCGTTCAGGGATCAGTTTTAGCCAGGAATATACAGACCTTGGGTTTCGCAGTTGTGTGTATGGCAATGTAGCAGTGAATACCAAGGAACTGATTGACCGTCGATTGTACCGGTTTATGGGAGATGCAGCTGCCTATAATTATCTGGCGATGAAAGAAGCCTTGGAAGATGCCGGACTTACAGAGGATGACATTTCCAATCCGCGCAGCGGTCTGGTGGTTGGCTCCGGCGGTGCCTCCAACGAAAACGTGGTGCTGGCTGCCGATTTGCTGCGCTCCAAAGGTGTGCGCAAAGTCGGCCCGTTCATGGTGCCACGCACTATGGGTAGCACCACTTCCGCCTGTTTGGGTACCGCCTTTAAAATCAAAGGTGTGAGCTATTCCATCAGCTCGGCCTGCTCCACCAGCGCGCATTGCATCGGCAATGGCGCAGAATTAATCCAGATGGGTAAACAAGACATCGTTTTTGCCGGCGGCGGCGAGGAGCTGCACTGGAGTCAGTCGGTGCTGTTTGATGCCATGGGTGCCATGTCCTCCAAATATAATGAGACCCCCGAAAAGGCTTCACGCGCGTATGATGCCGACCGTGATGGCTTTGTGATCGCCGGTGGTGGTGGTTTGCTGGTATTGGAGGAGCTGGAACATGCCTTGGCGCGCGGCGCAAAAATTTACGGTGAGCTTGTAGGTTATGGTGCCACCTGTGACGGTTACGATATGGTGCAGCCATCCGGTGAAGGTGCGGTACGCTGCATGCAGCAGGCGATGACGACGATTGATGGTGATATTGATTACATCAACGCCCATGGTACCAGTACGCCAGTGGGGGATACCCGTGAACTGGGTGCGGTGCGTGAGGTGTTTGGTGATAGAATTCCCAGAATCAGTTCTACCAAATCGCTTACCGGCCATGCGTTGGGTGCAGCGGGTGTCAACGAAGCGATTTATTCATTACTGATGATGCAGGGTGATTTTGTCGCAGCCTCGGCGAATGTGGAAACGCTGGACGAAGACGCGCAGGGTATGCCTATTGTGCAAGCGCGCGTGGATGATGCGCAGCTAAACCGGGTGATGTCCAACAGCTTTGGCTTTGGTGGCACCAATGCGTGTCTCATTTTTCAGCGTTTTAGTCACTGATTTTTCAGCACAATGGCCAGTGAACCCCCCAAAATCCACCTGACTAACAACAAAGGTCGTCGTAGTCTGGATAGTGTTGCGGGCTTTACCACCAGTATTGGTTTGGGCAGTATTTTTACCGGCACTATTGGTGGTAGCGGGCATACTATTGTGCTGGGTA
This sequence comes from Gammaproteobacteria bacterium, assembly GCA_021648485.1. Lineage (GTDB taxonomy): Bacteria > Pseudomonadota > Gammaproteobacteria > SZUA-152 > SZUA-152 > SZUA-152. Next base: position 78,251 of record JAKISS010000001.1, read on the forward strand.
AAGTAGAAGGTAATAGCAAACTCGATGGTACCCTGGTCATCGGTGAAAGTGGTTGCTGGGTTGGGGATATTGTCGCCAAACACATTGTGATTGCCGGTCAGGTGGAAGGCTCGATTACCGCTCGGGAAAAAATGGAAATTGTTTGTACCGCGAAGATTCGAGGCAGTCTCACCAGCCCGTTCATTGCCATTGCTGAAGGAGCAGTGCATGAAGGTGAAATCCACATGGGTGAAGTGAAACGCTTCACCGATCAACGAGACCAAGGCTGAATTTGCTTAATTTACCTTGCTGAAAATGCTGACAGCCAAACGTCTCTCCCTACTCAAAAATATCCTCCGCCAACCTGCGGCCCCTTTTCGTGAGCAGCATGTAGCGCGCTATGTGTCGGCACACCTGGCGCGGGTCGGCGTAGCGCATTTTTTTGATCCGGTGGGTAATTTGGTTGTCGGCGTGGCGACGGCAGCGGCCTATCAACGTTTGCTGAATCGACGTACAACAAGCGTGGATAAAAACGAACCGGTACGCATTTTTATTGCACATATGGATCATCCCGGGTTTCATGGTGTGAAGTGGCTGGCTGGCAACCGGCTGGCTGTCAAATGGCATGGTGGTTCGCCACTCAAACACCTCTCCGGTGCCCGGTTATGGTTAGCGGATGATAACGGCGAGATCACGAATTCCACAGTGAAAGCCCGGTTGATCAAACCAAAACTACAGAAAGCGGGTTGGGCCATAGATTGCGCTGAAGTCCAGTTTCAAACGCCGGATGGCATGTTACTGGCGGAACGTTATGCCGGGCGTCAGGCAAAAAGTTTATTTGGCAGTTTCGCCTTTCGTTCTCATTGCTGGATCAGTGGCAAGCGTTTGTATACCCGGGCTGCGGATGATCTGGTGGGCGTGTTTGCCATTGTTTCCACGGCCATTGATCTGCATCGGCGCAACGCAGGTGCGCCATTTATCGGCTTGCTGACACGGGCGGAGGAAGTAGGTTTTGTGGGTGCCGTGAAGCATTTTGAGCTGGGTTGGCTGGCAGCGGCAAAACGTCCACTCGTGTGTGTCAGCCTTGAGGCGTCCCGCACATTACCGGGCGCGCGTGTCGGTAAAGGCCCGGTGGTGCGCCTTGGGGATCGACGCACGCCATTCGAGAGCGGTGCATTACAAGTGCTTTCAGAAATAGCAGAAAAGACGTTACCTAAGGCCCATCAACGCCGGTTGATGGATGGCGGTGCTTGTGAAGCCACAGCAGCGACCGCCTGGGGCTTGCCCACAGTGGGTATTACGCTGCCGCTAGGTAATTATCACAATCAGGGCTTTGAGGGTGGCATGGATTGCCCGCGAATAGAAGGGCCAGCCCCGGAGTTTGTGCATCTTGACGATATTAGCGGTGAACTAAAATTGTGCCGGGCACTGATGTCTTTGGGGTTGCCCTGGTCTGACCCTTGGCAAAAGATGCGTATCCGATTGGTGAAAAATGCGCGGACATATAATAATTTACTGTAATTGTCGGTTATATCATTGTTTCCGCAAGCACGTTCAGTTTGCGTTCAGCTTCTTCCCTGTACCTTATATTCATCGGTTGAGAAATCGTTCCAAATAAAAACGATGGAGATTTACTATGAAAAAGATTATTTTAGCAGCAAGTGTGATGATGTTGGCTTCAGGTAGTGTAATGGCTGACCTGGAATTGGCAAAGAAGAGCGGCTGTCTGGCCTGTCACAGTGTTGATAAAAAGATTGTTGGCCCAGGATGGAAAGAAGTGGCTGACAAGTACAAAGGTGATGCCGATGCCAAGGCAAACATGATCGGAAAAGTGAAGGCTGGTGGTAAAGGCGCATGGGGAGCCGCTCCTATGCCTCCATATTCACCGCGTGTTTCTGATGAAAACATTGAGAAGCTGGTTGATTTTATACTGGCACTCTAAAAATCAGTTGTTTCGGTTTGTATTTCAGGGCGTAGACTAGGTTTTTAAAAGGACAAGGAAATGGCACTCAACCCCCTGGGTGCCTAGTCCGCATTTTTGGTGAATTACCACCACCTTTGGTTTGCTTGAGATGAGTGATCCTTGTCTCAAGCTAGCTATCATTATTTTCTGTTGATCGTGGCATCTTTGCCTGACCCTCCTTTAGTGTTTTCTGCGCGTGTTTGATATTCATGCAATAATCCTTGATGTTATTGATGAGGAAGCCTTGGGTGCGCTGGTTTTTTTACTCCTGCCGTACTGGAAACTTTTTTAAATATTAGCGGCGACATACAAATGCGCGTATTAATTGTTGAAGACGAAGAGCAGTTGCGGGTGCAATTGGCGACACGGTTGCGTCAGGAAGGCTTTGCCGTTGATGAAGTGGCCGATGGTCGGGAAGGGTTATTTCTTGGTCGGGAATACCCTATTGATGTGGGGGTTGTGGATTTAGGGTTGCCAGAAATTTCAGGCATTGAAGTGATTCGCCAGTTGCGCGCGGCGGGGCGGGATTTCCCCATTCTTATTTTGACTGCGCGTGATCGCTGGCAGGATAAGGTGGAAGGGTTGGATGCAGGTGGTGATGACTATCTAGTGAAACCCTTCCATATGGAAGAATTGATTGCGCGCATCAGAGCTTTGTTACGCAGGGCGGTAGGTTGGACGCAATCAGTAGTGATGTTTGGCCCCTTAACGCTGGATTCATTGGCACAAAAAGTTACTATGCATGATGAGCCAGTTGAGCTTACAGCGTATGAATATCGGGTTTTGGAGTATTTAATAGTACGTGCAGGTCAGGTTGTTTCTAAAGCAGAATTGACCGAGCATATTTATGATCAGGATTTCGATCGCGATAGCAATGTGATTGAGGTGTTTGTCGGGCGTTTGCGTCGTAAGCTGGACCCACAAAGTTCACTAAATGTTATCGAGACACTGCGCGGTCGTGGTTATTGTTTTAGTTTGAAGTCGTCGGTGAATGAAAAGTAATGCGATATGATCAGCTGAGAATCAGTGGGCGAAATTTCACACAACGCTTTGCCTAAGGTTTCTATGGGGCGGTGTGATAAAGCGCGCGCAGTGTAGCGCGCGACTTATCTATATTCGCCATAGCATCAATTTAAAGTACTTTGGCAATATTCTCCGCAGCCCGTTTTACATCAAGAAAAATTAAACCAAGCTTTGCTTTTGGTTTGGCAAGTACAGTGATAACTGCATCCTGGCCAGCGTAGGTCATCAGAATGTAGCCTGTGTTACCTTTAACAAGTACTTGCTCTAAGTCACCCCTGGCTAATTCTTGTGCTGTTCGATCTCCGAGCGATATCATGGCTGCGCTCATTGCGCCGACACGGTCCTCATCCATCTCCTGGGGTAATACAGATGAAATCAGCAATCCATCAGTTGAAATTACTGCTGACGCTTCTATGTCTACTGATGAGCCGTTCAGCTCGTTGAGGATTGAACCAAGCATTTCTTGTCGCATTATTATGTGCTCCTACTAGTAAGGTGTCAGGTTGAATAAAGTTTAGGGTTTAGTTGCATTGAATGAGGAAGATAATTTTGCAAACAAGGCTTCACTCATGCCCGTTATCAATAAAAATTTATCCAAGGCTTCATCAACAGAAGCATTATAGGATTTTTGCATTACAAATAGTGAAAATCCTAGCGCGGAGTTTATGGCGCTAATGAGGTTGTGTGTTTTTACGGAATCCTCGCCATATAGCTCAAAAATTATTTTATAAAGCTCGTTGCATATAAGCGTAACGCCGCCGCTCATAAATTCTACGGGCAGATTAACTCGAACATGAATATCGCCAACATCGTACATTGACTCTGTGTATTTTTCATTGTATGGGCCAGTGAAGACGCTGTTCATCCAGTTTAAGTGGGTTTGTTTCAGTCCCGTTATGCGTCCCTCCAGGTATGATGCCGCCTCAGGTATGTCGTTCATTGCATCGTAAAAATTATCGGTTACGGTGACAAGTAATGGAGCAACCTCATCCTTCACGCTTAATAATACATCCTCTTTTTCAATTGTTAAACCTGAGAATTGTTTGGCGTAACGTGTAAGTTCAATAAAGTCGGGTTTAATACTATTTCCTTTTTTGTCTATCATTTTTTTCTCTATATCTGTTGAAATTAAAGGGCTATGTTAATTCTCTTTGGCAAAGCGCATATTCAAAGCCCATATCAATGATATCAATATTGGTTGGTTCATGCGGGGTAGTCCACCTATAACCAATACGAATCGTTGTTCACCAATGTACAGTGGCCAAAATCCCACTTGACTGTTCCCAGCAGCATCTACAATGGCCCAAGCGCTGGAGTTCAGGCCAAGGTTGTTTTCTAATAATCCTATGTGTCGTTCATGCAAAGAGGATATGTCGGCGCTTAATGCGGACAATTGTTCCACTGTTTCGTAATTAAAACCATTATAGGCAATATGAAATCCCAGGTTGTCAGCTAGTAATACATTTCCCCTGTTGGATAATGGCGATAGCAATTCGGGTAATATCTTTTCAAAGTCACCTAAAGGCGCGCTCTGTGGTTCTTTACAGCCCTGTAGCCAATCCAGGCCTTGCATGCGTTTTAATAGTGCAGTAATTTCATTTTTATCTTTTATGCCTGTGTATAGATGTAACTCATCAATCGTCAAGGACGGGGTTTCCATGAACTGAAACAGTGTGCGTAATAATCTTTTTGCGGGATCATCCGTAGGGCTTGATACTGCATAATATGCACCAGCTGGTGTGGGGTAAATGTAAAGGTTTTCTTTAATAGTAAAATCAGTCATTGTTTTCTATCAGGCCAGGGTCCAGCGAAAAAAGTAATGCTTTAATAAGCAATGAAACATCTTGTCGTTTACGGGCATCCACGTCAAAAATTGGAATAGTCAATCCCTGTTTACTTAGATGGTTATGGTAATCATCAATACAGGGTGCTGACTTGCGATCTATTTGCGTGACACCAATTGCGATTTGAGTTTGATTAATAAAGTCTTGAAATTGGTCAAGAAAAAAGTCCATATCTTGGAAAGGGTTTGGTCGCGTATTGTCCAGCAGTAAAACTAAACCAATTCCACCTGACACCAGGATATCCCACATGAAATCAAAGCGCTCCTGGCCTGGTGTACCATAGAGATGGAGGCAATCGCCGCCATTTAAACGAACTGTGCCATAGTCGCATGCTACGGTGGTTGTTTTTTTGACGTCTCGTGTCATATCGCTTGCAATTTTGTCCGTTGAGAGCGGGGGACGATCACAAATCGAGGATATTGCTGTGGTTTTTCCAGCACCAACAGGGCCTGTGAATATTATTTTGTAATTTGTCATAAGGTTTTATTACTTGAGTTCTGTGAGCAACATTAATTGCTGCGTAGTCGTTCAAGTAAATTTTGAAAAATTTTCCGGTATCGGTGATGTTTAACCGGCGGTAGCGTAGCGGTTGAATGGTTTTCTTCAGTCATTACAGGTGCTACAAAATTCAGTGAAACGGCTGCGGTATAAAACATAAATACATGTTGTAATGGAACTGCTAAATAACTCGCTGTGTCCATCAGGGATGTTGGCTGTCTTGCCCATAATGCGGCAATTCTAAGTGCGTGGGGTGTGATGATTGTCCGAGTAAAGTTAGGCCAGCGTATTAGTTTGATGGGTGTAGTGAAATTTGTGTTTGCTGGCACACGTCCGCGTGATGTGCGCATGGCTAGCTTCCAGAGAAAAGGCTCTGCCGGTAAAACGGTTTCATGCAAGCCGGGTTCACAGTCTACGTTATTATCCAGAACGGTGATTGAAACGTCGGATTTATCAAAAAGCATTCCCGACAACGCATATAAATGGCGGAAGTTTTTTTCAACTCTTAATTGTTTTGATGCGTGAAGTATGGTTATTGGACGCCAAACCCCTTTTAAGAGTACGTTTTGTTGTTTTTGTAGCGCGGTGAAATATGCTTTCTGAAAATATCCTTGTAGCGTTTGCTCAGGCTGGTATTGAAGCTTGGCTATTTGTATCGGGTTGTCAGGATTGAAGTTCTCGGCCAGTTTGGTATTGATATGCTCCAGGTCGGCGTCTTCAGTTAGAAAGTTTGCTGAATATCGATATTGATTAAAATGTTTGGACGTTGATTTTTCCTGTCTTGCGATTTTATGTGGGTTATGAACAACGTTATTCAGCAACACAGGGGTGACTGTCTCCGGGTTGCTGGCAACTATTTGTAACTGTGGCACTATTTTCGTAGTAGGCACTTCTGGAGCGGGTGTTTTTGCAGCAGCAGGTTGCTGTAATCGTTCTTTTGCTTTGAGCAGGGCTGAGGAAAGAGCCGCTAGCATAATCGGTTTGCGAATATATACCGCATCATACGTTTTGTCATGGGAGAGAGAAATCAGGATTGAGGGTTGATTTGGGTAATGTTTTTTATGTTCTTCCAGCATTCTGTGCGCCTGAAACCCGTCCATATCTATTATGCTGATGTCAGCAGAATTTTCTTCCACCAGAACGTAGCTATCCTTGCAATGTTCATGAAAAAATAATTGCAACGTACTGTAGGTGCGTTGTTCCATACCTAATGCTGCAATTTTTACAGGCCTTGTGTGATTATCCATCTATCTCTCCTGTGGCCAGATGAATGTGTTTTGCCGTTTGTATCCACGCGTGATGATCAGGAATAAATTTATCAGCTAGTTGACGATACATTGCGTCACAGTTGTCTGCATCACGAGATGCTTTGTAGATCTCAAGTAAGTCTATATGTAATTCTTTACGCCAAGGCTCTTTTAATACGGCGACCTCTAAAACTTTCCTTGCTTCATCAACTTCTCCATATTCCAAGTATTCATGCGCTTCCATTTGCGGGTCACGCGCTTCATCTGTAGCCGAATGATTGTTGCTGATAAGTAAGTCGATTGTGCCGATCAAACCTTTCGAAAGTCGTGAATAGTAGCTTAACGGCAATACAGTTGACGCATTTATGCCATTACCTAATCGCTGATATAGCACATTGAAATGATGAGAATCCAGGTAACATTTGGATTCAAATAATAAGCGTTGTCTTATTTCAAAGCCTTTAGTATTGAGCGCTATAAACAGATCCAATAAGGCACCATACAAAGCATCACCATTTTTAATTTTTCTGTAAAGATAGATCCTCTGAACATGGCTGCGTAAGTACAGGGGGTTGCGCGTTACATTATGCTCCAGTACTTCAATCGCTTTATCGCTATATTCACCCAGATCGAGAATGAGCCCAGGTTTATTTGAGACCATAAACATCACTTCAGGCTTACCATCATTGTGGTGTTGGATACCTGATTGTTTATGTGTTTCTATCAAATACATTGAGCGATTATTCAAAGAGGGCTTACCCGCATATTCCTTTATGTTACAGAAAACATATGTAATTTTGATTAAAACCAGCATCGTTCGATGGGGTATGTAGATTAAACATGCTCCTGTCGTTACGATTGAGTGAAGCAGAACCAAGTTAGACTTGATATAACTTAAGCTGGTTTGATAATGCTCTAAATACTGAGCTTGATGCTTCTTCGATATGTGTGTCTGTAAGTTATGTTATTAAACATGTGTAGGTTTTCGGTACTTATTTTTGGTTAAACCTGAATAGTCTATTAAGACACCAAAATAATTTGGTGTTAGTTCCCCAATAACTACACGCTATTTATTACAAAATGTATCCATCTATTTACATGTTATTGATATGAAATATGTTCAACAAGATCGATCAGTGCTCTTCTTGGTATGAAAATATGCTTATTAAGCAAATGCTTAAGAGTCTCGGTGCGTAGCACATCTTCTGATCCCTGATTTATTAAATATTTCATCACCCTGACAGGTAGTGTTCTCATTCATGAGATAACACCAGCGCCCCAAACCGTTTTCTGTTTTTACGGGCGGTCGTGTGTGGGGTGTAGGAGTAACTAAAAGTTAAGTGGAGAAGTAATACACCCCAGTTTTTTCTATTTAATCGCTGAGTGGCATTTGCATACCCAACATAGGACTCATAATTATGTCTCCCCTGGTTTCAAGATACGAAGACCGTGTTGCTGGATATGTGTGAGGGGTAGGTAGGATGTTGTGTTTCATTTTTTGTTTCGTCCATGATCGTCTGGCTGAGCGTTTTAACCTTGAATAGCTGAAAGCTATGCAATCAAATGCGCACGCCTGCGTGATACTCCCAATGCCACTACGTGATAATCCCATTACCACTAATAATCGCGGGTGATGATCGGTGATTACTTGCAATGTGTCAACCTGTTAAAGCCTTCGGTAAGGTGATTTGAAAGATAAAAACTTGCCAATGCCATTTTGTTTTGTGTCTCTATTGTATTAATTCAAACAGATATCATGCTCATTGGCTTTTTTGCTTGAAATAAAACGCCTCAACTGATTGTTAAATATATAGATCACTCGGTTTACTTATGGTCATTTTGAGTTGAATTATGGTGATATAAAATTTATGGGTGTTTTCTGATGAGCCTATTTGTTTTGTTGTCATTGGCTAGAAATTTGTTGTCAACAAAATTGTCGGAAGTGGCAGTTCATTTCGATAAAACCTTGCTGCTTTATCAGTTAATCCAACTTATTGTTTTTAAACTGTTTGCTGATTTTTTTCCTTTCTGGGAATGAGCGATCCGTAAATTATCCAGATATTTTACGATGATTTTCGATAATTTACGCAATGGTCTCAGCGGTGTTTGATATTACAGTTCTGATATTTGAATGTCAGCTACCAGTAGTTAGCCTGAATATTATCAGCTGGCGATGCTTGTACATCCTTGCAAATCAAAGGGAAGATCTGATTTACACGTTTTTTTGTGGCGTGATTAATCCAGGTTACTGGCTTTTTCCAGTATAGATTTGCTGTTATGTCGAGAGTAGATTGGTTGGAATTGGTGCTGATACATCTTGTATCAACATGGTACACACGTTTACCACATTTCTCTCAGTTTTGGGTTTTTGCTGAAATTTTTCGCTTTGGCGAATGGGTGAGGTACGTGAAATCACAACTGTTTGACGTTGTCAAAATGATAGCGAATACCCTCCAGGATAGCGTATAAATACAACGGTATTTTCTGATGAAACCAGTCGGAAATTGTTTGATTTTCAAGTACCCGTAAAAATAATGTGTGTATTGGCGAGGAAATGGTCATTTTGCCTTAAGTTTTTACTTTAAAAACCGGAATTTAGTGGTAAAATAGCTCTCTCGGAATCCTAACGTTTTTAGAGCTAGGCGAGTGTTTTCGGATAACCGAGTGAAAGTAGACCACATACCGGCCGATAGAGAGCCAGATCAACCATAATTAAGGGAATTCAGCGTGTACGAGAATTTTTATCAGCTGCGAGCCAAACCCTTCCGTCTTAGTCCTGACCCGAGCTTTTTTTTCGCCAGTCGTGGCCACAAGCGTGCTCTGGCTTATTTACGTTACGGGCTAAGCCAGGCCGAAGGGTTTGTGGTGATCACCGGTGCGCCGGGTACGGGTAAAACGACCCTGGCACAAATTCTTTTGCAGGATATGGACCAGTCTGATGTGGTGGTTGCCCATTTGACCACAACCCAGTTGGAAGCTGATGAAATGCTGCGCATGGTGCTGGCTTCTTTTGGGCTGCGCTATGAAGGCCAGGATAAGGCGGGGTTGCTGAAAACCCTGGAAGCTTTTTTCATGGCCCGTTCCCGTGAGCGTAAGCGGGTATTGCTGGTAGTGGATGAGGCTCAGAATCTGCCCGCCCGCTCGCTTGAAGAATTGCGCATGCTTTCTAACCTGCAAGTGGGTGAGCAGGCGTTGTTACAGACCTTTCTGCTCGGTCAGGTGCAATTTCGTCAAATGCTGGATCATCCGGACTTGGAACAACTCCGCCAGCGCGTGATTGCTAATTATCACCTCAGCGCGCTGGGTGAAGATGAATGCCAGAACTATGTGGAAAGTCGTTTGGCTCATGTGGGCTGGAATGATGACCCCCATTTTACCGATGAAGCGTTTGAGATTATCTACCGATATACCGAAGGTGTGCCGCGACGCATCAATATGTTGTGTGACCGGGTTTTGCTGTTTAGCGGCCTCGAAGAGTTGCACATGATTAACGCGGATGTACTGCGTGAAGTTACTGATGAATTACAAAGTGAGATTTCCGGCAGGCCGATTGCCCGGCCCGCAAAAATAAACACAGGCGCATTATCCGATATCGTGTCTGTCGAGACAGCGGATACACCTCAAGTAATAAACAGTGTATCCAAAATAGCGACTGCTGATTCTGTTCCTGCACAGGTTAGCGAAGTTAAAGAAGTGAACATAGATAAACCGGATATTAGTCCGCCGTCTGAACCTGTCACTGTGGATATCGACAAAAGCCATGCTGCTGTGGCTGTTTCCTTTCCAGAAGAGGGTGGCATGATGGATCGGATAGTCCCCGATGACGGGTGGATGCAGCATGTGGCACAGGCACAACCGGATGATATTGAAATTGACGACAGCAATAACAATGCGCCTGCGGAAATGGAGCGTTTTCGAGTTATTGCCGGTGGTAGAGAGACAGCTGTAAGCCCACCCGAAGCAACGACAGAACGTCCCGCCAATCAACCTTCGCCAAGTGTAATGGCACCGTTGCCGGATGCGCCGGGAGATCCTCAGGAAGTGGTATTGCGCAAAATTCTGCGTTTGGTGTTAGCTTTTCATCGTTCACCACGGAGTTTCCCAGGGTTGGATGATCCCGGTCAACCTCTGCCTAAAGGCATTAAGGCCATTTTGGAATTGGCAATTGCCGAAGATCATGTGTTATCAGGATTGCGTCAAATTTCTGTAATGGGTATTTCGCCCGCCATGCTGCGAGCCGCAGTACGTTTTTTTGTGCGTCGTGTATTGTTTTTGCCCGGTGGAGATGATTTTCGTGTATTGGGCCTTGCGTCGGATGCAAGCCTGATCGAGGTGGAAGCTCACTACGGTTTATTGATGAAATTGTTACGCCAGGATAAAAAGCTTAACGATGAAAGTGGTGTATCACGAGTGGGCGCAGCCTATGAGTCTTTGTGTCGCTCTGAAATAACAGCACGCCCGGAGGAAATTGCGAAACCTCTAAACGATGTCGAGGATGTCGAAGAGGCGTTAGATCTGGATTTGTCACCCAATATGGGCCGTGCGGTTAATTCGGGACTGCGTCCTCCGCCTGCGAATACGAGTGAAATGATTGCTGAGGATGCACGCACAGCACCAACCGTTCGCAACATGATGCTGATTGCTGGTGTTGCGGTTATTGTATTTGTTTTATGGTTGACTCAAATCAAAATGACGAGAGAGGCTGAACCAGAAGTGGCTGTTGATTTGCCGAGTGTGTCAGTGATTGTAGCAGAACAGGTAACGAAACCAGCTGCTGCTCCCGTAATGGTGGAACCACTGACTAGTGAAGTCAACAGCGAAGCCGTAGCGACATTAGAAATGGTGCAAGCAGCTCAGGCAGCTTTGTTATCAAGTGCTGCTGAAGAAGCTGCCAAAGCGGCAGCGCAAGCTGAGGCAGCCAAAGCAGAAGCAGAGGCTCAGGCAAAAGCAGAGGCAGATGCACAAGCGAAACTAAGAGCAGCAGCGATAGCCAAGCGACAGCGTGAGGCTGAAATCAAAGCACAGGCAGAGAAACAGGCCAGGGGAAAAGCGGCAGTGGAGGCAAAAGCCGCCGCTAAAGCGAAGGCCGAAGCGCAGGCAAAAGCAGCGGAAGAGGCACAAGCAGCTGTATCAGCCGACCTGATCAGTTCTGCGAGCCTGGATAAAATGCTCACGGTATTGACCGCTGCCTATCAGGCAGGCGATTTGAACACACTGTTGGCGTTATATTCGCCTGAAGTGCGCACCAACAAATCGATTGATATAGCGGGTGTACGGGGTGAGTATCAGAGGTTATTCCAAAATAGCACCGAGCGTAGTATGCAATTTAGAAATATGAGTTGGGAGCAGAAAACCGGTTATGTGCGTGGCAGTGGGCAATATATGGTTTCGGTGCAAGGCAGAGACGGGCAGCCTGCTTATGAAGAAAGCGGAGACGTGACGCTACAGGCGGAAAGTCATTCTGGTGAGTTACAAATCATTCGTTATTACACGTCCAATGCTGTGGTGATTGAACGTGTGGAAACGCAACCTGCCATTGATGCAGGTGCAGCGAGTGCGAATCCTGTTGGCCGTATTCCAGAAAAAGAACTGGATGCATTATTGAGCACGCTCATTAGCGCCTACGCGGCGGGTGATATTGAAGCTTTCATGCAACTTTTTGCAAAAGATGCCCAAACCAGTGATCGGGCCACGGTGAAGGGTATTCGGGAAGATTATGTCGGATTGTTTAATGCTACTTCATTCCGAATGATAGGCTTTAAAGAAATGCAGTGGACATGGGATGGCGATATTGTCCGAGGTGAGGGTGTTTATAATGTTGAAGTGCAGGCTAACGGTCAAAATAAACGTGATCATTATCAAGGACCGCTGTGGATTCAGATAGAACGCAGGGAGGGTGGGATACAGATTACCCATTTTGCTTTCTCTGAATATAAGGGTTGAATGAAAACGGGTATATGGTTTATGCATCGTTAACACAGTAGCATTATACTTAGCGTATTGTTGGTTATTTTTGGAGGAACAAGATGAAAAAATTATTTGTTGCTGTAGTGATTAGTTTGGCATTGAGTGGCTTTGCTTTTGCAGGTGAGGAAATTCAGTTGGCCGCTGCTATTGGTGCGGGTGCCAGTGCGACTGTTCCGGACCCGGTGGCAGATACGAGTGCTGCGGGTACAAGTACAGAAGCTGGCAGTACGGCGAGTTCGGCGGCGGCGATGGGTACTGGCACTATGGTGGCTATTGGTGCGTTGGCCGCAGGTGCGATTGCTGCCTTGGCAAGTTCTGGTGGTGGTTCCAGCACCTCAAATCATTAATTCTTTCATTTACAGAATTTGTTTTATTAACGCCTCTGGCCTGTAAGGCCAGGGGCGTTTTTGTATCTGGTTTTTGAATTCAACGGTAAATAGTGTGAACGAAAAACAATCACATGTTTGAAGAGCAGAGATTTAACAGTATTTTACTATGTGCTGTGTTGTGGACGGGCAGCTTGCCGTTGTATGCCGCAGCACCGCTGGCCACTCCCTCGCAAACGGGACAAACCGGCTTGGTGAATATGCCAACGGCACGAGTGGCGGAGGATGGCACACTGCGTTTTGGTTTCAGTCGATTTGAACCCTACCGAGCCTTCTGGAGCAGTTTGAGTATTTTCCCGCGATTAGAACTGGGTGCGCGATATACTTCGGTGAGTGATACCCGGGGATTGGCGAATCCCAACTTCGGCACGTTTAAAGACAAGGCTTTCGATGCCAAACTGTTGTTATTGCAAGAGCAGCGTTATCTTCCTGCAATCAGTGTGGGTACCCGGGATTTTTTGGGTACCCGGGTATTTGACGCGAATTTTGTGGTGATGAGCAAGCAGTTTGGTTCAGTGGATTTTAGTCTGGGTTTGGGGCGGGGACGGCTCGACGGTGGTTTTGGTGGCCTGCAATACCAGCCTGCCTGGGCACCGGGTTTTGACCTGATTTATGAATACGATGCCACGGACTATGTAAATGACCGCTTTGCGGCCACCAGTGGCGCAGTGAGGCGCAAGGGCGCAGACACATTCTCCATCGGTTATCGCTGGGGTTGGGTGGGTGGGCGTCTGGCTTGGCAAAATGGGGATGTGGGGCTTAACGCCTATGTGTCCATCCCATTGATGCAGCGTGAGTTTATCCCTAAGCTGGATGAACCACCACCATTTATGGTAAAGACCGAGCGAGTCGATTTGGTGACATGGCGCGACTCTTCCGAATCACGCGAACAGCTGATTGCGGCTTTGGAGCGGCAGGGTTTTCGTAACGTGCAAATTTTACTGGTGGGCCGAGAGTTGCACATGGGGTTTGCTCACCGGCGTATCTCTCTGGTGGCGCGTGCTGTTGGCCGTGCAGTACGTACTGTATTGTCGTTGGGGCCGCGTGACCTTGATGCTATTCACATCACCTGGTTTACACCCACAGATCTGGCGCTGGTGACTTATGATTTTCATGATTTACCGTTGTTGGAACGGTTTTTTGCTGGCAACGTCACCTACGGTGAATTGCTCAAGGGGGTAACCGTCAGCTACAGCAGCCCTGATACCGCAAAACAACTGGCCAATGCCACGGTTCTGATTGAGCATCAATTACCCGTGCAACCCTCCATTCCTGAAAAGACAAAATCCTTTGAGCATTTCCAGTGGGTACCTAACGAAGAAGGTCATGCTCTTAGTCTGCGCCGTGAGAGTCGTGCATTGGACCGGGTGCGCTTTATTCCTCTTAACGCGGGCATCTATTTTAATGATGCCAACGGTGCGCTGCGTTATGAGACTTTTTCACTGGCGACGTATACCCGGCAGCTGGGACGTGGTTTGTTTGTGCAAGGCGGGTTGCGTTTACGTCTGTTGGAGGATGTCAGCAAAGTAGAGGATCGTTCCAATAGTGTGCTGCCCCATGTGCGTTCTGATGTGGGTGATTACACTCGTGATGGCGAGTTTATCCTTGATCAATTGATGTTGAACCAGTATTTACAGTTACGGCCACGTTTTTATGCCCGAGCCTCGGCGGGTTATTACGAGCGTATGTTTGCCGGGGCGGGTGGTCAGTTATTGTATTTTTCCAAGTCCAGCCCCTGGGCTATGGATTTCAGTGTGGATACCCTGCGACAACGCAATACCGATGGTGGTTTTGGTTTCCGTGATTACCGTACCACCACCGCTATTGCGGCTGTGCATTACCGTTTACAACAACAGGGTTTGACTTTTACTTTGCGCGGTGGGCGTTTTCTGGCCAAGGATGTCGGTGTGCGTTATGAAATACAACGCCGTTTTCGCTCCGGTGTGCGTATCGGTGCCTGGTATACCGTCACGGATGGGCGGGATATCACCTCGCCGGGCAGTCCCGATGATCCGTATAATGACAAGGGTATTTTTCTTTCCATTCCTCTGGGGAGCATGTTGACCCGGGATACTCAGGCGGTTGCACGATTTGCCATTTCGCCGTGGACACGCGATGTGGGGCAGATGGTAAAATCACCCGGTGATTTATACACTATCGTGGAAAACCCTCTGTTATTTGACTGGAGTGGCCGCCATTTGTTGTCGGCCTTTCATAAATAGTATCCATGATAAAATAATAAAACTGTTGCACGGAGTGAGAGCATCATTGTGTTTATCGATTTACGAGAAAATTTTTTGATTCGTGCTACCGGGCGTAGTGGTTCAGTCATACTTTGCGCACTATTTTTCCTGGTGATTTCTGCGGCACCGTCGGCTGCGGTACCGTCGGCAGAGCAGATGCAAATGCTGGATCAGTTATCCCCCGAGCAGCAGACCGAGTTATTGCAGACATTTAAAAAAACACCCGGCACTACTGACAAGTTAATACCGCTGGAACAACCTGAAGTGGTTGTACCTATGTTGCTGCCCATGCAGGAAGACAATGCTCTGGAATCCGCTGAGACGGGTAAAATGCTCAAGCCCTTTGGTTATGATTTGTTTGCAGGTGTGCCCACTACTTTTTCACCGGTGACTGAAATTCCCATTCCCGTTGATTATGTTGTCGGCCCCGGCGACACGGTGCAGGTGCAATTATACGGCAAAGAAAATCAGCAGTATGAACTGATGATTGATCGTGAAGGCGTGTTGCAGTTTCCGGGTATCGGCCCCATTGCGATCACTGGCGTGCGTTTTGATGAATTGAAAAATGACCTGCAACAGCGTGTCAAAAAACAAATGCCCGGTGTGCAGATTCATGTTTCTCTTGGGGAGCTGCGCTCCATGCGTATTTTTGTGCTGGGTGATGTCAATCGACCCGGCGCGTACACGGTGAGTTCGTTGTCCACTATGACCAATGCGTTGTTTGTCAGTGGTGGTGTGCGGCCTATCGGCTCGCTGCGTAATGTGCAACTCAAACGGCGTGGTAAATTGATTCAGCAACTGGATCTGTATGATTTATTACTGCGTGGTGATACCAGTGCCGATGCACGTATGCAACCGGGTGATGTGATTTTTGTACCGCCCGTTGGCGATA